>NZ_JBMKJG010000011.1:0-177231 GCF_049237765.1 Enterobacter cloacae complex sp. SHL021 | reverse complement strand
AGTCGCTGTCGTTCTCAAAATCGGTGGAGCTGCATGACAAAGTCATCGGGCATTATCTGAACATAAAACACTATCAATAAGTTGGAGTCATTACCAATCAATTGAATGGAAATATTGTGACGGGAACATCATGTTCAAAGACACCTGGAATGAGAGAGCGACTGCGTAGAATAATGGACATCTATAAATTCCCTCTCCCACAGGAGAGGGAAAACAATCACTCCGCCTTAACCTTCACGCCCATCAACACAATCACCATCGCCGTTACCAGCAGGAAACCGCTTCCGGCAAAGACGCCGCTGGCGCCGTTGAGGTCAAATACCGCCCCTCCCACGGCCGCACCGGCGCTGATTGCCAGCTGGATAGAGGCCACCAGCAAACCACCTGCGCTTTCGGCTTCATCTGGCACCGTCGTGGCAAGCCAGGTTGACCAGCCCACCGGAACCAGACCAAACGCAAAGCCCCACATCGCCACCAGCAATCCATCCAGTATCGCCAGATGACCAAACGCCACCATGGTGAGTGCCAGCACGCCCATGGCGAACGGTACCAGCGCCAGCGTCAGGCGCAGATTACGCGCAAGCAGATGTCCGGCTACGGAGGTACCGATAAAGTTGGCAATCCCAAAGCCCAGCAGGATCAGCGAGATGCTCTCCACGCTTGCCTGCCCCACCGTTTCAAGGAACGGACGCAGATAGGTAAAGAAGGCAAAATGACCGCTGAAGATCAGAATGGTCGCCAGCATTCCACCGATCATTCCCGGACGACGCAGCACGCGGAACAGTGTGCCCAGGCTGCCGCTGCTCTCCGGCTTCATTGACGGTAGTACCCAAAGCTGCCACAGCAACGCCAGCATGCTCGGCAGAATGCAGAGGATAAAGACGTTACGCCAGCCAATCAGGCTGCCAAGATAGCTGCCCAGCGGGGCCGCGACCACCGTGGCGATCGACACGCTGGAGAAGATCACCGCCAGCGCTTTCGGCACTTTATCGGCAGGCACCAGACGCATCGCCGTGGCGGTCGACATCGCCCAGAATCCCCCGATGGCAATCCCTAACAGCAGGCGTCCCATCAGCAGTACGTGCAGCGTGGGTGCAAAAGCCACCAGCAGGCTGGAGACGATTTGCAGCACCGAGAAAAACATCAGTACCCAGCGACGGTCGATACTTTTGGTCGCCGGGGTGATCAGCAATCCGGTGACCAGCGCGACCAGCGCGGTGGCGGTCACCGCCTGCCCAGCCATCCCCTCCGTTACGCCCAGGCTTGCGGCCATGGGCGTTAACAAACTGGCGGGCAGGAACTCCGCCGTGATCAAACCAAACACCCCCAGCCCCAGTGAATAGACGGCCCGCCAGGCGGGTTTTGCAGGCACAACAGCCTCTCTCGCCGCGACACATGAACTCATCTGTTGATCTCCCGTTATGAAAATGTGACAACTGTCGCAAAAGGATAGAGTGTTCACCCTGGACGATCTATGACATATAATCTCCACTTATTGATTATTCGTCCGGAGTTTTGCCATGACCGCTCAGTCCCCCGATCTGATTAGCGAGCTGTTGCGCGGAATGCGCCTGTCGGGCGTGAAATACCGCCGCATTGAAGCCAGCGCGCCTTTCGGCGTGGCGTTCCACCAGGCGCCGGGCAAAGCACAGTTTCATTTTGTCAGCCGCGGCAGCGCCCTGCTGCGTATGGAGAGTGGCGCAACGTTCACCTTAAGCGGCGGCGATGCCCTTTTTATTCCGAACGGTAATGCGCACGCCCTGCTGTCTGACGAGAAAGCAACCATCACGCCGGTTAGCGCGTTTCCCAGCGAGCCTATCTGCGGCTCGGTCTGCGCCATCACCTGCGAACCCTGCCCGGACAGCGAGAACACCGTGATTTTCAGCGGATGCATGGACTTTGAACTGGGCGGAATGCAGCCGCTAATTAAAGCGATGCCGGAGGTGATGATGGTGAGCCGGTTGATGTCCACCTGGCCAGAGATCCACCCGCTGCTGGCGGCGATGGAACGCGAATCCATGACGCGTCAGGCCGGATTCGCCGGGATCCTCGCGCGGCTGGCGGACGTGGTGGCGGCGCTAATCGTGCGGGGCTGGGTTGAAGGAGGCTGCGGAAAAGCCACCGGCTGGGTGCAGGTACTGCGTGACCCGCGTCTGAGCCGGGCCATTTACGCCATGCACCAGCAGCCAGGTCTGAACTGGAGCGTGGCGGATCTGGCAAAAGAGGCTGGCACCTCCCGCTCGGTGTTTGCGGAACGTTTTCTCGCCGCGACGGGCACCACCCCGGCGAAATACCTCAGCGAATTGAGGATGCGCCTGGCCATTCAGTACATTCGCCATGAAAATCAGCCTATTGAAACGGTCGCGCTGCGCCTGGGGTACGGATCCCTTGCGGCGTTTAGCCGGGCGTTCAAGCGAATAATCGGCCATGCGCCGGGCACGCTGCGGGAGACCAGCCAGACCCCGGAAGAGGCCTGACTGGCGCAGGACATCAGAAGTAGTATTTGAAGCGCACGCGCCCGCCATAGCGATCGTCGTTACGGTCATCGCCGTCATTCGGATGTGCTTCAACCCAGGAGGCATACGCGCCAAGATAGATATTGAAATTCTTCATCTTCATGACGTTCGGGATCAGGTACGACGCATGAATGGTGTGAATATCATAATCACCGGGATCGGTCACCCAGCAGTCGCCATCACAATCCGCATTAAAGTTGGCGGTGTTGAAATTATCGATCTGGTTATGCGCGTAGATATAGCCCAGCTCAACATTGCGCCATAAGGCATTCACGCCCGCGGTGAAATCCGTCTCGTCGGTAGCATCCATGTAGGCGGTATTCAGGTTCGCCACGATACCGTCATCCGGATCGGTTTTTTGCCCGTTCCAGGTCATGGTAAAGCCATAGCCGGTGCGGTCAGACTGGTCGACCCATCTTCCGGACGCATCGTGGTAGCCGTAGGCATTGTTGACGAGGTTGCTCTCCATCGCGATGGCGGTCGAGAAGTTTCCTTCCTGCCAGGCAATCACCGGACGGACGTAGGCGACGTTTTTATCGTTATCCAGGTCCATGCCATGATACTGCTGGTCAACAAACAGCGAGCTGCCGTCTTCCAGCAGCGTGTTAACCTCGAGATACCAGTTGCCCAGGGTTTTACTCAGCAGGAAGTTACCGCCGCTGTCGCTACGCCCCCGCCCCTCTTTCATCATATAGATATAGCCATAGCCATCGCCGTAGAGATCGTTAGCGGTGTTGCCGGAATATTCAACGAAGGTATCCTGGTTTAGCGGGAACATGTCATAGGCTTCAAAGCGGCCAACTTTTACCTTCCAGTCGTTTTCCGTGCCAAAGAAGAAGACCGCGTCATCCAGGTTCATTTTGCCCGTTAAGTCCGCCAGCGGCTGTACGGAGAAACCGGCAAAATTGCCGTTTTCCATTCGCTTATAGCCGTCAAACCCCAGCAGCAAACGCCCGTTAATATCCCAGCGTTCATTGTTACCGGGTGCCCAGTCTTTATTGGCTGTCGTTTTCATGGACGTTAAACTGCCGGTCTTGCTGGCCGCATCCATATTAAATTCAACGTCACCATAAAATTTAATATCACCGTAGCCGGATAACGTAAGCTTAGGTGCCGTTTGCGCTGTCGCAGGCTCTGTGGATTCAACCACCACAGGATTTGCAGCTACCACGGGATGCTGCTGTTGCTCAAGAACCTGAATTTGTGCTTCTGCCTTTGCTGCCCTTGTTTCGGCCTTTTCGAGGCGCGCCTCCAGTTGCGCCAGCTTATCTTCCAGACGTTGGGTATCATTTGCTGCCATTGCTGCGGTAGAACAAAACGCACTGACGAGCAGTGCAAGGTATTTCACTTTCATCGACTCCATCCTCGTGAGTTAATCATTATTTCCTGACGGACACAGAGAACCTCACCGATAATTCAAATGAATTATCGGCTTACTGCTGCAACTATTAAGAGTTAGCGAATTCGCCTTTGTTTAAATCACTCACCACGCCATTCATGACGTTTTCAGTTAATTTATAAAATTTGATCGAGAATGCGGTGAGTAAATAAAAGAGTGAAGGAATTAACGTGAACAATAAAATAACACCCTGAATGGCGGATTCTGACTGTACGGTACTGTTCGACTGGTAATTAAACCAGGCCAGCACCCAACCCAGAATAGCACCACCGACGGCGACACCTAACTTAATCACGAAAATATTGGCCGCAACATTCATACCTGTAATACGACGTTGGGTTTTCCATTCACCGTAATTATTTGCATCAGTGATCATTGACCACTGCAACGCGCCGTTACCGCCCTGGACAATCTGAATGAGCACATGGGCAATCAGTGGTATGACCCAGAACTCCAGCGGCAGCCAGAAGCAGGCCACGCCTAACGCAGCGTTGAGAATATTGATCCAGAAGGAGAGTTTAACCTTGCAAAAACGGGTACCGAACGGCTGCGCCAGAACCGAACCAAACATCGAGGCCAGCATCCCACCCAGCATAAAGAACGAGATGACGTCAGCCCCCTTGTTGAGAACAGTGTTCACGTAATAGACCACTGCGCCACCGCGGATCACCACCGCCACCAGCATCATAAAGTTGTAGATCGAGAGAATGCGCCACTGATCGTTACGAAAGAGAATTTTAACGTCCCGGGCGATGTTCAGATTCTCCTCTTTGATCGGCTGGACACGCTCTTTGGTGGTGACAAAACAAATGATAAACATCACGCAGCCGATTGCGCCAAAAAGCGCCATCGCCACCTGAATGCCGGTCGCCCTGTCGCCGGGGTAGAGATAGTCCGCCAGGGGCAGAATCAACGCGGTGCCGAGCGCCCCGCCAATTGGCGTAATGGCAAAGCGCCAGGACTGCAACGAGAGGTTTTCACGCGGATCGGACGTCAGCGCCGCCCCCAGAGAACAATACGGGATATTTATGGCGGTATACATCAGGGTCATAAATATATACGCGCCAACGGCATAATAAATTTTTCCGGTTTCAGTAAAATCAGGTATGGAATATACCAGCACGCAGCTCACCGCAAAAGGAACGCATATCGCCAGCAGCCAGGGACGAAAACGTCCCCAGCGAGTGGATGTTGCATCGGCAATCGCTCCCATAACGGGGTCGGTAATGGCATCTAATAAGCGGACCAAAAGAAACATGGTTCCCATTACGGCCGGGGGTAAGCCATAAATATCCGTGTAGTAATACGCCAGAATGGCGACCGAGGAGTCAAAAACAATATGACTCGCGGCATCTCCAAGGCTGTAGCCTATTTTTTCCCGGACCGGAATTTTTTCACTCACTGACATCACGTTACTCCTTATTGATGAAACCGGTTTCTGCTTTGGCAATAATTTCGCCTGAGCGCAACGAGGCGATCCATTATGTTTTTTCACCATGAAGTTATGTTTTTTGCTTTATGTGATCGGGATAATTAAAAGAAAGCCTTTATCCGGAAAATTATGCGTAACGGATCGCAATTTATTTTCTCGCCTACAGCCATTCACAATATCAATATTTCAGCCGCGCCACCGGGGCATTAAACGCAACGGTAAATTGTCTGGATTTGTGCAAAGTGCGATGTTCGACACGCGAAGCGCGGAATATTCGACTAAGGTTTTCTGGTGAATGATTACAGCGTGACCGCTGCTCAGCGAAATAAGGAGAAGCACCGATGATAACACCTCAAAAGCTGCGCCCTCGCCTCTTACCTCTGGTTCTGGGCAGTTCGCTGCTCGCGGTTGCCGCGACAGGCAACGCGGAAGAGATGAACTCTGGCCAGACAAATTCACCGGATATCTTGCTCGGCCCTCTTTTCAACGATGTCCAGAGCGCCAAACTCCTCCCCGATCAAAAAACCTTTGCCGATGCCGTACCGAAAAGCGATCCCCTGACGATCCTGGCCGACTACCGCATGCAGCGTCGTCAGTCCGGGTTCGATTTACGCCATTTTGTTGATATGAACTTCACGCTTCCCGCGGAAGGGGAAAAATATGTTCCTCCTGCGGGGCAGAGCCTGCGTGAGCATATTGACGGGCTGTGGCCTGTGCTGACGCGTACCACCGATAAAGCCAGTAACAAATGGGATTCACTCCTGCCCTTACCAAAATCCTACGTTGTGCCGGGCGGGCGTTTCCGCGAGGTCTACTACTGGGACAGCTATTTCACCATGTTAGGGCTGGCGGAAAGCGGCCACTGGGACAAAATCAGCGATATGGTGGACAACTTTGCCTACGAGCTGGATACATGGGGGCACATTCCGAACGGCAACCGCAGTTACTATCTGAGCCGCTCCCAGCCGCCATTTTTCTCGCTGATGGTGGAACTGCTGGCCACGCACGACAGCGAGGCGCTGAAGAAATACCGTCCGCAGATGGAAAAGGAATACGCCTACTGGATGGAGGGCACAGATGCGCTGCAGGCCGGAGAGGCCAACAAACGCGTGGTGAAGCTGGAGGATGGCTCACTGCTTAACCGCTACTGGGATGACCGCGACACGCCGCGTCCGGAGTCGTGGCTTGACGATATCACCACCGCCAAAAGCAACCCTAACCGCCCGGCAACCGAAATCTACCGCGATTTGCGCTCTGCGGCGGCCTCAGGCTGGGACTTCAGCTCCCGCTGGATGGACGATCCGCAAAAGCTGGGCACCATCCGCACCACCAGTATTGTGCCGGTGGATCTGAACGCCCTGATGTTCAAGATGGAAAAACTGCTCGCCCGGGCAAGCCAGGAGAGTGGCGATGCCGCCAGCGCGAGCAAATATGAAGCCCTGGCCACGGCGCGCCAGAAGGCGATGGAGAAGTATCTGTGGAACGATAAAGAGGGATGGTATGCGGATTACGACCTGAAGAGTAAGAAGGTGCGTAATCAGCTCACGGCTGCAGCCCTATTCCCGCTGTATGTGAAGGCCGCGGCACAGGATCGCGCAGATAAAGTGGCTGCAGCGACGTCCTCACGTCTGCTGAAACCGGGCGGCATCACCACCACCACCGTGAACAGCGGCCAGCAGTGGGATGCCCCCAATGGCTGGGCGCCACTGCAGTGGGTAGCCACGGAAGGGTTGCAGAATTATGGACAGGACAAGGTCGCGATGGATGTCACCTGGCGCTTCCTGAAAAATGTTCAGCATACCTACGATCGCGAGCAGAAACTGGTGGAGAAATATGATGTCTCCTCCACCGGTACGGGCGGTGGCGGCGGTGAGTATCCGCTACAGGATGGATTCGGCTGGAGCAACGGCGTGACGCTGAAGATGCTGGATCTGGTCTGTCCGAAAGAGAAACCGTGTGACAGCGTGCCGCAGAATCAGCCTGCGGCGAATGATGAGGCTGCGCCGGTGAAAAGTACGGCGCAGTAAGTGAACAATGCCGGGTGGCGCTAACGCCTACCCGGCCTGCATTCCCTGCGGGAGAGGGAAACGATAATCAGAAGCTGTAGCTCGCCCCCAACTGATACGTCCGGTCACGCCCAATCCAGCAGTTTGTCGCGTCGTAGCAGGTCAGCGTCTCTTTGTTGGTGATGTTTTGCGCGCTGGCTTTCAGCGTTAATCCCTCCAGCGACGGCAGGATTTCCCCCATACGATAGGAGGCCGCCAGATCGTACTGCATGGTGCCGCCCAGTTTGCCCGCATCGTTGTTCGGTGAAATTTCCATTGGACCGGTGTAGCGCGCCCCTGCCCCCAGCATCAGCCCTCTCAGCGGCGTGTTGTCAAAGGTGTAATCCCCCCACAGGTTGAACGCGTTCTCCGGTACCTGCGTTGGCCGTTTGCCCTGGTATTTGTCATCTTCGGTATTGATCAGATGGGTGTAGGCATAGTTGGCAATCAGGGTCACGTTATCCGCTGGGCGGCTGACGATTGAGAGCTCAGCCCCTTTAGATTCCACTTCTCCGGTCTGGCTGTAATTCAGGAAGCCCGGATCGGAGGTGACGACATTTTTCTGACGGATATTAAATACCGAGGCGGTAAAGGTTGTGGCGTAATCCGCCAGCAGGTATTTCACCCCGCCTTCCACCTGCTTGCTGGTGGTTGGCTTCACCTCTTTAGCCGTAAGCGTCCCCTGCGGCGACACCGGGGCAAACCCTTCGGAGTAACTGATGAACGGTGAAAGCCCATTCTCAAACGCGTAAAGCGCGCCCAGGCGTTTGGTCACGCGGTCCTGCGAGACCCACGCCTTGTCGCCATTCTGCATATAATTGGTGGTTACCGAGCGGTAATCGTCATAACGCAGGCTGGCCAGCAGATTTAAACCGCCAAACTCCACCTGATCCTGCAGGTAATAGCCGTTTTGCTGATAGCTCAGGCGATTTTTTTGCCCCGTATACAACCCGAGATCGCGTTCATTGATCTGCGAATAGTCAGGATTTCGCATATCGATGCCAGGTGTTGTTGAGGCATAACGGTAGTAGAAGTGAGAGTCCATCTTTTGATAGTCAAACCCGGCCAACAGGTGGTGTTTCCACTCTCCCAGCGCCACGGTTTTGGTTACCTGGTTATCGATGTTGAAGCTCTTCAGATCTTCATCCGTGGTGTAAGCAAACCGGTTAAGCTGGTAGACCGCGCTCCCCGTCCCCGTGGCATAAACGCTGCGCTGGTGGGTGTCGACATCAAAGTACCGTGCCTTCTGGTTAAAGCCCCAGCCACTGTCAAACTCATGTTCAAAGCTGTAGCCCAGCATCCACTGACGCTGTTTGAAACCGCTCCACTCATCCCCGGCATAATCCCGGCGGTCGGCATATTTCGAGCGCAGATAAGCAAGCGGCAACGGGTTGGATGGAGACAGGCTCGGGGAGTTTTGCGCCAGTGCATCAACCGTAAGACGCGTTTTGCTGTCCGGCTCCCAGGTCACGGACGGGGCAACCAGATAATTTTCATAGCGCGTGGTATGGGGCTGATCATCATTTTCCGTGGCTTTGCCCAGCAGGCGGTAGTTCCAGTCGCTGTCGGCAATTTGTCCGGTCGAGTCGAGATAACCCTCCTTCAGATTGCGATTGCCGGTGTTGAAACCCAACTCGGTATGGGCGGTTTTTTGTGGTTTTTTACCCTGAATATTCACCAGCCCCCCCGGGGAGCCACCGCCGTAGAGCACAGAAGATGGCCCTTTGAGGATATCAACGCTCTCAATCAGCAGTGGATCGATGCGCGCTTTGGTATTTCCGGTGACGTTATACGGCAGTTGCAGTCCGTTGTAGAACTCATGGTCAACGGAAAAACCACGGATTTTATATTCGCTCATGTAGGTGGTATTGCCACGCAGCTCTGTCGAAACGCCCGGAACATAGCGCAGGATTTCGTTCACGGAGTTGGCATGACGTTGCGCGATCTGCTGCGCAGAGACGGTATCGATCACCTGCGGCGTTTTACTTTCGGCAACGGCCGATTTGGTTGCGCTGTTTGTCCATGCGGGGAGAACGCTGCCCTGCTCAGAGCCGGTGACAAGAATGGTGGATTCTTCAGCAAATGCCTGTGCCTGTAATGCCAGCGTCACGGCTCCTGCCAACGCGCATACTGCAAAACGTGAGGTGTTCATAATGTCGTCTTGTGTTTATATGCAACTAGGAACGACAATTATTATCATTTCGATTAGCAAATCAATATCGCGGCAAAAAAAACGGCCCTGTCGCGAGAGCCGTTTTGTGTCATCTATGCCCGTCGGAGCAACCTGAATATGCCCAGGACAACAATGGCGCCCACCACAGCCACAAGGAAACTGTGCAGGTCGAATCCACTAATGTCGCCCCCAAAGCCAAACATGGTCGCCAGCCAGCCGCCGACAACCGCACCAATAACCCCAAGAACACAGGTCAATATAAAGCCGCCGCCATCATTTCCCGGCATGATGAGTTTAGCGATAGCCCCGGCAATAAGACCAAAGATGATCCACGCGATAATACCCATAGCGATGCCCTCTTGCAGGTTTAACGCATGCGCAGAAAACCCTCCGCGCAGGTAACGTAAGTATAGGTCATCACGGTAAAACCGATTTCATCTCACCGACTTAACTTCTCTGTGCTGCGAAAAAAACTCACCGGTTTGTATTAAGTTTCGTTTCACGCTGCCGATAACGCAGAGACAGTCTGTCATTTATCAAGGAGCCATCCGGCGTGAGTAATTACAGTGAGCAGTTCCTGAAGCAAAATCCGCTGGCTGTATTAGGGGTATTGCGCGACCTGCAAAAAGGCGAGGTGCCGCTGCGCATCAGCTGGTCAAACAATCAGTTCATCAGCAAGATCCTGGATGCTTCTGCAGAGAGGCTGGTCATTGACCTGGGCAGCCAGGAGCATGAAAACCGCGCCGCGCTGCGGGCGGAGAAGATCTCGGTGATGGCAGAAACGCACGGCGCAAAAGTGGAATTTGTCCTGCCGCGCCTGGAGTTGAGCGAATACGGTGGTCTTCCGGCGTTTGTCACCCCGCTGCCGGCCAACCTCTGGTTTGTTCAGCGCCGTGAATATTTTCGTATCAGTGCCCCGCTTCACCCTGCCTATTTTGGTAAGGCCAAAATGCCGGACAAAAAAGAGATCCGCTTTCGCCTTTTTGACCTCTCCCTGGGCGGCATGGGTGCGCTGATGGATACGCCAAAGCCTGACGGACTGGTAGAAGGCATGCGATTTACCCAAATCGAACTGGATATGGGAGACTGGGGGCGTTTTTACTTTGATGCGCAGCTGATTGCCATCAGCGAGCGTAAGGTGGTCGACAGCAAAAATGAAACGATCGTCACGCCGCGTCTGAGCTTCCGCTTCCTGAACGTCGGGCCGGGCGCAGAGCGTGAACTGCAGCGGATTATCTATTCTCTGGAGCGAGAGGCGCGGGAGCGGGCGAATAAAGTGTTGTGACAGGAGCCGGGCAGCACACAGGCCGCCCGACAACGGCATTACATGGCATCCATCGCTTTCTGAACTTTCCAGATATAACGCGGAGCCTGTGGTGCCGGATGATTTTTCACCACGTGTTCAAAGAACTCGTCTTTGTCCATGTCGTTGATCTCTTCTATCGCCTCTTTACGGTCCGATGAGAACGTCCTGAGCAGCGCACCCGCGCCGTTCACGTAAGAGACCACCAGCGCATACTGCATCACTTCAGGATCCTCGATTCCCTTCAGCACGCCGTGTTCCAGAATGCTCAAATAGGCCGTGCCCATGGAGATGTTGCGTTCCGGGTTTTTCAGCTCGCTGGTTGACGGCTGACCACGCCAGCCCATATAGCGGTAGACCTCTCTCCCTGCGGTTGAGGCCTTAAGCTGCATCAGCCCCACGGCGTTAGATTTGCTGACAAGCGTTGGGTTACCGCCGGATTCCACGGCAATGATCGCCGTGATCAGTCGCGGGCTGACGCCCCAGGCCTTGCCTGCCTGTTCACTGATCGGCATCCACTGCATGGCCCGTTTTACAGGCACTTCCGGGTTCCATGCCGGGTTTTGATAGTCATGTTTTGAACTACAGCCAGCCAGCAACACAATCAAAAAAGCAAACCATCTCAATTTCACGTCATCTATCCTTATAGCCGGTCATCGCCCTTGAAGCAGGCAACGTATAAGCGGCATGATATAGACAATTAGATTCTCATTCAGCAAGGAATTGCCATGTCTCAGTTTCATCTTATCGCGCCGTCCGGGTACTGCATCAACCAGGAGGCGGCACAGCGGGGCGTTGAGCGCTTACTGGAACTCGGTTACCCGGTAGAAAATCAGACAATTATCCCCCGCCGCCAGCAGCGTTTTGCCGGTACGGAAGCGCAAAGGCTGAATGATATCAACAGCCTGGTGAACCTGCAGGGTGAGAACAATATCGTGCTGGCGGTGCGCGGCGGCTATGGTGCGAGCCGGTTGCTGGAGAGTATTGACTGGCAAGGGCTGGCAAAGCGTCAGCAGCAGGATCCGCTGCTTATCTGCGGCCACAGCGACTTTACCGTAATCCAGCTCGGGCTGCTCGCGCTGCATAACGTGGTGACCTTCAGCGGCCCGATGCTGGCCGGTAATTTCGGGGCACCCGAGCTTGACCCATTTACGGTGGAACACTTCTGGCGCGCCCTGAAAAACCCGACCTACAGCGTTGAATGGCAGGGCAACGGGCCGCACTGGTCGTGTGAAGGACAACTCTGGGGCGGAAATCTGGCAATGCTGGTGTCGCTCATCGGGACGCCATGGCTGCCGCAAATTGACGGCGGCATTCTGGTACTGGAAGATATCAATGAACATCCGTTCCGCGTCGAGCGCATGTTATTGCAGCTGTATTACGCCGGTATTCTGGAACGTCAATCCGCGGTTATTCTTGGCAGTTTTACCGGTGCCGCGCCGAATGACTATGACGCAGGATACTCGCTGGAAACGATGGTCGATTTCATCCGCTCACGCCTTGATATTCCTGTTATTACCGGGCTGGACTTCGGCCACGAGCAGCAAACCGTCACCCTGGCGTTAGGCGCGCAGGCCACCCTGAAGCATGATGAAACGGGCAGTCGGTTAACGATTGGGGGTCATCCGGTCTTAAAGGCATAAAAAAGCCGTTAATCCCCCTCAATAAACCGCTGTTTCCGTCGTTAATATGTTAGGGTTTTAGTAACAGCATTAACATTGAGGTGGGAGTAAGACAACATTGGATGCCACAGCGATAATCAGTCTTTTCATTCTGGGTTCTGTGCTCGTAACCTGTAGTATTTTATTAAGTTCATTTTCATCGCGTCTCGGCATACCTATTCTTGTTATTTTCCTTGCCATCGGCATGCTGGCGGGTGTCGATGGTATCGGCGGTATTCCTTTCGATAACTACCCTTTCGCTTACATGATCAGTAACCTTGCGCTGGCGGTGATCCTGCTCGACGGCGGGATGCGCACCCAGGCGAGCTCATTTCGCGTGGCGCTGGGGCCCGCCCTGTCGCTGGCGACGGTCGGGGTGTTAATTACCTCCGGTCTGACCGGCATGATGGCGGCGTGGCTGTTCCATCTCGATCTGATGGAAGGTTTACTGATTGGCGCGATTGTCGGCTCAACCGACGCGGCGGCGGTGTTTTCCCTGCTGGGGGGCAAAGGGTTGAACGAACGCGTCGGGTCCACGCTTGAGATTGAATCCGGCAGTAACGATCCGATGGCGGTATTTCTCACCATCACGCTGATAGAGATGATCCAGCAGCATGAAACAGGATTAAGCTGGATGTTTGTCCTGCATATCCTGCAGCAGTTCGGCCTGGGGATTGCGCTCGGCCTGGCCGGGGGTTACCTGCTTCAGCAGACGATCAACCGGATATCGCTGCCTTCGGGGCTCTACCCGCTGCTTGCCCTGAGCGGCGGCATTTTGATTTTTGCCGTCACCACTGCGCTGAACGGCAGCGGGATCCTCGCGGTTTATCTCTGCGGTTTCCTGCTGGGCAATCGCCCTATTCGCAACCGTCACGCCATTTTGCAGAACTTCGACGGGCTGGCCTGGCTGGCGCAAATCGGGATGTTCCTCGTGCTGGGCCTGCTGGTGACGCCGTCAGACCTGCTGCCGATTGCCGTTCCGGCGCTGATTTTATCGGCGTGGATGATCTTCTTCGCACGCCCCCTGTCGGTGTTTGCCGGTCTGCTGCCGTTTCGCGGCTTCAACCTGCGCGAACGGGTCTTTATCAGCTGGGTGGGGCTGCGCGGCGCGGTACCCATTATCCTGGCTGTCTTCCCGATGATGGCCGGACTGGATAACGCGCGGCTGTTCTTTAACGTCGCCTTCTTCGTGGTGCTGATCTCGCTGCTGTTCCAGGGAACCTCGCTCGGGTGGGCAGCGAAAAAAGCCAAAGTGGTGGTTCCTCCTGTGGGCTGGCCGGTTTCCCGCGTGGGGCTGGATATTCACCCGGAAAACCCGTGGGAACAGTTTGTTTACCAGCTCAGCGCTGATAAATGGTGCGTGGGGGCATCGCTGCGCGATTTGCACATGCCTGCGGAAACGCGAATTGCCGCCCTGTTCCGCGATAATGTCCTGCTGCACCCAACCGGCAGCACCCGGCTACGCGAAGGCGATATTCTGTGTGTGATTGGCCGCGAGCGGGACCTGCCCGCCCTGGGTAAACTGTTCAGCCAGTCGCCTCCGGTGGCGCTGGATCAGCGTTTCTTCGGCGATTTTATTCTGGAAGCCAGCGCCAGGTTTGCGGATGTGGCCCTGATTTATGGGCTGGATGAAGGTGCTGAAGGCGACGATAACCAGCAAACGCTGGGCGAAATCATCCAGCAGCGCCTTGGTGCGGCCCCGGTTGTGGGTGACCAGGTGGAGTTTGCCGGGATGATCTGGACCGTAGCAGAGAAAGAAGATAACGCAGTGCGGAAAGTCGGTTTGCGGCCGATGGAAGAGGACGTGGAGTAGTGGTTTTTTGCCGGGTGGCGCTAACGCTTACCCGGCACACAGACACGTTACACCGTCACAACCGGCACTCTCGGTGCCAGCGCGCACATCAGTTCATACCCTACCGTCCCCGCCGCGGCAGCCACGTCATCAATTTTGACTTCGTTACCCCACAGCTCGACCGGGGAACCAATGCCCGCCTGCGGACATGGCGTGAGATCAACGGCCAGCATATCCATGGAGACGGTGCCCACCGTTCCCGTACGCACCCCGTCTACCCAGACTGGCGTGCCGCTCGGCGCGATACGCGGGTAGCCGTCAGCATAACCGCCCGCCACAATACCAATCCGTTGCTCGCCCGTCGCCCGGTAACGGCTGCCGTAGCCCACCGTGTCGCCGGCCTTCAGCGTCTGCACTCCGATGATTTCGCTGCGCAGGGTCATCACCGGCTTAAGGCCACTGTTAGCGATATCCTGCCACTGGCCTGAGGGAGAGGCGCCATAAAGGACAATGCCCGGACGCACCCAGTTATAATGCGCCTCAGGATGCCACAGCGTGGCCGCTGAGTTGGAGAGCGAACGTGGGCAATCCAGTCCTTCTGCCGCCTGCTCAATGCGCACCATCGCATCGGCAATGCCGTCCGGTTTTTCCGCATCGGCAAAATGCGCCATCAGCGTCATTTCGCCCACGTTCTTCAGGGCGCGCAACTGTTGCCATACCGTATGGACCCGCTCAGGCTGGAAGCCCAGGCGGTTCATACCGCTGTTCACCTTGAGATAAATATCCAGCGGCGCATGCAGTTTTGCATCCTGAATCGCTTTAATTTGCCAGTTGCTGTGAACGCTGGTGGTCAGCCGGTACTTATCCAGCAGCGGCAGATCGTCGGCGTGGAAGAACCCCTCAAGCAACAGAATGGGCCCTTTCCAGCCGCGCTCGCGCAGCAGAATGGCCTCTTCCAGATTCAGTAACGCAAAACCGTCGGTGGCGCTGAGCGCACTCCAGATACGATCGATACCGTGGCCGTAGGCATTGGCTTTCACCACCGACCAGACGCGTGAACCTGGCGCCGCCCGGCGAACAATTTGCAGGTTATCCTTCAGGGCCTGCAAATCGAGCTGAGCCAGAACAGGACGGGACATGACAACTCCTTAGTTATGCGCGCCGTGCAGGTGCTGTGGACGCGAAGGGGTAAACCCCGATTGATAGCGTGCGGCACTTAAATCGTCAAACGGAATTGCCGGCGTGCGCCCGGATATCAAATCGCTAAGCAGCTGGCCTGAGCCGCAGGCCATTGTCCAGCCAAGCGTACCGTGGCCGGTATTGGTCCACAGGTTTTTGAACGGCGTACGGCCAACAATTGGCGTGCCGTCTGGCGTCATTGGACGCAGCCCGGTCCAGAAGGTTGCCTGCTCGACAAAACCGCCGCGCGGGAACAGGTCGCCCACCACCATCTCCAGCGTTTCACGGCGCGGCTTCAGCAGCTCGGTGTTAAAGCCGACAATCTCCGCCATCCCGCCAACGCGGATGCGGTTATCAAAGCGGGTAATGGCGATTTTGTAGGTTTCATCCAGAATGGTGGAAACTGGCGCACCGCTGTCCTCTTTTACCGGAATGGTCAGGGAGTAGCCCTTCAGCGGGTAAACCGGAATGTCGAGAATGCCCTTCAGCATCGCGGTGGAATAGGAGCCAAACGCCATGACGTAGGCATCCGCTTTAATGACTTCATCGCCACACTTCACGCCGTAGATACTGCCGCCTTCAGACAGCAGTTTGTCGACCGCGGTATTAAAGCGGAATTTTACTCCCGCCTGCTCGCACATCTGCGCGAGACGCTGCGTAAACAGCTGGCAGTCGCCGGTTTCATCATTCGGCAAACGCAGGCCGCCCGTCAGCTTGTGCGACACTTCTGCCAGCGCCGGTTCAACCTGCCCAAGCTGGCTGGCTTCGAGCAGTTGATACGGTACGCCCGCATCTTCCAGCACGGCAATATCACGGGTGGCGTTTTCATACTGTTGCGCGGTGCGGAACAGTTGCAGCGTGCCGCCCTGGCGACCTTCGTACTCAATACCGGTGGAGGCGCGCAGTGCTTTCAGGCAGTCACGGCTGTATTCCGCCAGACGCACCATCCGACCTTTGTTTTCCATGTAGTGCCGGGTGTCGCAGTTGCGCAGCATCTGCCACATCCACTTCAGCTGGAACTGTGTGCCGTCGAGGCTGATGGCCAGGGGCGCATGGCGCTGGAACATCCACTTAATTGCCTTCAGCGGAACGCCGGGTGCCGCCCACGGCGCGGCATAGCCCGGAGAGATCTGTCCGGCGTTCGCCGCACTGGTTTCCAGCGCAGGCCCTGACTCACGATCGATAACGGTCACGTCATGTCCCGCCTGACTTAAATACCAGGCGCTGGTTACGCCAACGACACCACTTCCCAGTATGACAACACGCATAGCCACTCCATATGTGCAAAAGAACAATCTTCTAATTACAGATTGATAACCCAGTTGAAAATATTATTCAACATACGACTTTTTTATGGTGACTTACCTCACACATCCCCCAGCATCAGGGGATGAGGCGAATTTGGAATCTCCTGCTGCGCGTTATTTTTAACCAGTATAAAATTCTGTGAAGACCGCTTTTTTTGCCGCATCAAAAACGGGAAATCGCAAAGAAAAAATTTCTGCTCCAGCACGCTTTTTAACACGGTGATCTATGCTTATCAGGAGGCTCTCCAGACAGAGAGAGCTCCCACAACGAGGGCGCGCTAATGGCTACTATTGATTCCCTGAATAAGGACAGCACACGTCTGAGCGATGGACCCGACTGGACCTTCGAGTTGCTGGATGTCTATCTCGCCGAAATCGACCGGGTGGCAAAACTGTATCGTCTGGATACTTATCCCCATCAGATTGAAGTCATTACGTCCGAGCAGATGATGGACGCCTACTCCAGCGTCGGGATGCCGATCAATTATCCGCACTGGTCGTTTGGTAAAAAATTCATTGAAACGGAGCGCTTATATAAGCACGGCCAGCAGGGGCTGGCGTATGAGATCGTGATCAACTCCAATCCGTGTATCGCCTACCTGATGGAAGAGAACACCATTACCATGCAGGCGCTGGTGATGGCGCATGCCTGCTACGGGCATAACTCGTTCTTCAAGAATAACTACCTGTTCCGCAGCTGGACGGATGCCAGCTCGATTGTCGATTACCTGATCTTCGCGCGTAAGTACATTACCGACTGCGAAGAGCGCTACGGCGTGGACGAAGTGGAGAAACTGCTCGACTCCTGTCACGCGCTGATGAACTACGGCGTTGATCGTTACAAACGTCCACAGAAAATCTCCCTTCAGGAGGAGAAAGCGCGGCAGAAAAGCCGCGAAGAGTATCTGCAAAGCCAGGTGAATATGCTGTGGCGCACCCTGCCGAAACGTGAAGAAGAGAAAGCGGTTGCCGAAGCGCGTCGCTACCCGTCTGAGCCGCAGGAAAACCTGCTCTATTTTATGGAGAAAAACGCGCCGCTGCTGGAGCCGTGGCAGCGTGAGATCCTGCGCATCGTGCGTAAGGTCAGCCAGTATTTCTATCCGCAGAAACAGACCCAGGTGATGAACGAAGGCTGGGCCACCTTCTGGCATTACACCATCCTTAACCATCTGTACGATGAAGGGAAAGTCACCGAGCGGTTCATGATGGAGTTCCTGCACAGCCATACAAACGTGGTGTTCCAGCCGCCTTACAACAGCCCGTGGTATAGCGGCATTAACCCGTACGCGCTCGGCTTTGCGATGTTCCAGGACATTAAACGCATCTGCCAGTCGCCAACGGAAGAAGATAAATACTGGTTCCCGGATATCGCCGGCTCTGACTGGCTGGAAACGCTGCATTTCGCGATGCGTGACTTTAAGGATGAGAGCTTCATCAGCCAGTTTATGTCGCCGAAGATCATGCGTGATTTCCGCTTCTTCACCGTGCTGGATGACGACCGCAATAACTACCTGGAGATTTCGGCGATCCATAACGAGGAAGGCTACCGTGAGATCCGCTCTCGCCTCTCCTCCCAGTACAACCTGAGCAACCTTGAACCCAACATTCAGGTATGGAACGTGGATTTACGCGGCGATCGCTCCCTGACGCTGCGCTATATTCCGCACAACCGGGCCCCGCTGGATAAAGGACGCAAAGAGGTGCTGAAGCATGTGCATCGCCTGTGGGGCTTTGATGTGCTGCTGGAGCAGCAGAATGAAGATGGCAGCGTGGAGCTGCTGGAACGTTGCCCGGCGCGGTTGAATACGTTGTAATGGTTTTTGCCGGGTTTTGTAGGCCCGGTAAGCGAAGCGCCACCGGGCGAAAAAAACCTCTCACTTGAGAGGTTTTTTATTTCAGCGGCCCTGAATGGCTAAATCACCCGGCAGTGTTTTCTGCATCCGGTGCCAAATTTCACCGGAATCGTGGCCGTAGCGGCGCACCGTTTCATACACCTGATCGTGCAGGCCTTCAGTACAGAGCTTGCTGAGCTTATGGTAGAAGCCCAGCGCCAGGCTGCGCGCCTCGGGGTTAGCAAAGTAGTGGCGACCGATACGGGTATACAGCCCTTTCATGCCGTTCAGGATCAGACCGTACACCGGGTTACCGGAGGCAAACGCCAGTCCGCGGAAAACGTTGTAATCGAGCGTGGCAAAGGCATCCGCGTGATCTTCCACTTCGTTCGCGCTGGCAAGCACCTGCAGCGCGTCTTCCGGATGCTGACGAAAAGCGGTACGAATAAAGATTGTCGCAATGTTGGTACGCACCGAGAGCAGATTGTCGATCAGCTGTGGCACGCTTTCGTGATCGAGGCGCGCCAGCGTTTCAAGAATGTTCAGCCCGGAAGTTTCCCAGAAGTTGTTTACTTTCGTTGGCTTACCGTGCTGGATCGTCAACCAGCCATCGCGCGCCAGTCGCTGGAGCACTTCACGCAGCGTGGTGCGAGTGACGCCAATCAGTTCAGAGAGTTCGCGTTCAGCCGGAAGAATGGATCCCGCAGGGAAGCGATTATTCCAGATGCTTTCAATGATGTACTCTTCCGCGAAACCCGCCGGGCTCTGCGCCTTAATGACCATAGTGAGATTTCCATTACACAGCTTTTGCAAATTGCACTCATCATACCAGAGGCATGCAATGGCAGGTAGCGCGTGAAAGAGAGAAAAGAGGGATCGCTGTTTTATTTTCGTGAAATTTACAATACACGCTTATCCGCCTCTGCCCCGCGTTTTTTGCGTATACTGATGTTTTGTTTTACCTGACGGGGAAGGACGTCTGTTGTGGAAATTTCTTTTGGGCGCGCGCTGTGGCGCAATTTTTTAGGCCAGTCTCCTGACTGGTACAAACTGATACTTCTGGTTTTCCTGGTTGTTAATCCCATTATTTTTAGTATCACTCCGTTCGTCGCCGGGTGGCTGCTGGTGGCGGAGTTTATCTTCACCCTGGCCATGGCGCTGAAATGTTATCCCCTGCTGCCGGGTGGTTTGCTGGCTTTTGAAGCCGTGGTTATCGGCATGACGAGCGCAGAGCATGTCAAAGCCGAGCTGGCATCCAACCTTGAAGTGCTTCTGCTGCTGATCTTCATGGTGGCCGGTATCTACTTTATGAAACAGCTGCTGCTGTTTATCTTCACCCGCCTGTTGCTTAGCATTCCGTCTAAAACGATGCTGTCGCTGGCGTTCTGCCTTGCTGCCGCATTCCTTTCGGCCTTCCTGGATGCGCTAACCGTCGTGGCGGTGGTCATCAGCGTTGCCGTCGGGTTTTACGGCATTTATCACCGCGTGGCATCGTCCCGTCCGGGCGAGGATTTGCAGGACGACAGCCACGTCGAGGCGCATAACCGTGAGGTGCTGGAACAGTTCCGCGCGTTTCTGCGCAGCCTGATGATGCACGCGGGCGTCGGTACCGCATTAGGTGGCGTGATGACCATGGTAGGTGAGCCGCAAAACCTGATCATCGCCAAAGCGGCTGCGTGGCATTTTGGCGAGTTTTTCCTGCGCATGGCACCGGTCAGCCTGCCCGTGTTCGTCTGCGGGTTAGCGACCTGTATCCTGGTCGAGAAATTCAACGTTTTCGGCTACGGTGCGCAGTTGCCTGAGCCAGTTCGCAAAGAGCTGCATAAATTTGACGAGCAGAACCGTACGCAGCGCACGCGCCAGGAGACGCTGCGTCTGATTGCGCAGGGGATCATCGGTATCTGGCTTATCGTCGCGCTGGCTTTCCATCTTGCCGAAGTCGGGCTGATTGGTCTTTCGGTTATTATTCTTGCGACGACCTTTAGCGGGGTAACGGATGAACATGCTATCGGTAAAGCCTTTACCGAAGCCCTGCCGTTTACCGCGCTGCTGGCGGTCTTCTTTGCGGTGGTGGCGGTGATTATCGACCAACACCTGTTCGCCCCGATTATTACTTTTGTACTGCAGGCGGCGCCCGACGCGCAACTGTCGCTCTTCTATCTGTTCAACGGCCTGCTGTCGTCCATCTCCGATAACGTTTTTGTCGGCACGGTCTACATCAATGAAGCCAAAGCGGCGATGGAAGAAGGCATTATCAACGCCGGGCAGTTCGAGCTGCTGGCGGTTGCCATTAATACCGGCACCAACCTCCCGTCGGTGGCGACGCCAAACGGACAGGCCGCTTTCCTGTTCCTGCTGACCTCGGCCCTCGCGCCACTCATACGTCTTTCTTATGGAAAGATGGTCTGGATGGCGCTGCCCTATACGCTGGTTCTCACCATTGTGGGATTGCTTTGCGTCAAAATTACCCTCATTCCCTGTACGCAATGGCTGATACAAGCGGGTATACTTGCGGCGCATTAAAATTCGTTTACACTGCGCTTTCTAAGCATGTTCCAGGGAAATGATTATGTTGAGATTTTTAAACCAGTGCTCCCGCGGTCGCGGAGCATGGTTGTTAATGGCCCTGACCGCCTTTGCGCTGGAAATGGTCGCGCTGTGGTTCCAGCATGTGATGGGACTCAAACCCTGCGTGCTCTGTATCTACGAGCGCTGCGCGCTGTTCGGCGTCATGGGTGCGGGTCTGTTGGGTGCAATTGCACCAAAAACACCGCTCCGCTACGTCGCTATCGCGGTCTGGCTGTACAGCGCCTGGAAAGGGATTGAGCTTTCCTGGCAGCACACCATGATGCAGCTGCACCCGTCGCCGTTCATGACCTGTGATTTCGCAGCCCGCTTCCCGAGCTGGTTGCCGCTGGATAAATGGCTGCCGCAGGTGTTTGTCGCCTCCGGTGACTGCTCTGTACGTCAGTGGGAATTCCTGTCGCTGGAGATGCCGCAGTGGCTGGTGGGCATTTTTGTGGCCTACTTCGTCGTGGCGCTGCTGGTGCTGATTGCTCAGCCGTTTAAGCCGAAGAAGCGCGATCTGTTCGGAAGGTAAAAGCAAAACGGCAACGATAGTTGCCGTTTTTAGTTTTTGCGCCCTCTCCCGTGGGAGAGGGTTGGGGTGAGGGCATCAGGCCGCACCCCAATAAAAACCCGCCTCGGCGGGTTTTTATTTATCACCGGGTCGGGTGATTCATAATGTGGTCTTCCCAGTCCCGCACCTCGGACTCTTTCACCGCGATGTGGCGCACCGAAATACGCTCGCCGTGCATGGCCGCTTTAGAGCCGGTCAGCAAGGGGTGCCATGTCGGCAGATCCTTCCCTTCCGCCAGCAGGCGATACGCGCAGGTATGCGGCAGCCATTCAAACGTCGGCAGGTTCTCACGGGTGAGCTTAATGCAGTCCGGCTCGAACTCGAAGCGGCGCTCGTAGTTGCGGCACTGGCAGGTTTTGATGTTTAACTGCTTACAGGCAACGTTGGTGAAATAGATTTCATCAGTGTCTTCATCCATGAGCTTATGCAGGCAGCACTGCCCGCAGCCGTCACATAACGACTCCCACTCCACGTCTGTCATTTCGTCGAGAGTTTTGCGTTGCCAGAAAGGGATGTCGTTCATCAGGATGTCCACACGTCAAAAGAAAGCGCACCTTATAACGAGTCTGGCACGTTGATGCAAGTTTTGCCGCCCTGAGGGGCGGCAAAATGCGTTTACAGCACGCGGGTTTTCAGTGACAGGCCGTTAAAGCTCACTTCCAGTTCGTCTCCACCGTTAAGAGGGCCGACACCTTCTGGCGTACCGGTCAGGATCACATCCCCCGGCTTAAGGGTAAAGAAGCGGCTCATATAGGCAATCAGCGGCACGATCTTATGGATCATATCTGCCGTGGTGCCCTGCTGGCGGATCTCACCGTTCACTTTCAGGCTGAGGGACGTGTTCTGTGGATCGCCGGTAAATTCGCCGACCGGAACAAAACCCGAGATCGGGCAGGCATTATCAAAGCCTTTGGCTTTTTCCCACGGCTGCCCTGCTTTCTTCAGCTTTCCCTGTACCTCACGCAGCGTCAGATCCAGCGCCACGCCGTAACCGGCGATAGCTTTTTGCACATGCTCTTCGGAGGCCTGGCGTAGCGTCGCGCCAATCAGCACCGCCAGCTCCACTTCATGATGCACTGAACCCAATCCCTGCGGCAGTGCCAGCGGCTGGCGGATATCGCAAAGCGCGGTTTCCGGCTTAATGAACAGCACCGGCTCTTCTGGCGTCGCGCTGCCCATCTCCTGAATGTGTTTGGCATAATTGCTGCCCACGCAAACCACTTTGCTGACGGGATAATCCAGTAATGCACCTTGCCAGTTATGATGTTGATACATGGTCGACCCCTAAACGGTTGATGTGTTATGCCCGAAAACAGGTGAGGCTATTTTTTACCGGTCGCCTCAAGATGCTGTTTTAATAAATTCTCGGGAGGTGGCGGAAGCTGTAAATAATAGCCTTGCTCCGTTAAGGCCGTTTTAACTTTTTCCAGATCGGCGTTAACCAGTTTCTTACGACCGTCGAGCGGCAGCAGCATCGCCAGCTGAGGTCGGCCAAAGCTCTTCATTAATTCTTCTGGCACGCGGGAAAAATCGTCTTTCTTTTCGACATAAAGATAGGTCTGGTCGCGGCTTGTACTTCTGTAGATCACACAAAACATGTTTTTACTCTGAATTCATAGGTGGTTGCTTGCCTCAATATACTCCTGACTATAACATGCCTGATACTCTTCGGAATATCGCAGCGAGTGGTTGCGGTTAATAGCAAATTGAGTAAGGCCAGGATGTCAAACACGCCCATCGAGCTTAAAGGCAGTAGCTTCACCTTATCAGTGGTACATTTGCATGATGCAAAACCCGAGGTTATTCGTCAGGCGTTAGAAGACAAAATCGCTCAGGCTCCCGCCTTTCTGAAACACGCCCCTGTTGTTATCAATGTCAGCGGTCTGGAATCCCCGGTTAACTGGAAACAACTCCAGCAGGCCGTCTCCTCTACCGGTCTGCGCATTGTGGGCATCAGCGGCTGTAAAGATCCTGAGCTGAAAGCGGAAATCGACCGTGCGGGACTGCCTCTTCTGAACGAAGGCAAAGAAAAAGCCCCACGTGCGGCCCCCGTTGCCGTTGAAACGCCCCCACCTGCGGTACAAAACGTTACCGCCCTCACAAAAACGCGAATGATTGATGTGCCGGTTCGTTCCGGACAGCGCATTTATGCACCAAACTGTGATCTAATTGTTACAAGCCACGTCAGCGCTGGCGCTGAGCTGATTGCAGATGGCAATATTCACGTTTACGGTATGATGCGTGGGCGTGCACTCGCCGGGGCGAGTGGCGATCGGGACGCACAAATATTTTGTACTCACCTGACTGCGGAACTGGTGTCCATCGCAGGTGAATATTGGCTGAGCGACAAGATCCCAGCCGAATTTTATGGCAAAGCGGCTCGTCTGCGACTGGCAGACGACGCGTTGACCGTTCAACCGTTGAATTGATCCCTTTTTAACAAGGAATTTCTATGGCACGCATTATTGTTGTTACTTCGGGTAAAGGAGGCGTTGGCAAGACCACCTCCAGCGCGGCCATCGCTACTGGTTTGGCCCAGAAGGGAAAGAAAACCGTCGTTATCGATTTCGATATCGGTCTGCGTAACCTCGACCTGATTATGGGTTGTGAACGTCGCGTCGTGTATGACTTCGTAAACGTGATTCAGGGCGATGCCACCCTTAACCAGGCGCTGATTAAAGACAAGCGCACCGAGAACCTTTATATCCTCCCGGCCTCTCAGACGCGTGACAAAGACGCCCTGACCCGCGAAGGGGTTGAAAAGGTGCTCGATGAGCTGAAAAAAATGGAGTTCGACTTCATTGTCTGTGACTCCCCTGCCGGTATCGAAACCGGTGCCCTGATGGCGCTCTATTTCGCTGATGAAGCGATCATCACCACGAACCCTGAAGTGTCATCCGTCCGTGACTCTGACCGCATTCTCGGGATCCTCGCATCCAAATCCCGCCGTGCGGAAAATGGCGAAGATCCGATTAAAGAGCACCTGCTGCTGACCCGCTATAACCCGGGCCGCGTAAACAAAGGTGACATGCTGAGCATGGAAGACGTGCTGGAGATCCTGCGCATTAAACTGGTGGGCGTCATCCCGGAAGACCAGTCCGTGCTGCGCGCCTCTAACCAGGGCGAGCCAGTGATCCTTGATACAACAGCAGATGCCGGTAAAGCGTATGCGGATACGGTTGACCGTCTGCTGGGAGAAGAACGTCCTTTCCGCTTCATTGAAGAAGAGAAGAAAGGTTTCCTCAAACGCCTGTTCGGAGGATAAGTTATGGCATTACTGGACTTTTTTCTCTCGCGGAAAAAGAACACCGCCAACATCGCAAAAGAACGACTGCAAATCATCGTTGCGGAGCGTCGTCGTAGCGACGCCGAGCCTCACTACCTGCCGCAGCTGCGCAAGGACATCCTGGAAGTGATCTGCAAATATGTGCAGATTGACCCGGAGATGGTCACCGTGCAGCTGGAGCAAAAAGACGGGGATATTTCGATTCTGGAGCTGAACGTTACGCTCCCGGAAGCGGAAGAGTCGCGTCCGTAGTTTTTGATTTCGTAGCCCCGGTAAGCGCAGCGCCACCGGGGGAATATGCCGGGTATATCGCCCGGCATATTGATTATCGTGGATACCCTTCCAGCAACGTATTCAGGCGATCGGCCATCAATTCCCCGCGCCAGCCCGCCATCATTTCCGGTAAGCCATTCTGCGGTTTCAGCTTCCAGTGCCAGTTCAAAAGCTGGTTTATCTGACGACGTGATGCCAGCAATTCCGCACTCAGTTTGCTTTCTGCCGCCACAGCCTGCACCAGCGCTTTAATATCTTTAAACGCTTTACGATAGCCCGGCATATCCATCAGATTCAGCAGCGGCTCTGGCAGTGCGTCATCCGGTATCTGCTGCGCTTTGGCCACCAGCGCGAGCAGCGTTTTTCCGTGAAAGCGGATTTCGCTGCCTGAAAGCCCAATGCTGTCCAGCTCACCCATGCTGCCTGGCATATAGCGTGCGACCGCCCACAGGTGCTCTTCGCGTACCACAAAGTTAACGGCCAAATCGCGTTCGCGCGCTTTACGCAGGCGCCAGTCGGCTAATAATTGCAGACAGGCCAGCTGACGCGTACGCAGCTGCCACGCGTTGCTGATATCGCGCCAGGCCTCTTTCGGGTCAGCAATTTCCTGGCGACGCTGCTGCGTCATGCGGCACTCATCCAGAGCAGCAGGCAGCCAGCCGGAGGCTTCTGCCTCTTTCATCAGTTGTCCGGCAATCGGCAGCAGGTAAAACACATCTGCTGCAGCGTAATCCAGCTGACGCTCTGTGAGCGGGCGCGCCAGCCAGTCGGTACGGGATTCACTTTTATCCAGGGTCAGGCCGGTGTACTCCTCAACCATGGCGGCAAAGCCCCATGAAAGCGGACGATTGCTGAACGCGGCGAGGATCTGCGTGTCAATCAGCGGCTGCGGCATGATGCCAAACGTATTCAGAAAGACTTCCAGATCTTCACTGCCTGCGTGCAGGTATTTGGTGACCGCAGTATCAAGCAACAGGTCACGCATCGGCGTCCAGTCGGTAATGCCGAGCGGGTCAATCAGCGACACGTGTTTGCCGTCGTACATCTGAATCAAACCCAACTGCGGATAATACGTCCGGGTACGGACAAACTCGGTATCCAGGGCGATGGCAGGAAAGTCGCGCGTCACTTCGCACAGCGAAGCCAGCTCGTCGTTGGTCGTGATCATCTGGTAATTCAAAACGGTTTCTCTTTTGTTTGCGCCCATAAAAAACGCCGGCTAAACCGGCGTCTGGGCGATTAGCGTGAAGCTCAGGCCTTATTGTCCACTTTGGCACGGGCTTCGTCACGTAATTCTCGTCGTAATATCTTCCCGACGTTCGATTTCGGCAACTCATCGCGGAACTCCACCAGCTTCGGCACTTTATAGCCGGTGAGCTGACGGCGGCAGAACGTGATGAGCTCCTCCTCGGTAAGAGAGGCGTTTTTCTTCACCACAAAAATCTTCACTGCCTCGCCGCTGCTGCCGGAAGGTACGCCAACCGCGGCAACTTCAAGCACGCCGCTATGCTGCATCACCACATCTTCGATCTCATTCGGATAGACGTTAAATCCCGAGACGAGGATCATGTCTTTCTTACGATCGACAATGCGCAGGAAGCCCTCTTCGTCCATCACCGCGATATCACCGGTGTGCAGCCAGCCGTCTTTGATGATTTCGTCGGTGGCATCAGGACGCTGCCAGTAGCCCAGCATCACCTGTGGCCCTTTAACGCACAGTTCACCCGGCTCGCCCGGTGCAACTTCGTTGTCGTCATCATCCACCAGTTTGGCTTCCGTCGACGGTACGGGCAGGCCGATACTGCCGCTGTGATAGTCGATATCATGCGGATTGACGCTGACCAGCGGGGCGCATTCGGTCAGGCCATAGCCTTCGAGTAAATACTGGCCGGTGAGTTTCACCCAGCGCTCGGCCACCGCCTGCTGAACCGGCATTCCGCCGCCCGCAGAGAGGTGCAGCGTGGAGAAATCAAGCTGCTGGAACTCTTTGTTATTAAGCAGCGCGTTAAACAGGGTATTGACCCCGGTCATGGCGGTGAACGGGTACTTCGCCAGCTCTTTAACCAGCCCCGGAATGTCGCGTGGGTTGGTGATCAGCACGTTCTGACCGCCGAGCTCAATGAACAGCAGGCAGTTCATGGTCAGCGCGAAAATGTGATAAAGCGGAAGCGCGGTGATGACCACCTCTTTGCCCGGATGCAGCAGCGGCCCGTAGGTCGCATTCACCTGCTCAAGGTTCGCCAGCATATTGCGGTGAGTCAGCATGGCGCCTTTGGCCACGCCGGTAGTGCCACCGGTGTACTGCAGGAACGCAAGATCCTCTGACACCACTTCCGGTTTGACGTATTGCATACGATACCCGGCATGCAGTGCGCGGCGGAAGGAGATGGCATCCGGCAGATGGTATTTCGGTACCAGACGTTTAATGTATTTGACGACAAAGTTAACCAGCGTGCCCTTGGCGGTGGAGAGCTGATCCCCCATGCGCGTCAGGATGACGTGTTTCACCTGGGTTCTGTCGACCACTTTCTCCAGCGTGTGGGCAAAGTTTGAGACGATCACAATTGCGGTCGCACCGCTGTCGTTCAGCTGATGCTCCAGCTCACGAGGGGTGTAGAGCGGGTTGACGTTGACGACAATCATCCCGGCCCGCAGGATACCAAATAACGCGACCGGGTATTGCAGCAGGTTCGGCATCATCAGCGCGACGCGATCCCCTTTTTGCAGCCCCAGCCCTTCCTGCAAATAGGCCGCGAACGCCCGACTCCGCTCCTCAAGCTTACGGAACGTCATCACCTCACCCATATTGATAAACGCGGGCTGATCGGCGTAACGCCTTACCGAGTGTTCAAATAATTCAACCAGGGATTGATAACGGTCAGGATTGATCTCCGCAGGCACATCTGCGGGATAACGGTTAAGCCAAACCTTGTTCAATGCATCACCTCTGAATTGAGTGTTCGTCGTCATCACAACCCCGATAATAAACAGTTTGTTAACATTATATTAACTCAGCGTACCAGTTTATTAATTGCCCAGATTTAAGGTTGCGAAGCGCGTCACTTTTTTTTTTCGTTTTAGCCGTAAAAAAACAGAGACAGCGGCTGAGCCGCTGTCTCTTTTCTAACAATAACAGTAAGTTACTCAGTAACGATCGTCTGTACCTGCGCCGGACCCGGGTTATACCAGCCCCAGCCGGGGTAGCCGTAACGATACGGGTGTGGGCCCCACATCCACGGATCGACAGGCTGAGGCGGCATGATCACCTGCTGTGTCAGCCGCCAGCGTTTGTAGCCGTTAACCTGCATGGTCATAAATTTGTAAGGCGTTGTGCCGATTTTGCCCTGTGTCGTGCCGGTAATCGGCCCGACGACGGTCACCAGCTGTCCACGGAAATCAACCGGGTCGAGGAAGCCGCTGACATCGGCAAAAATGCGCCCGCGCGAGGTTTCGCCGAGGATCGGCCGCGCGCCGCTATCCAGTGGCACGGTGGCGATCTCCAGCCGGGTTTTCCCCTGCTGGTTTTGCACCTCAATCACCTTCCCGCCGAAGCGTGCTTCCTGACCGACGTAAAGCTCAGGGGCATTCATCACGCGAACCAGATCCTGCTGTGGCGTAGGGCTACTGCCCTTAATCGCATCAGGAACGGAAACGCATCCGCTCAGTGCTATGGCCACAGCGCCTGCCATAATTAGGCGTACTACTTTAGTCTGAACCGCCATGATGCGACTCCTTTTTCTCAGTTCCTGTTACTGAGATTCACTCGCGGCCTGGAAGTTTCTTCCACGCGACGGTGTTTCGCAAATAAACCGGCTCGGCATGTTCAACAGCCACGGTTTTTCCTGCTGCGAGCAGCTGGCAGGCCAGAGGAAGCATATCCTCTGCGGCAGGCAGAAGCATATTGCCGTCCACCAGCGTTACGCCGGTACCGTTTGCCATGTCAGGCCATGCCGCCCAACCGGTCCCTACCGTCGCCCACTCACCGGAGAGGTTCTGCAACCGTTCGGTTACCGCTTCCGGCTTGAGCACCGCTTCCGTCTCTTCGCCGTGCCACACGCCCTGCTCGTCGCGGGTGTATTCAGCCCAGTAGACTTCGCCCATGCGGGCATCAATCGCTGCCAGCACACGGGTAGCACCGGTCATACGCCACGCGCCCTGCGCCATCGTCGCCAGGGTGGAAACACCGATCATCGGCAGGTCAGCGCCAAGCGCCAGCCCCTGCGCAATACCGATCCCAATGCGTACACCCGTAAAGCTGCCGGGGCCACGGCCAAAGGCCAGCGCATCGAGGTCGGTTAAGGTGGTGTTGCCCTGGGTCAAAATCGCTTTCACCAGGGGCAGAATACGTTGGGTGTGTTCTCGTGGGCACTCTTCGAAATGAGCAGAAATAGCACCGTCGTTCCACAGAGCAACGGAACACGCCTCTGTAGCGGTATCAATAGCCAGAATTCGCATCAGTCGTCGCGCTCTCGCAATGGTCAGTCACAAAATGGCGCGCATCTTAGCACACTCCCGGGCAAATTACTCCGCCGTTGGGTTGGCCAGGAAGCGAACCGCGCGTTTAATGTCCCGCGTACGCGGCGCGGGCGGCAGGCTGGCAAGGAAGGTCGCACCGTAGGGGCGCATCACCAGCCGGTTATCACAGATTACGAGCACGCCGCGGTCGTCCACGTCGCGGATCAGGCGTCCTACCCCCTGCTTGAGGGTGATCACCGCGTCCGGCAGCTGTACCTCGTCGAAAGGATCGCCTCCGCGCAGACGGCAGTCTTCCATTCGCGCTTTGAGCAGCGGATCGTCCGGCGAGGTAAAAGGCAGTTTATCGATAATCACCAGCGACAGGGTATCACCCCGCACGTCCACGCCTTCCCAGAAACTGCTGGTTGCCACCAGAAGCGCATTCCCGGCACTGACAAACTGCTGTAACAGTTGCCCTTTGCTGGTTTCCCCCTGCAGCAGGACAGGCAAGGTCATGGTGGCGCGGAACTGTTCTGCCAGGTCGCGCATCATGGCGTGAGAGGTGCAGAGCATAAAGCAGCGGCCATTGTTGGCCTCAATCATCGGCTTCAGCATGGCTGCCAACAGGCGTGCGGCGCCGGGCTGGTTGGGTAACGGCAGATTACGCGGCACGCAGAGCAGCGCCTGTTTTTCATAATCAAACGGGCTCGGCAGCAGCAGTGACTCCGCCTGTTCAATCCCGAGACGCTCGGTGAAGTGGTGCAGATCGTCATTCACCGACAGGGTCGCGGAGGTAAATATCCAGCTCCCCGGTTTTTGCGCCATCACCTCTTTGAATTTGTCTGCCACCGTCAGCGGCGTAAGCGCCAGGGTGAAATGACGCGAGGTGCATTCATACCAGTAGCTGTACCCCGGCTGGTTGATCTCCTTCAGCCGTTTCAGCCGCCCACGATAGAGCGTGGCGCGCTCGAAGGCAGCGTCCAGAAGCGCAGAACGGCCAAGCGACAGTTTCGCCACGTCGTAACAGAGTTCCAGCGCGTCATCCAGCAGCAGTAGCGCACGCTGGATATTATTGTCCGCCAGCAGCTCGCGCAAATTGCCGCGGTAGCCCGGCTCGCCAAGCTGCAGGCGAAAATCCTGCGCGCTTTGCGCGAGGCGATCGGCACATTTTTGCAGCTGCTGGGTATCTTTTAATTCAGTGCGATAAGCAATGGTGAAATCTTTCGCCAGATCCAGCAGCTGGCGGCTGGAGAGCGACTGGCCGAAATACTGGCTGGCGATATCCGGAAGCTGATGGGCTTCGTCGAAGATCATCACTTCCGCTTCAGGAATAAGTTCGCCAAAACCGCTGTCTTTCACCACCATATCCGCGAGAAACAGATGGTGGTTGACCACCACCACATCTGCATCCATCGCGGTTTTACGCGCTTTGACCACAAAACAGTCTTTATACAGCGGGCAGTCGCTGCCCAGGCAGTTGTCATTGGTGCTGGTCACCAGCGGCCAGGCGGGAGAGTCTTCCGCCACGCTCGCGCAGGTGCTGATATCCCCCTCTTCCGTCTGGTTAGCCCAGGCGCGAAGGATGATCACATCACTCAGGGTCTGCACCGGCAGGTCGCCGCCCGCCAGCGCCTGCTGTTCAAGACGCTCCAGGCAGAGATAGTTGGAGCGCCCTTTCAGCAACGCCAGCCGCCCTTTGTATTTCAGCGCTTTTGCCACCGTCGGCAAATCACGGCTGTAGAGCTGATCCTGCAACGCCTTCGAGCCGGTAGAGATGATCACCTTCTTTTTCGCGCGCAGCGCCGGTGCAAGGTAAGCGTAGGTTTTTCCCGTGCCGGTTCCGGCCTCGACCACCAGCGGCTGTGCCTTATCGATGGCGCGAGCGACGGCATGCGCCATCTGACGCTGCGGTTCACGCGGTTTAAAACCGGGAATAGCCTGTGCTAACTGCCCTTCAGGGGAAAAATCGTCTGCCACGGTGTTCTCTCACTGTATTTTTGCACAGGGATTATGTCAGCCCATCCTCTCCTGTGCCACCCCAAATAGTGACGACGGCGAAACAATATGGCAGTCTTGCCGCCTGATGACGAAAGTAACGAGGAAACGTTTATGACAATTGTGCGCATTGATGCCGAAGCCCGCTGGTCTGATGTAGTCATTCATAACCAGACGCTCTATTACACTGGCGTGCCGTCCAATCTGGATGCGGATGCCTTTGAACAAACAGCTGACACCCTGGCGCAGATCGATGCGGTGCTGGAAAAGCAAGGCAGCGACAAATCGCGTATTCTGGACGCCACCATTTTCCTGGCGAATAAAGACGATTTTGCGGCCATGAACAAAGCCTGGGATGCGTGGGTGGTGGCGGGTCACGCGCCTGTACGTTGTACCGTACAGGCCACGCTGATGAAGCCGGAATACAAGGTAGAGATTAAGATTATCGCGGCTGTGTAAGCCGGTTACTCTTCATCTTCATCCTCGAAACGCGCCACGATCCGCTCGCCGGTATGGGTGGCGCGAAGTTCTTCCGCCACCTGAGAAATGGCCTGCCCGCTGCTCATCCCCTGGGACATCAGCTCCTGGATCCGCTCAACCGCTTTCTGCTGTTGCTCGTGGCTCAGAGAAGGTAAACCTGCAAACATCGTCAACTCCTGCTAAATTATTCGCGCTAATTATTTCACGCTGCCCGGTAGTATGCCACACATGAACATGCGCTTCCCCACTGTTATTACCCTGCCGTGGCGTACTGACGCCGCTGAATTCTGGTTTGCTCGTCTGAGCCATCTTCCCTGGGCGATGCTGCTGCATTCCGGCCATGCGGACCATCCTTACAGCCGCTTCGACATTGTGGTTGCTGACCCGGTGCGCACGGTGACATCCGAAAACCAGCCCTCCACGCACGATCCGCTGATCAAGCTTCAGGAGGCTATCGACGAGCTGGGTTTGTCTGCCACGCCGAACCCGGATCTTCCCTTCCAGGGCGGTGCGCTGGGCGTGTTTGGCTATGACCTTGGTCGCCGCTTTGAAACGCTGCCTTCCGTTGCAAAGGCGGATATTCCACTGCCGGATATGGCGGTGGGACTTTACGACTGGGCGCTGATTGTCGATCACCATAAACAGGTGGTCTCCCTGCTCAGCCATTCGGATGTGGAGGCACGCCTGGCCTGGCTGAACGCGCAGCAGCCCGCAGCCGCGCCGGATTTCCGTCTGACCTCTGCGTGGCGTTCAAACATGACCCCGCAGACCTATGCGGAAAAATTCGCACGCGTACAGGCATATCTGCAAAGCGGCGATTGTTATCAGGTGAACCTTGCCCAGCGCTTCCAGGCGACGTATCAGGGCGATGAATGGCAGGCCTTTACCCGCCTCAATGCCAGCAACCGGGCACCGTTCAGTGCGTTTATCCGTCTCGATCAGGGCGCGATCCTGAGTCTTTCGCCTGAGCGGTTTATTCATCTGGCGGAAGGCAAGATCCAGACACGCCCGATTAAAGGGACCTTGCCGCGCCTGAGCGATCCGGCTGCCGACCGCCAGCAGGCGGAAAAGCTCGCCGCGTCACCGAAGGACCGCGCCGAAAATTTAATGATTGTCGACCTGATGCGCAACGACATTGGCCGGGTGGCGGTACCGGGCAGCGTTCGCGTGCCGGAGCTGTTCGTCGTCGAGCCTTTCCCGGCGGTGCACCATCTGGTCAGCACCATTACCGCACAGCTGCCGGCTTCGCGTACCCCCTGCGATCTTCTGCGCGCCGCGTTCCCGGGTGGCTCCATCACCGGCGCGCCAAAAGTGCGGGCGATGGAGATTATCGATGAGCTGGAACCGCACCGTCGCAACGCCTGGTGCGGCAGCATTGGCTACGTTAGCGTCTGCGGCACGCTGGATACCAGCATCACTATTCGCACCCTGACGGCCTGCGACGGCCAGCTTTACTGTTCCGCAGGCGGCGGGATTGTTGCTGACAGCCAGGTCGAGGCGGAATATCAGGAAACCTTTGATAAAGTTAACCGTATCCTGCAACAACTGGAGAACTGACGGGTGGAGAGAGAGAACCTGACGCTGGATGATTTTCTGTCGCGCTTTCAGCTTTTGCGGCCACAGGTGAGCCGCGAAGCGCTTAATCAACGTCAGGCGGCGGTGCTGATCCCCGTGGTGCGTCGTGAGCAGCCCGGTTTGCTGCTGACCCAGCGCTCCCCTCATTTACGCAAACATGCCGGTCAGGTCGCTTTCCCCGGCGGCGCGGTAGACAGCAGCGATGCCTCGCTGATTGCCGCGGCGCTGCGTGAAGCGCAGGAAGAGGTGGCTATCCCACCGGAGGCCGTCGAGATTGTCGGCGTCCTCCCGCCGGTGGACAGCGTGACCGGTTTCCAGGTGACGCCGGTGGTGGGCATTATCCCGCCCGGCCTTCAGTATCACGCCAGTGTTGATGAGGTGTCTGCGGTGTTTGAAATGCCACTAGAAGAAGCCCTTCGCCTCAGTCGCTATCACCCGCTGGATATTCAGCGCCGTGGGCACGATCATCGGGTCTGGTTGTCCTGGTATCAGCATTATTTTGTCTGGGGCATGACGGCGGGCATCATTCGTGAACTGGCTCTGCAAATCGGCCTGAAGCCTTGACTATACTTTACATTCCACCCTCTTTTGTCAGGTTTGCGATCGGCGTCGCGCTATTAGCAAAACCATCGTTAACCATTAGTTTAATTCATGTGAATAGTTAAGCCGAGGTCGATGTTCCCTCTTACACTATGCGCAGTTATAACATCGTTACTGGAACCCCGGTAACCCTGTCAGGAGTGTGAAAGTGATTAGTATATTCGACATGTTCAAAGTGGGAATTGGCCCTTCGTCTTCCCATACTGTTGGGCCGATGAAGGCCGGTAAACAGTTCGTCGATGATCTGGTCGAAAAAGGATTACTGGAAAGCGTTACTCGTGTCGCCGTGGATGTCTACGGCTCACTGTCATTAACGGGTAAAGGCCACCACACCGATATCGCCATTATTATGGGTCTGGCGGGCAATATGCCGGACACTGTAGATATTGATGCCATCCCGGCATTCATCCGTGACGTGGAAGCGCGCGGTCGTCTGCTGCTGGCTAACGGCCAGCACGAAGTGGATTTCCCGCAGGATGACGGGATGCGTTTTCGTAGCGACAACCTGCCGCTGCATGAAAACGGCATGACCATCCATGCCTGGAACGGCGAGAAAGAGATTTACAGCAAAACGTACTACTCCATCGGCGGTGGATTTATCGTGGATGAAGAGCATTTCGGTAAAGAGAGCACTGGCGACGTCAACGTGCCGTATCCTTTCAAATCGGCCACCGAGATGTTGGGTTATTGCAAAGAGACCGGCCTGTCGCTGTCCGGCATGGTGATGCAGAACGAACTGGCACTGCACAGCAAAAAAGAGATCGAAGACTATTTTGCAAACGTATGGCAGACCATGCGCGCCTGTATCGATCGCGGGATGAACACCGAAGGTGTGCTGCCGGGTCCGCTGCGCGTACCACGTCGTGCCTCTGCCCTGCGCCGCATGCTGGTGACCACCGATAAATTCTCCAACGACCCGATGAACGTGGTCGACTGGGTGAATATGTTCGCTCTGGCGGTTAACGAAGAAAACGCTGCCGGTGGCCGCGTGGTGACGGCACCCACCAACGGTGCGTGCGGTATTGTTCCGGCGGTGCTGGCTTATTACGATCACTTTATTGAACCTGTTACGCCAGATATCTACATCCGTTACTTCCTGGCGGCAGGAGCCATCGGTGCCCTGTACAAAATGAACGCCTCTATCTCTGGCGCTGAAGTAGGATGCCAGGGTGAAGTGGGTGTGGCCTGTTCCATGGCGGCCGCTGGTCTGGCTGAACTGCTGGGCGCAAGCCCTGAGCAGGTTTGCGTGGCGGCGGAGATCGGTATGGAACATAACCTGGGCCTGACCTGTGACCCGGTTGCCGGGCAGGTGCAGGTACCGTGCATTGAGCGTAACGCCATTGCGTCGGTGAAAGCGATTAACGCCTCCCGTATGGCAATGCGCCGTACCAGCGAGCCTCGCGTGTCGCTGGATAAAGTTATTGAGACCATGTACGAAACCGGTAAAGACATGAACGCGAAGTACCGTGAGACTTCCCGTGGTGGTCTGGCCATTAAGGTACAGTGCGACTAATACCTCCCCTCGCCCATCTGCAACGGATGGGCGAAATTTCCTTCTGATTCTCGTCGCCTTTCACTTTCCCCACTACACTTTCACTGTTGCGTCTGGCTTTTGGGGCTGGAGGTGTATCAGGCGACCGTTCATGCAAACCGCACAAACGATCATTAAAAACTATCGCCGAAAACGCGTTATCGTCTGCGTGACGGTTGCGCTCCTTACGCTCATCCTGACGTTGGGCATTCGATTTATTTCACAGCGCAATGTTAATCAACAACGCATTGTCGATTTCGCCAGCCATACCGTTCGCTCACTTGAAAACGTCCTGCTTTCCCTGGATAACCGCCGACCGGAGTTGTTGGATCTTGTCGGCCAGCCGTGCCCGCAGGCGCATCTGACTCTGCGTAAGCAGGCCGCCATTTTACAGACCGTCCGCTCGATTACCCTGATTAAAGAGGGGATCCTCTACTGCTCCAGTATTTTTGGCAGTCGCGCCGTCCCGGTTCATGAATTATTTCCCGAACTGCCGTCAGGTCTGCCAAAACTGATTTTATCGACCGATAAGTGGCTGCTTAAAGGCAGCCCTATTCTTATCCAGTGGCACCCGACGTCACAACGCGGTGAAGAGGGGGTGATGGAGGTGATCAATATCGATCTCATCACCAGAATGATCCTTGAGCCGCCCCGCCCGCTTATCACTGACGTGGCGTTAACCGTGGGAGATCGCTCTTTACGCTACGGTCAAGGTATTACCGACGCGCTGAAGTTTAATGAGGCTGACTCGCGAATAGAGGAAGTCTCTACACGCTTTCCATTTACCATCACGGTCAGTGGGCCGGGTCCTGGCGCGCTGGCACTTAAAAGCCTGCCGGCACAGCTGCCGCTGGGGTTAATGCTGAGCCTGGTTCTGGGGTATCTGGCCTGGCTGGCCACAGCAAACCGGATGAGCTTCACGTGGGAAATCGATATGGGGATTGCGGCGCGGGAATTTGAGCTGTTCTGTCAGCCGCTGGTGAATGCCCGTACGCAGGAGTGTATCGGCGTGGAAATTCTTCTGCGCTGGAACAACCCGCGTCAGGGTTGGATCTCCCCGGAAGTGTTCGTCCCTCTGGCAGAAGAACATAACCTGATTGTTCCCCTGACCCGCTACGTGATTGCCGAGACGGTTCGCCAGATAGGCTACTTCCCCTCCCACCCGGGCTTTCACATCGGTATTAACGTGGCGGCCAGCCACTTCCGTCACGCCGTGCTACTTCAGGATCTGAACCGTTACTGGTTCAGTGCAAACCCGAGCCAGCGGCTGGTTATCGAACTTACCGAGCGTGACGCGCTGGTCGATGCAGATTATCGCATCGTGCGCGAGCTGCATCGCAAAGGGGTCAAACTGGCTATCGACGATTTTGGTACCGGGAACAGTTCGCTCTCCTGGCTTGAAAAGCTTCATCCTGACGTACTGAAAATCGACCAGTCCTTTACCACCGCCATTGGAACCGATGCCGTGAACTCAACGGTGACAGATATCATTATTGCGCTGGGTCAGCGGCTGAATATTGAGCTGGTTGCGGAAGGGGTCGAAACGGAGGAGCAGGCGCGCTACTTACGCCGACACGGTGTTCATACTCTGCAGGGGTATTTCTATGCGCGGCCGATGCCGCTGCGGGATTTTCCACAATGGCTGGCGGAGAGTTCACCTCCGCCAGCGCATCATAACGGGCACATCGTGCCCTTAATGCCGTTGCGTTAAGAAGCGTTACTCATCTTCGTCGTGCACGGATTGCTCTTTAACAATACGCACCATATCAACGCGATAGTCGTTGGCTTCAACAATGGTAATGCTCAACGGGGGCAGTTCGATCACATCCCCCACGCGCGGGATCTGCCCGTTCACGGCGATGACCAGACCGGCCACGGTGGCAATGTCTTCTTCATCGTTGACCACGTTTTCCAGCCCCAGCGTATGCGAAAGCGCGTGCAGGTCAGTGGTACCTTTCACCAGCCAGCCTTCACCATCGGCCACGATTTCCGGTGTTTCGTCCTCATCCGGGAACTCACCGGCAATGGCTTCAAGCACGTCCAGCGGCGTGACCAGCCCCTGCACCACACCGAACTCGTTGGTGACAATCACGAAGCTGCCGCGGGCACGGCGCAGAACGCCAAGCAGGTTGATGGGGTCCAGCGTTTCCGGTACCACGATAGCCGGTGAGGCGGCGGCGATGGCTTCGACGTCAACGCCCTCTTCCAGCGCGACCAGCATCTCTTTGGCACGCACGACACCGATGATCTCATCCAGCTCACCACGACACACCGGGAACAGGCTGTGCGGTGAAGAGAGCAGCTGCTGACGAATTTCATCAACGCTCAACCGGGAATCTACCCAGCTGATCTCGCCGCGTGGGGTCATGATGCCGCGTAGTGAACGGGAGGCCAGGGAGAGAACGCCGTTAATCATATAACGCTCTTCTTCCACAAATGCCCCTTCCGGCACCGGAACCGGGTTACGGTTCTCGGTGTCACTCTGCACATTCACCTGACGGCGACCGCCCATCAGGCGCAGGATGGCATCCGCGGTGCGGGCACGCAGCGGCTGATTGGACTGCTGCTTAATAAAGTTACGGCGTGCAATCTGGTTAAACAGTTCGATCAGGATCGAGAAGCCAATCGCGGCATACAGATAACCTTTCGGAATATGGAAACCGAAACCTTCCGCAACGAGGCTCAGACCGATCATCAGCAGGAAGCTCAGACACAGCACCACGACCGTCGGATGTTGGTTCACAAAGCGGGTCAGCGGTTTAGACGCCAGCAGCATAACCGCCATGGCGATAACCACCGCCGCCATCATCACCGGGAGATGGTTCACCATACCCACCGCTGTTATCACCGCATCAAGCGAGAAGACGGCATCCAGCACCACGATCTGCAGCACCACAACCCAGAAGCTGGCATAGCCTTTGCCATGACCATCGTCGTGCTGACGGTTCTCCAGCCGCTCGTGCAGTTCTGTCGTTGCTTTAAAGAGCAGGAATATCCCCCCGAGCAGCATGATCAAATCGCGGCCAGAAAAGGTGAAATCCATGACGGTAAAGAGCGGTTTTGTCAGGGTGACCATCCACGAGATCACGGACAGCAGCGCCAGACGCATAACCAGCGCCAGCGAGAGGCCGATCAGACGCGCTTTATCACGCTGTTTTGGCGGCAGTTTGTCCGCGAGGATGGCAATAAACACCAGGTTATCAATGCCGAGAACGATCTCCAGCACCACCAGCGTGAGCAATCCCACCCAGATTGACGGGTCCATTAAGAATTCCATGACAAGCTCCTGCTAAAGGAATGACGAAACGGTGCCCCACTCAATGTGGGCAAAACAGCGGTAAACAGAGTCGATACGTGGCGAGGATCGCCGGTGAACAAGGCGCGAAGTGGCCTGATAGATGACTGACGTCGGTGACGGTCCATATAGTGGGCTGTAGCCCTATACTCCTGATCAATTAAACGGAGGCTAAACATATCAGAGACATTACGTTTTTAGCAAAGATTTACGTTCCTTTGCAAAAACGTGAAAAGGCAGAATTTGTGTTGAGTAATTTCTGATTTTCGAAACCTAAATTACGGATCTTCATCACATAAATTATTTTTTCACTATCTAAAATAATTCGCGTAAGTCTGAGCTTTTTTAACTCTAACCCTTATCTGAATCGATTCGGTTCGCCAATACGATTCTCAGTACGTCTGCCTGGCAGAGGTATTAATGATAATAAAAGGAGGTAGCAAGTGACCATTGCTATTGTCATAGGCACACATGGTTGGGCTGCAGAGCAGCTACTCAAAACAGCAGAGATGCTGTTGGGCGAGCAGGAAAACGTCGGCTGGATCGATTTCGTTCCCGGTGAAAACGCCGAGACGCTGATTGAGAAATACACGGCTCAACTGTCGAAGCTGGATACCAGCAAAGGCGTGCTGTTTCTCGTTGATACATGGGGCGGCAGCCCGTTCAACGCTGCCAGCCGCATTGTCGTCGATAAAGAGCACTATGAAGTTGTCGCCGGGGTCAATATTCCGATGCTGGTGGAAACCTTCATGGCACGCGACGACAATCCGGCTTTTGATGAGCTGGTTGCCCTGGCGGTCGAAACCGGTCGCGAAGGCGTGAAAGCGCTGAAGGCACAGCCGGTTGAAAAACCCGCACCGGCGGCTGCCGCGGCACCGAAAGCCGCTGCCCCCGCAAAACCGATGGGCCCGAACGATTATATGGTGATTGGCCTTGCGCGCATCGATGACCGTTTAATTCACGGCCAGGTGGCAACGCGCTGGACCAAAGAGACCAACGTTCAACGTATTATCGTGGTCAGCGACGAAGTGGCCGCCGACACGGTGCGTAAAACCCTCCTCACCCAGGTTGCTCCTCCGGGCGTTACCGCGCACGTGGTGGATGTCGCCAAGATGATTCGCGTCTATAACAACCCGAAATATGCCGGTGAACGCGTGATGCTTCTGTTCACTAACCCGACAGACGTCGAGCGCATTGTTGAAGGCGGCGTGAAAATCACCTCCGTGAACATTGGTGGTATGGCTTTCCGTCAGGGCAAAACGCAGGTCAACAACGCGATTTCAGTCGATGCGAAGGATATCGAGGCATTTAACAAGTTGAATGCTCGCGGTATTGAACTGGAAGCCCGTAAGGTTTCCACGGACCCGAAACTGAAAATGATGGATTTGATCGGCAAAGTTGGGAAATAAGCCCGCGCCGGTTTTTCACATAAAGATTATGCAATAGGAGAAGTACAATGGAGATTACCACTCTTCAGATTGTGCTGGTGTTCATCGTCGCGTGTATTGCGGGTATGGAATCCGTACTTGATGAATTTCAGTTCCACCGCCCTCTGGTGGCCTGTACGTTGATTGGCGCCGTTCTCGGTGATATGAAAACCGGTATCATCATCGGTGGTACCCTGGAAATGATCGCCCTTGGCTGGATGAACATCGGTGCGGCGGTTGCGCCCGATGCCGCGCTGGCGTCCATTATTTCAACCGTGTTGGTTATTGCCGGTCATCAAAGCATCGGTGCCGGTATCGCTCTGGCAATTCCGCTGGCTGCCGCAGGCCAGGTACTGACCATTATCGTTCGTACTATCACCGTGGCTTTCCAGCACGCGGCGGATAAGGCGGCCGAAAACGGCAACCTTACGGCGCTCTCCTGGATCCACGTCTCGTCCCTGTTCCTGCAGGCGATGCGTATCGCTATTCCTGCCGTTATCGTCGCTATCTCCGTAGGCACCAGCGAAGTTCAGGGCATGCTCAACGCCATCCCTGAAGTGGTCACCAGCGGTCTGAACATCGCCGGTGGTATGATCGTGGTGGTTGGTTATGCGATGGTCATCAACATGATGCGCGCAGGCTACCTGATGCCATTCTTCTACCTGGGCTTCGTAACCGCGGCGTTCACCAACTTCAACCTGGTTGCTCTGGGTGTGATTGGTGCGGTAATGGCAATTCTCTACATCCAGCTCAGCCCGAAATATAACCGCGTTGCGGGTGCCCCAGCGCAGGCTGCTGGTAATAACGATCTCGATAACGAACTGGACTAACAGGTGAGCGAAATGGTTGATATGACTAAAACTACCCCTGAGAAGAAACTCACTCCGGGTGATATTCGTGGCGTGTTCATCCGTTCTAACCTGTTTCAGGGTTCATGGAACTTCGAACGTATGCAGGCCCTGGGCTTCTGCTTCTCCATGGTACCGGCGATCAAACGCCTCTACCCGGAGAACAACGAAGCACGTCGCCAGGCGATTAAGCGTCACCTGGAATTCTTTAACACCCATCCTTACGTAGCAGCACCGGTACTGGGCGTTACCCTGGCGATGGAAGAGCAGCGTGCAAACGGCGCAGAGATCGACGATGGTGCCATCAACGGTATTAAAGTCGGTCTGATGGGTCCGCTGGCAGGCGTAGGTGACCCGATCTTCTGGGGTACCGTTCGTCCGGTCTTTGCAGCGCTGGGCGCGGGTATCGCGATGAGCGGCAGCCTGCTCGGTCCGCTGCTGTTCTTCATCCTCTTCAATGCGGTGCGTCTGCTTACCCGTTACTACGGCGTGGCGTACGGTTACCGTAAAGGGGTGGATATCGTTAAAGATATGGGCGGCGGCTTCCTGCAAAAACTGACAGAGGGGGCGTCAATCCTCGGCCTGTTTGTGATGGGGGCGCTGGTTAACAAGTGGACGCACGTGAACATCCCGCTGGTGGTTTCAACCATCACCGGACAGGATGGGCAAACCCGTGTGACCACCGTGCAGACCATCCTTGACCAGTTGATGCCTGGCCTGGTGCCGCTGCTATTGACCTTCGCCTGTATGTGGCTGCTGCGTAAGAAAGTGAACCCGCTGTGGATCATCGTTGGCTTCTTCGTCATCGGTATCGCGGGCTACGCTGTTGGTCTGTTGGGCCTGTAAAGCTTTATGTTATACGCCGGGGGCTTGCCCCCGGTTTTTTTATCTGGAGGATGAATGACTGTCACGGACACCGTACTGGTTTTGTTTATTGTTGCCCTTCTGGCTTACGCGATCTATGACGAGTTCATTATGCCTCGCCGCCACGGCGAGACGCTGCTGACCCTTCCCCTCTTACGCCGTGGACGCATTGATGCGTTTATCTTCGCCGGTCTGGTGGTCATCCTGATTTACAATAACGTGACCAGCCATGGTGCAATATTAACCACATGGTTATTATGTGCGCTGGCATTAATGGCGATTTACCTGTTCTGGATCCGTTCGCCAAAACTCATTTTTAAAAAACACGGATTCTTCTTTGCCAATGTCTGGATAGAATATAACCGCATTAAAGAGATGAATTTATCTGAAGACGGGGTGCTGGTGATGCAATTAGAACAGCGCCGCCTGCTCATTCGGGTCAAAAATATAGATGACCTGGAAAAGATATACAAATTACTCATTAAAACTCAATAAGTTATATTTATGGCATCGGCTATATTCCGTGTTAACGTTGCTCACGAAATATAGCCATAGCTATATTCCATTCTTTTTATCCTTCCTATTTTTTAACGCTATTTTTACGAATAAATCTAAATGAAAATCGTTATCAACAAGATAATAAAATAATACCCCCGCTGTTGTTGTTTTATATTCTCAAAATATGTTAAGGTTGCGCCCGTCGTTGGGGAGTAGCTAATTTCCTGTACTCAGGAAATGTACGTGTCAACATACTCGTTGAAAAACGTGGCGCGTACGGATCGTTTTCTGCACATCATTGTGCGACGGTCAGGCGAGACCATAGATACATCAACTGCTGTTTACTGGGGGCAGTGATGTGTCATATGGATATCTCCCGGTCTGGACGCTTGTATGAACATCTCCGCCACCATTCTTCTCGCTTTCGGCATGTCCATGGATGCTTTTGCTGCTTCCATCGGAAAAGGTGCCACACTCCATAAACCAAAATTTTCTGAAGCGCTGCGCACAGGTCTGATTTTCGGTGCTATCGAAACCCTGACGCCGCTTATCGGCTGGGGCCTGGGTATGCTGGCCAGCCAGTTTGTACTGGAGTGGAACCACTGGATTGCGTTTGTGCTGCTGGTGTTTCTCGGCGGACGAATGGTGATTGAAGGATTCCGTGGCAGCAGCGATGAAGATGAAGAGCCTCAGCACCGCCACGGTTTCTGGCTGCTGGTCACCACCGCAATTGCCACCAGCCTTGACGCGATGGCCGTCGGTGTTGGTCTGGCCTTCCTGCAGGTGAATATCATTGCCACCGCGCTGGCCATTGGTTGCGCCACACTGATTATGTCCACCCTGGGCATGATGGTTGGCCGTTTTATCGGCCCGCTGCTGGGTAAGCGAGCCGAGATCCTGGGCGGGATCGTGTTAATCGGTATTGGTGCCCAGATACTCTGGGCACACTTCGCGGGTTAACCTTCGCGCTGCCAGCAGTGGATGCTGAAATCCGTCTGGCAGCGAAACGTGGCCTGTTCAGCCAGCGTCTCCCGGACAGCCGGTTTTGCCCGCCAGGCAAACGGCGTCATTTGCAGTAACGCCACGGCTTCATCCCCTGTCAGATCCATCTCATACGCTACGGTTTCTTCCTGCCTGAGCACAAAACCAGCCAGTTGTTCTGAATGGGGAGCATGCAGGCGAACCTCGTCATAAATCAGCCCTTTCAGCTCCATCAGATGACGTGGTCCAGGCGTGACGGTTATCAACCACCCGCCGGGTTTCACCACCCGGGCCAGCTCTTCTGCCTTACAGGGAGCATAAATACGCACAACGGCATCCATGCTGGCATCTTCAAACGGCAGCCGGTGGCTTGAGGCCACGCAGAACATCACCCCCGCGTAGCGTTTTGCCGCTGCGCGAATCGCCGCTTTCGACACGTCCAGACCCGTCGTCTGCGCGCCCTTCCCGGCGGCAATCTCGGCAAACCTTGCGGTGTAATACCCTTCACCACAGCCGATATCCAGCAGAGCGGAGGCACTCTGCGTCAGCGTGTGGTCCAGCAGCTGCGCGACACTCTCCCTTAGCGGCTTGTAATGTCCGGCATCCAGAAAGGCACGTCGCGCCTGCATCATCTCTGCGCTGTCGCCCGGATCGCGGGAGCGTTTATGCTGTACCGGCAGAAGATTCACATACCCCTCTTTCGCCATATCAAACTGATGTCCCTGCGGACACGCATAACTTTTCTCAGAACGCGTCAGGCGCGCGTGACAAAGGGGGCAACTGAAGGGCATGACAACTCCGGGGCATAAATCAAAGGGCGAAGTGTACCGCTATTCGCCCCGTTATAAAACGCCAGGGTTAACGCATGACGATAAGGTGGCCGGAATCAGCCGGCAAGCCATCCGGTTTCACGTTCTCCAGGCGCAGCACATTCCCCATGATCTCACTGAAAACTGGCGCTGAAACGGCACCACCATAATAGGCACCGTTCTGCGGATCGTTTATGACCACCACCAGCGCAAAACGCGGGTCGCTGGCAGGCGCAACGCCTGCGGTATAGGCGACATACTTATCGACGTACTTGCCACTGTCATCAATCTTTTTCGCCGTACCGGTTTTGACCGCCACCCGGTAATCCCGTACCGCGGCCTTCACTCCTCCACCGCCCGGAAGCGCCACGCTTTCCATCATGTGTTCCACTTCATGGGCAATCTTTTCTGGCATGACTCTGTGGCCTATCACCGGCGGGTCGATACGGGTGATCGAGAGCGGGCGCTCAAGCCCATACCCGCCAATGGTGGCGTAGACATGGGCCAGTTGAAGGGGCGTCACCATCAGGCCGTAGCCGAAGGCAAAGGTTGCCCTGTCGAGTTGACTCCAGAATTTACGCTGCGGCAGTAACCCTGAGCTTTCGCCCGTTAAACCCAGCCCGGTATTGGTGCCAAAGCCAAAGTTCCGGTAGGTATCGATAAGATGCTGGATGGGCATCGCCAGAGAGAGACGGGAAACACCGGTGTCGCTCGATTTTTGCAGGATCCCGGTCATCGTCAGTTCCGGGTAGTAACCCACATCACGGATACGGTGACCGTCAAGGGTATACGGATGGGTATCAATGACGCTGTCCGGTTGCACCAGCCCCTGCTGCAATGCCGTCATCAGAACCAGCGGCTTAACGGTGGAGCCGGGTTCGAAGGTATCGCTAATGGCACGATTACGAAAATCGTTTAACGTTGCACCTTCACGGTTGTTTGGGTTGAAATCGGGATAGCTCGCCATGGCGAGTATTTCCCCTGTGGGGATATTGATCAGGACCGATGCACCCGACTCGGCTTTATTCCAGGCAACCGCATTATCAAGCGCGTCCTCGGTGATGGTTTGCAGACGCTCGTCAATGCTCAACTGGATATTATGCGCAGGAACGGGCGCCACTTCGGTCAGGTTTTCCACCACGCGTCCATAGCGGTCCTCCCTCACCTGCCGGACCCCGGCCTTCCCCATCAGCTGCGCGTTGAAGCTCTTCTCTACGCCTTCAATCCCCTGACCATCAATATTGGTAAAACCAATAAGGTTTGCGGCCACATGGCCTGCCGGATAAAAACGCCGGGACTCATCGCGCAGGTTGATGCCCGGCAAATTGAGTTTATCGATCCACTGCGCCTGAGCAGGATCCACCTGACGGGCAAGGTAAATGAAGCGTCCCTGCGGATTACTGTTAATGCGAGATGCCAGCGTGCTAAGGGAGAGATGCAGCGCACTGGCCAGCGCCTGCCAGCGGTCATCAAACCCAACCCCACCTTTTGCCAGCACCGTTTTGGGGTCGGCCCTGACGGGCACACTCACCGCCAGCGGACGGCCTTCACGATCCATGATCATGCCACGCGGTGCATCAATCGCCACCTCACGCAGCGATCGCATATCTTCCTGTTTTACCAGATTGTCAGGTTTAATAATCTGCAGCCAGGCAACGCGTCCCAGTAAAAATGCCAGGCTGCAAAAAATAGCAAAACAGAGCAGAGCAAAACGTGCCGGGGTGAAACTGCCGGCACTCGGTATCATTTTCTTCTTCACCTGAACCCCAGGGCTGTTGAACAACGCCCTGATTTAACGGGAAAAGCCGCTGTGGAGGGGGGAAAACAGTGCTAATAATCTCGTAGCTTTGCAACAAGTTACTAACAGAGACAGGGATGGTAATATTTTGAAAGATAAGGCATATAAAAAAGCCCCGCGTTTGCGAGGCTTTATGTCTGAGATTGAAGTGCTACGCGCTTCAGTCAGCAGCGGTTCGATCAGATAGCAGTTACGTTAACTGCAGCTGGGCCTTTCTGGCCGTCCTGAATTTCGAACTCAACGTTCTGGCCTTCAGCCAGAGTTTTGAAGCCGTTACCCTGGATTGCAGAGAAGTGTACGAACACGTCTTTGCTGCCGTCAGCAGGAGTAATGAAACCAAAACCTTTAGACTCGTTGAACCACTTAACTTGACCTTTAATCTTTGCCATTTGCAAAATTCCTTAGAGTGTTTTCTTAGCCCGCAGGCATTGACTGAGATAAAACTGAGACATTACTGCTTGAGGCACTAATATAAGGTTCGGCAGAGAAGCGGTATTCAACGACAACGTGTTTACTCAGGACTTCTTTACTGAAAATGCCACACATAAACAGAACTGTACCTCGTTTGACCCAAAACGTGTTATCACACACTATGTTTAATATGGCAAGCCATTTTTAAACATGTCTCGATCCGCCGCACAAATTCGAACACAGCCTGTAAGGATTTGCACATTTATGCTTACCGCGTACAAACCAGTCCTCGTCCTTATACAGACTCAACGTTGCTTTCACACCCGCTGTAATCAAAGACTTTTTTAACATAGCTCAATCATTACAATGCGTCCAGCAACCCACGAAAGAAAGCCGGAAACAGTGATTGATTTAGAACATTTTGTGAAAAGTTATGCTCAAATCATTGTAACGCAACTGTATTGTTACAAAGAAAATACACAGCTAATAAGCCCGGCCAAACTGTGTTAAAAATCACCAGATAATAAAAATGTTATGCACCAAAATAATGAAATTTTTATGACTCTGCCTCAAAAGAAGGCAAGCAAAACGTTTCGATAAAAATAAAACATTAGATAGTGGCTTTAATAGCAGAATATATGCAACAAATCATCGCTTCGCTTACAAGGATAAATATTCACCAATTTTCAGTATCCTGAAGGAATTATTAACCGGTGCTAAATTAACAAGCGCGTCAGTTAACTCTCTGACTGGTTCATCAAGTGATTCATCCGCCAGTTCAAACACGCCCCAGTGAATGGGAAAGGCTAAGGGACTTCCCAGTTGCTGCCACAATGCGACGGCAGATTGCGGATCCATATGGTGTACCGCCATGAACCATCTTGGTGCATAGGCGCCAATGGGCAACGCGGCGGCGTCGATTTTGCCCAATCGTTCCGGGATCAAAAGCAGCTCCGGAGAGTAGCCCGTATCGCCGCTAAACCAGAAACGGCGGTGTCGCCCCTCAAAGACCCAGCCACACCACAGAGAGCGATTGCGGTTCCAGAATGTTCGCATGCTCCAGTGCTGTGCCGGAACGGCGGTCAGCGTTATCCCCTGCCAGGTGATACTCTGCCACCAGTCGAGCTCAACGATGCGCCTTGCTCCCCGGCGGCGAAACCACTGTGCAAGTCCTAACGGCACGAAGAAACTGACGTCGGGAAAGCGCTTCAGGATACGGCGAATGGTCGCGTCATCAAGGTGATCGTAATGATTGTGGGAGATAACCACTGCATCAAGCTGCGTGAGTTGTTCCACAGAGAGAGCGGGAGGCGTTCTGCGCAGGGGCCCCAGGAACGGTACGGGAGAGGCGCGTCGGGAAAACACCGGGTCGGTGAGAAGAGTATTGCCGTCCATTTGCAGCAGCATACTCGCATGCCCCAGCCACCATACCCCATCTTCATGAGGTTGATTAAGCGACACGGGCTGCCACCACTGGCGGATAAAGTCGTCATAACCGAGCGCAGGAGGTTTGGGCAAACCGGCTTCTTTACGCGCTTTACGCCAGCGCTCAAGGTCGCCGGGCTGATGCCCAACGGGACAGGTATTCTGAAAACCGTTCGGCGTGTGATGCTTCAGGGAGGCGTCATGCCAGGGATTTTTCCAGACCACAACCACCTCCCAGGTCAGAAAGATTAACGCTCTGCCACCAGACGGATAAAGTCGTCTTTGTCGTCGCTCTCTTCCGCAGCAGCCTCTTTCGCCGTCTCTTTCTCTTCTGGTTCGTTAGCCTCACACAGACGGCGTAACAGCGCATTCTGACGCTTTTGCTGATCGAGCAGCGCTTCCAGCAGTTCGATTTGCTCGTTCGTCCGGGAGCTCGCACGGTTCACGAAAAACCAGATGACAAGTCCCACCAGCAAAACAACGACAGAAACCATCAGGGATGCCATATTCAGCAGCCCTGAATTCAGTAACTCACCCATTTCACCACCTCAATAAAAACGCTCATTTTACCACTGGCGCGAAGGAAGGAAATCACCTTAAGAAAAAATGCCTGTTACCACGGAATAAACTTATTGATTGCGCAAACGCCGCTAAAAAACTGTACATCCTGATCGCACATCACATTGATCGTCTGCGTCCACAACACCACGCATGCAATCAGCACGATAACCAGAATTACCCAGCGTATTTTTTTCACTCCACACTCCGTCTTAACACCTGTTGCATACAGGTTATCACGGTTATCTTAAACAAGGACTAACTGTAACGCCTGTAAGCCCTTTTCAGAATCATGCACTTGTTTCATAGAGTAAACCGTTTAGTCTTGAGGCATGACAACAAAGATAAAGAGGCAATGATGCATTTAATCATTCGAACAATTATTGCACTGGCCGTAGTATGGATTGGCCTTTTATTAACCGGATATGGCGTGCTTGTGGGGAGCACCGAAAACGCAGCTGGATTAGGTATCCAGTGTAAATACCTGACCGCCCAAGGAATGAGCACCGCCCAGTACCTGCATTCTGATAGCGGGATCATCGGTTTAACCAACTGCCCGGTTCTGCGTAAAACTTCTGTCGTCATTGATAACGGTTAATTACCCTTTTTTACGACCGATAAAAAACGCCGCAATGTCTGCGGCGTTTTTTTATGCTGAGAGGGGTTAAAACGGATACGCGTTATAGCCCATCTGCTCAGAAATCTTACGCGCGGCGGTATGAAGAATAGCAACATACTCATGCAGACGTTCTTCTGAGAAGCGCAGCGTCGGGAAGGAGATACTCAAGCCCGCAATCACCACACCAAAGCGGTCAAATACCGGCACACCAATGCAGCGCAGCCCTTCTTCCTGCTCTTCGTTATCTTCGCCATAGCCCTGCTCACGTACCTTATCAAGCACCGTCAGCAGTTCGTCCGTGCTGGTGATGGTACGCTGGGTGCTGCGTTTGTACTCCACCCCATCCAGAATCTGCTTCACTTCTTCACGGTCGCGCCAGGCCAGCAGAACTTTGCCGATAGCCGTGCTGTATAACGGATTGCGACGCCCGATGCGAGAGTACATGCGCAGGTTATACATAGAGTCAATTTTATGGATGTAAACAATGCTGTCTTCATCCAGAGCACCCAGGTGAATGGTTTCTTTGGTCAGACGAGAGAGCTCACGCATCTGGATATCTGCACTACGCACCAGGTCAACGTTTTGCAGCGCACGAGCACCTAATTCGAACAGTTTCAGCGTCAGAGAATATTTTTCAGACTCGCCTTCCTGCGCGACATACCCCAGTGACTTCATGGTTTGCAAAAAGCGATAAACGGTGCTTTTCGACATCATCACACGCTGCGACAATTCTGTAATACCAATTTCACGCTCTTCTCCGAGAGCCTGCAGGATGCCAAACACCTTCAGCACGGAAGAAACAGAATCGGGTTGTTTATCCAAATCTGCAATTGCCATTCATCACCTCATAGAGAGTGTTTTATAAAAATCAGAACCGGTTTTTATTATAAATTCCCGTCATGCCTGCTGCAATCAATCCGCGTTTACTTCGTTACAAATCTGCGACATAAAGCGGTTGTAACAGTGCTAAAATAGTTACCCTGAGAATAATTTCACACTGAGCTATTCATCCCACATGGAAAAAAAACTGTCCGATGGCCTGCCTTTACCCCAGCGGTATGGCGCTATCGCTACGATTATCATCGGTATTTCAATGGCCGTACTCGACGGCGCGATTGCCAATGTTGCCCTGCCTACCATTGCCAGCGATCTGCATGTCTCACCTGCCAGCTCAATCTGGATTGTTAACGCTTATCAGATAGCGATCGTGATCTCACTGCTCTCGTTCTCGTTTCTGGGTGATATGTTCGGCTACCGGCGGGTGTATCAGTGCGGTCTGGCTGTGTTTACCTTAACCTCCCTGTTCTGCGCCCTCTCTGATTCGCTGCATATGCTGACGCTGGCCCGCATTGCGCAGGGTTTTGGCGGCGCGGCGTTGATGAGCGTTAATACCGCGTTGATTCGCTTAATTTATCCTCAGCGCCATTTGGGGCGCGGAATGGGGATAAACTCCTTCATTGTGGCGGTATCCTCGGCCGCCGGGCCCACCATTGCGGCGGCTATACTGTCTGTCGCCTCATGGCAATGGCTGTTCGCCATCAATGTGCCGCTGGGTATAGTGGCCATCTTCTTTGCCCTGCGCTATCTGCCGGGGAACGGCCCTAAAAGCACCATGCCTCGTTTTGATATCGCCAGTGCGGTGATGAATGCGCTGACCTTTGGCCTGCTGATTACGGCCCTGAGCGGCTTTGCGCAGGGTCAATCACTCCTGCTGACCGTCGCAGAGGTTGCTGCTCTGCTGATCATTGGCTACTTCTTTGTTCGTCGCCAGCTCGCTTTGCCTGTGCCGTTACTGCCGGTGGATCTGCTGCGTATTCCGCTTTTTTCGCTCTCAATATGCACCTCCATCTGTTCGTTCTGCGCCCAGATGCTCGCCCTCGTCTCTCTGCCCTTTTTCCTGCAGAGCGTAATAGGACGTTCGGAAGTGGAGACTGGACTGCTGCTGACCCCATGGCCGCTGGCAACGATGGTGATGGCACCGCTGGCAGGTTATCTCATAGAGCGCGTGCATGCCGGATTACTGGGCGCGCTGGGGCTGGCGGTCATGGCGGCGGGTCTGTTTGCGCTGGCGCTGCTTCCCTCGCAACCTACGGATCTGGATATTATCTGGCGTATGATCCTCTGCGGTGCCGGTTTTGGCCTGTTCCAGTCGCCGAACAACCACACCATTATCACCTCCGCACCGCGCCATCGCAGTGGAGGAGCCAGTGGCATGTTGGGTACCGCGCGCCTGCTGGGGCAAAGCACCGGTGCGGCACTGGTCGCCCTGATGTTCAACCTCGCCGGGCAGAATGGTAATCACCTTGCGCTCCTCACCGCAGGTGCACTTGCCACCCTTGCCGCGATCGTCAGCGGCCTGCGCGTCACGCAGCCCAGCGTACAGGCATAAAAAAGCCGGGCGGAGTTACCTCCGCCCGGCTCAAACTGCATCTTCAGCGTTACTTCAGGTATTCCCCGCTGCGCAGCGCTTCAATACGTTTATCCAGTGGCGGGTGAGACATAAACAGCTCGCTCAACGATTTTGATTTACCGTTGATGCAGAATGCCATCATGCTGTTAGCTTCCTGCGGCTCGTAGCTGGTTTTCAGACGCTGCAGGGCAGCAATCATCTTCTCACGACCAACCAGTTTCGCAGAGCCGGCATCCGCATGGAATTCGCGGTGACGGGAGAACCACATGGTGATGATGCTGGCCAGAATGCCGAACACCAGTTCCAGAACCATCGATACCGCGAAGTAGATCAGCGGGTTACCGTTGCTCTCTTCACCTTCATCGCGGTTTCCACCCATAAAGCCAGCGGCGATCTGCGCCAGAATACGGGAAATAAAGATCACGAAGGTGTTCACCACGCCCTGAATCAGCGTCATGGTTACCATGTCACCGTTCGCGATGTGGCTGATTTCGTGCGCGATAACCGCTTCGGCTTCGTCACGGCTCATGTTCTGCAGCAGCCCGGTACTTACGGCAACCAGCGACGCATCGCGACGGGCACCCGTAGCAAAGGCATTGATGTCCGGCGCATGGTAAATGGCAACCTGTGGCATGGCGATCCCCGCCTGCTTAGCTTGCTGCGCCACCGTATTCATCAGCCACTGCTCCATATCGTTGCGCGGCTGTTCAATGACCTCACCACCTACCGATTTCAGCGCCATCCATTTCGACATCAGAAGTGAAATAAAAGAGCCACCAAAACCAAACAGCAGCGCCATAATCAACAGACCCTGAACGCTACTCGACTGAATTCCTGTCAGGCTTAGCACCAGCCCGAATACCACCATTACCGCCAGGTTGGTGAGCAGGAAGAGCGCGATTCGCATCATAATTTTCTTTTAACCTCAGTTTAACAAAACGCACTATGCGATTACCCACATCGTATGGGTATTGTGGCTATTTTCAAGCATCCGAAGGGCGTAAGTCACCAGAAAGACACAACTTTACACAATTGGAAATCTGCCTGACGGAAGGATGCAGAACAAAAAGAAACAGGCACAATTTCTTGTGCCTGTTGGGGATTATTTTGCCGGAGCAGGTTGCTCGGCGGGCCTGGCTTTTTCGAGTTTCGCCAGGTCAAGAGCGATATGTACCGTCTCGTCCAGGTACGGATCCGGCTCCTGGTAATCTTTTGGCAGATCGTCCAGTTTCTTGAGCAACGGTTTACCTTCACGTTTGAAGCGATCGTTGATACGCGCCAGACGCGTTGCGTCGTCCTCATTGTTCTCTTTCTCACGCTGAGCGTAGTTCAGAGAAACAATATTCCGTTTTTCTTTCAGGGCATTAAAGCGGGCAATGTCCTTCATGATGTACTGGAATTCAGGATCTTTCGCGATGCGTTCGTTGTGATCTTTCAGTAGCTCCGGACCAAACTGGGTCATATCACCGGCTTTCACGTAGGTCGCGGCATTGATGCTATCCCACGGCAACGCGTTATCTTCAAACTTCTCACCGGTTTCCGTCTCTTCCGTGCCTGTCGGCATCATGATGTCTGGCGTCACGCCCTTACGCTGCGTACTGCCGCCGTTCACACGATAGAATTTCTGAATGGTGTACTGAACAGATCCCAGCGCAGGCCATTCCGGACGCAGCATCTGATCGTAAATACGATTCAGGGAACGATACTGCTGGACGGTACCTTTACCGAACGTCGGCTCACCCACGATCAGCGCGCGACCATAGTCCTGCATTGCAGCGGCAAAGATTTCTGACGCTGACGCACTGAAGCGATCGACCAGCACCACCAGCGGGCCTTTGTAGTAAACCACGCCATCATTGTCGGCATCTTCACGCACTTTACCGTTGTTATCGCGCACCTGCACGACCGGGCCAGACGGGATAAACAGGCCTGACAGAGAGACAGCTTCTGTCAGCGCCCCACCGCCGTTGCTGCGCAGATCGATGATCACGCTGCTGACGTTCTGCTTCTCAAGCTTCTGCAGCTGCACTTTTACGTCATCGGTCAGCCCTACGTAGAAGCCAGGGATATCAAGTACCCCCACCTTCTCTTTACCGACGGTTTTCACCGACATTTTCACCGCGCGGTCTTCAAGACGAATACGCTCGCGGGTCAGGGTTACGATACGGGTTTTGGTGCCTTTCCCGGCAGGCAGAATTTCAAGACGAACTTTGCTGCCTTTCGGACCTTTGATCAGCGCAACCACATCGTCCAGACGCCAGCCGATGACATCAACCATGTTCTGCCCAGTTTGGCCTACACCGACAATGCGATCGCCTACGCTTATCGCTTTGCTTTTTGATGCCGGGCCACCCGCAACCATGGAGTTGATCACCGTGTAATCGTCGTCCATCTGCAGCACCGCGCCGATACCTTCCAGAGACAGGCTCATTTCGGTATTGAACTGTTCGGTGTTACGCGGGGAGAGATAGTTCGTATGCGGGTCGATTTCGTGGGCAAAGGCAGTCATTGCCAGCGAGAAAACATCTTCGCTGTTGGTTTGTGCCAGACGACGAATGGCAAACTTGTAACGACGCGTCAGCGTGTCACGGATCTCTTTCTCATCTTTGCCAGTGAGCTTGAGACTCAGTTCGTCGTACTTCACTTTGCTGTCCCACAGGGCGTTCAGCTCGGCTTCGTCTTTCGGCCAGGGCGCTTTACTGCGGTCCAGATTAAAGGTGTCGTTGCCGGTGAAGTCCATCGGACGTTCCAGCACTTTCAGCGCATATTGATAACGTTCAAAGCGGCGCTTTTGTGCCAGGTTATACAGATCGTAGAACAGATCCAGCTTGCCGGAACGCAGCTCATCACCGACGTCGGATTTACGTTTGGCGAACTGCTCGACATCGCTGGCGAGCAGTACGTTATGGCTGTAATCCAGCAAGTTCAGATAGCGGTCGAAGATTTTGGCCGAAAAGGCCTGATCGAGATCGAACTGACGATAGTGCGAACGGGTGAAGCGTGACGTCACACGCTCGCTCACCGTCGCGTGCTGCGTCTCTTCCTTGAGAACCGGAATTTGATCAACACGCGTAATATCGTCCACTGCGAAAGCATGGCCTGTTATGGCAAACAGGCCCGCCAGCGCGGTGAGCTTAAAAAAAGTGTTCATGCCAGGCTTGGCCTCCGTTTCAGAACAACAAGTGTTCTGCGCGTACAATCATTGACATACCAGAAGTCAGCTGTACACGAACGCCATCTTTGGTGATTTCCATAACGGTGGCGTCCATTGCATTGTTACCCGCTTTTACCTTCAGTGCCTGACCGACGCTCAGGGCGTTGATGTCTGAAACCGGAGTGTGGCGCTGCTCTTCACGAGGCGCGCGCGGGGCTTTAGCTGCTGGTTTGTCAGCACGCGGTTTGCGATCGTTATTTTCGGTGCGACGCGGTGCAGGACGCGGTTTACGCTCACGACGAGGCGCTTCTTCCTGGCCGTTTGCCGCAGCGGCTTCACGTTTTTTCGCCTGCTGTTCTGCACGTTGTGCCTGAACGCGTGCTTTGGCTTCTTCAAGCTGCTTACGCGCATGCTCGACGTGCTGCTCGTCCAGCTCACCACATGGGTTGCCGTCAAGATCCACGCGAGTCGCGCCCGGTTTGATACCGTACAGGTAGCGCCAGCTCGAAGTATAAAGACGTAAGGCGGAACGCAGCTGAGTTTTGCTGAGGTTCATTTCCCCCTCAACGCGTGCTACCAGATCCTGAAAAATACCGACTTTCAGGGGACGAGCTTCGCCTTCAGCGCTGAAGCACTGTGGGAAACGCTCGGCCAGAAATGCGATAACTTCTTTACTGCTATTCAACTTAGGTTGATTTTCCATGAAATTTCCTGATTACAACGGACGTTGCCAACAAGCGCAGGCATGAACAGGCGTCATTATAATGACGCTATCAGTAAATGCTACGTTATCCGTTGATTATCCTGCGACGCTCGCAAAGAATTTTTGATAATCGGTTGCTGCAAGAACGTTTTCCAGATTCGCCACCAGCTCGCGCAGCCCCTGTTCGTCCTCGATTGTAAAGCGACTGAAGACCGTACTGTCGATGTCCAGAACGCCAATAATCTGATTTTTTACCACCAGCGGCAGCACGATTTCAGAATTACTGGCGGCATCACAGGCAATGTGCCCGTCAAACGCATGCACATCCTCCACACGCTGTACCTGATTCTCGGCGACTGCCGTGCCGCAGACACCCCGGCCTACCGGAATGCGCACGCAGGCCAGTTTGCCCTGAAACGGCCCCAGCACCAGCGTTTCACCTTCCAGAAGATAAAAACCGGCCCAGTTCACGTCAGAGAGACGTTCAAACAGCAATGCGCTAGTATTTGCCAGAGTGGCTAAGAAGCTGGTTTCACCCGCCATCAATGCCTTAAAATCGCGGTTCAGATCCGCGTAGAATTCTGTTTTGTTCATTCTTCAATCACTTAGTTGTCTTACAAAATTACCGCATAGCCTATTAAAATAAGCATTAAATGCGCTCATGCTCAAGATGAATCCATTCATGAGTTATTATAACTTTCAACAATACCTATTTGTGCGCAACTGATGGCCTTAAAAACAACCAAAATCACGCCGACAAAAAAGATAACTGTCCATACGGTAAGCGCAGCTTTGCCTCGTGCACATTATCAGCGTTGCCCCCAGTGCGATACGCTTTTTATGTTGCCGAAGATGAAATCGCATCAAAGCGCCTTTTGTCCCTGCTGCGACGCCAAAATTCGTGACGGCCGCGACTGGTCATTAACCCGTCTCGCCGCCATGGCGGTCACCATGCTGCTGTTGATGCCCTTTGCCTGGAGCGAGCCGCTGCTGAAGCTCTACCTGCTCGGCGTGCGCATTGATGCCAACGTGCTACAGGGGATCTGGCAGATGACGCGCCAGGGCGATCCGGTGACTGCAGCCATGGTGCTTTTCTGCACCGTTGGTGCACCGCTGGTGCTGGTCGCCGCCATTGCGTATCTCTGGTTCGGTAATATTCTCGGCATGAACCTGCGTCCGGTGTTGCTGATGCTCGATAAACTCAAAGAGTGGGTGATGCTGGATATCTATCTGGTGGGCGTTGGCGTGGCCTCCATAAAAGTGCAGGACTACGCGTTTCTGCAACCGGGCGTCGGCCTCTTTGCTTTTATCTGTCTGGTATTGCTCAGTATCCTGACGCTGATCCATCTCAACGTTGAGCAGCTCTGGGAGCGATTTTACCCGCAGCGCCCCGCCACGCGCCCGGACGAGAATCTCCGGGTCTGTCTGGGCTGCCACTACACCGGGCTGCCCGATGCGCGCGGCCGCTGCCCACGCTGCCATATTCCCTTGCGACTGCGGCGCAACAACAGCCTGCAAAAATGCTGGGCCGCCCTCATCGCCTCGTTGATATTCCTGCTTCCTGCCAACATGTTGCCGATATCGATTATTTACGTGAATGGCGGGCGGCAGGAGGATACCATCCTCTCGGGCATTATCTCCCTTGCGCACAGTAATATTGGCGTGGCGGCAATTGTGTTTATCGCCAGTATTTTGGTGCCGTTTACCAAAGTGGTGGTGATGTTTACCCTGCTCATCAGCATTCACTTTAAATGTGAGCAAGGCTTACGTACCCGTATCCTGCTCCTGCGCTTCGTTACCTGGATTGGCCGCTGGTCGATGTTGGATCTGTTCGTGATTTCGTTGATGATGTCGCTGATTAACCGCGACCAGCTACTTGCTTTTACAATGGGACCCGCAGCTTTTTATTTCGGCTCTGCGGTGATATTGACTATTCTTGCTGTGGAATGGCTGGATAGCCGCTTACTTTGGGATGCACATGAGTCAGGAAACCCCCGCTTCGCCGACTGAAGCGAGAATTAAAACAAAACGCCGCATTTCGCCATTCTGGTTGCTGCCTGTCATCGCCCTGATGATTGCAGGCTGGCTTATCTGGACGAGCTATGAAGATCGCGGAAGTACCATCACCATTGATTTCCAGTCTGCCGACGGCATTGTGGCCGGACGTACCCCGGTGCGTTTCCAGGGGGTTGAAGTCGGTACCGTCCAGGATATCTCCCTTGGAAAAGGGCTGAATAAGATTCAGGTGCGGGCCAGCATCAAATCCGATATGCAGGACGCGCTGCGCAGCGAAACACAGTTCTGGCTGGTCACGCCAAAGGCCTCTCTGGCCGGGGTGTCCGGTCTGGATGCGCTGGTTGGCGGGAACTATATCGGCATGATGCCGGGTAAAGGTGAGCCACAGGATCACTTTGTGGCGCTTGATACGCAGCCCAAATATCGTCTCAATAACGGGGATCTGATGATCCACCTGCAGGCGCCGGACTTGGGGTCACTCAACAGCGGCTCGCTGGTGTACTTCCGTAAAATCCCGGTGGGCCGGGTGTACGATTACGCCATCAACCCCAACAAGCAGGGGGTGACTATCGATGTGTTAATCGAGCGTCGCTTTACCAATCTGGTGAAAAAAGGCAGCCGTTTCTGGAACGTTTCCGGCGTGGATGCTGACCTAAGCCTCAGCGGTGCGAAAGTGAAGCTTGAAAGTCTGGCCGCGCTGGTCAATGGTGCCATTGCCTTTGACTCCCCGGAAAATTCCAGCCCTGCCACCGCAGATGACACGTTCGGTCTGTATGCCGACCTGGCGCACAGCCAGCGTGGCGTGATCGTCAAACTTGCCCTGCCCGATGCCAAAGGGTTAAAAGCCGGTTCTACGCCGCTGATGTATCAGGGTCTGGAGGTCGGTCAGCTCACCAAAATGACGCTCAATCCGGGCGGTTCCGTAACCGGGGAGATGACGGTTGACCCAAGCGTGGTAGATCTTCTGCGCGAAAAAACGCGTATCGAAATGCGCAGCCCGAAACTGTCCCTGAGTGATGCCAGCATCAGCAGCCTCCTGACAGGCAGTACCTTCGAGTTGATCCCCGGCGAAGGCCAGCCCAGCAACACCTTTGTGGTTGCCCCGGCGGATAAAGCCCTGCTGCAAAAACCCGGCGTGGTGACAATAACGCTGAACGCGCCGGAAAGTTACGGTATCGAAGCCGGTCAGCCGCTGATCTTACACGGCGTGCAGGTAGGTCAGGTGCTGGAGCGGTCGCTGTCGGAAAACGGTGTGAGCTTCTCCGCTGCAATCGATCCGCAATACAGCAATCTGGTGCATGGCGACAGCAAATTCGTGGTTAACAGCCGGGTAGACGTGAAGGTCGGGCTGGACGGCGTTGAATTCCTCGGAGCCAGTGCGAGCGAGTGGGTGAACGGCGGGATCCGCATCCTGCCGGGCAGCAAAGGTCCCGTTCGCGACAGCTATCCGCTGTATGCCAATCTGGATAAAGCGATTGAAAACAGCATGAGCGATCTGCCGACCACCACGCTGACGTTAAGTGCGGAAACGCTGCCGGACGTTCAGGCAGGCTCAGTCGTGCTGTATCGCAAGTTTGAAGTTGGGGAGGTCATCACCGTTCGCCCTCGTGCAGACGCCTTTGATATTGAACTGCACATCAAGCCGGAGTATCGCAAACTGCTTACCCCGAACAGCGTCTTCTGGGCAGAAGGTGGCGCAAAAGTTCAGCTCAACGGTAGCGGGCTGACCGTGCAGGCCTCCCCGCTCTCGCGCGCGCTGCGCGGAGCGATCAGCTTCGATAATCTGCCCGGCGCGGGCGGCAATATGCGCAAGGGTGACAAGCGTATCCTCTTCCCGTCTGAAACCGCTGCACGTGCGGTTGGCGGGCAGATTACCCTGCACGCCTTCGATGCCGGAAAGCTGGCGGAAGGAATGCCTATCCGCTACCTGGGCATTGATATCGGACAGATCCAGAAGCTGACGCTGATCACCGCCCGCAATGAAGTGCAGGCCACCGCGGTGCTTTATCCGGAATATGTGCAGACGTTCGCCCGTTCAGGCACGCGTTTCTCCGTGGTGACGCCGCAGATCTCGGCCGCGGGCGTTGAACATCTCGACACCATTCTGCAGCCGTATATCAACGTCGAGCCTGGCCGTGGCAACGCGCGTCGTGATTTTGAACTGCAGGAAGCCACCATCACCGACTCGCGCTATCTTGATGGTCTGAGCATTGTGGTGGAGGTACCGGAAGCCGGCTCGCTTAGCATCGGCACGCCAGTCCTGTTCCGCGGTATTGAAGTGGGAACGGTGACCGGCCTGACGCTCGGGACGCTCTCCGACCGCGTGATGGTGGCGTTACGCATCAGCGATCGTTACCAGCATCTGGTACGGAATAACTCGGTGTTCTGGCTGGCCTCTGGCTATTCGCTGGACTTCGGCCTGACGGGCGGCGTGGTGAAAACCGGTACGTTCAACCAGTTTATTCGCGGCGGTATTGCTTTCGCCACGCCGCCGGGTACACCGCTGGCGCCGAAAGCACAGCCGGGCAAACACTTCCTGCTGCTCGAAAGCGAACCTAAAGAGTGGCGTGAGTGGGGAACCGCCCTGCCGCGTTAATCTCAGGGCTCCGGTGTCAACGCACCGGAGCCTTTATGTTACACTGCGCACCTGAACTTTTCCCTGTGGTGTGCCCGTGGCTCAAAACTCCGTATATCTTCCTGAACAATTCCTGGCGCAGATGCGCGAGGCGCTTCCTTCTCACCTCTCGTTAGACGATTTTATCGCCGCCTGTCAGCGACCGTTACGCCGGAGTATTCGCGTCAACACGCTGAAAATCAGCGTCGCGGATTTCCTTGCGCTGGTATCACATTACCACTGGCAGCTCACGCCCGTGCCGTGGTGTGAAGAGGGTTTCTGGATCGAACGGGAGGACGAGGCGTCACTGCCGCTGGGCAGTACCGCCGAGCATTTGAGTGGTCTGTTTTATATTCAGGAAGCCAGCTCAATGCTGCCGGTTGCTGCGCTGTTTGCCGATGGCAACGCGCCTGAACGGGTCATGGATGTGGCTGCCGCCCCCGGTTCAAAAACCACGCAGATTGCCGCCCGCATGGCTAACCGCGGGGCCATTCTCGCCAATGAGTTTTCAGCCAGCCGCGTGAAGGTGCTGCATGCCAACATCAGCCGCTGCGGCATTCAGAATGTTGCCCTGACGCATTTCGACGGACGCGTGTTTGGCGCCGCCCTGCCGGAAGCGTTTGACGCCATCCTGCTGGACGCCCCCTGCTCCGGTGAAGGCGTGGTACGCAAAGATCCCGATGCGCTAAAAAAATGGTCAGTTGAAAGCAACCTCGACATTGCCGCAACGCAGCGCGAACTGATCGACAGCGCGTTTCATGCCCTTCGTCCAGGCGGTACGCTGGTTTATTCCACCTGCACGTTAAACCGTGATGAAAACGAAGAGGTCTGCCTGTGGCTGAAAGCGCAATACCCCGATGCGGTTGAGTTTCTGCCACTGAATGACTTATTTGCCTCGGCTGAAGACGCCATCACCCCGGAAGGTTTCCTCCACGTATTCCCGCAGATTTATGACTGCGAAGGTTTTTTTGTCGCCCGTCTGCGTAAAACTGCCGCCATCACACCACTGCCCGCGCCAACATTTAAGGTCGGTAATTTCCCCTTCACACCGCTGAAGAGCCGTGAAGCAGAGCAGGTCACCACCGCAGCCCGCAAAGCCGGACTGAACTGGAATGACGATCTTCACCTCTGGCAGCGCGATAAAGAGATTTGGCTTTTCCCGGCGAACATCGAACCGCTTATCGGCAAAGTTCGTTTTTCCCGAATCGGGATCCGCTTGGCGGAGATGCATAACAAGGGCTATCGCTGGCAGCACGAGGCGGTCATTGCCCTTGCCGGCACGGCTAACACCTTCGCGTTGACGCATCAGGAAGCTGAAGAGTGGTACCGGGGGCGCGATGTGTATCCGGAAACGGCCCCTTCTCAGGATGACGTTGTGGTGACGTACCAGGGATACCCGCTGGGACTGGCAAAGAAAGTGGGTTCGCGTCTGAAAAACAGCTATCCACGCGAACTGGTGCGCGATGGTCGCCTGTTTACCGGTAACGATCGCGCCGACTAAAAAAAGCGCACTTTTTTACTGGCGATTTTGCTCTCCTTGTCTACGATCAAAAATGGATGGCTGTACTGGTCATACCAGATTTTGACAACACACCCGGAGAGCATTATGACGAAAACCAGCGTGCGAATTGGCGCTTTTGAAATCGACGACGCAGAATTGCGCGGCGAAACCCAGGGCGAACGAACGTTAAGTATTCCCTGCAAATCCGACCCGGATTTGTGTATGCAACTGGATGCCTGGGATGCCGACACCAGCGTTCCGGCAATCCTTGATGGCGAACATTCCGTCCTTTACCGCGAGCATTACGATAGTAAAACCGATGCCTGGGTCATGCGTCTTGCCTGACCAGAGAGAACCCGCCCGAAGGCGGGTTATTTATTACTGCAACTGCGCCAGCGTGAAATAGCCGTCAAACACCGCGCCGGTATCAATGTAGTGCAGGTTGTCAAAATCATATCGCTTATCCAGCGGCGTATGACCAAACCAGAAGTGATCCGCCCCGCGAATTCCCTGCCCTTTTCCTGCCATAAACCCCATTAGCCGATCCCGATCCCACAGCACCCGCTCAGCGCTCACCGGCTGCTGCCAGCCATATTCCGCTGCCGGATAGTCAGCATGAGCAATGACATTCAGGCCGTTTGTGCAGGTTATCTCAATAATCAGCGGCAACTGTCGGCACGCTTCTAACAGGGTCAGCGCCTGCTGCTGTTGCGAATCATCAAGCTGCGAGAACCAGCTTCCACCATTCATCAACCAGAGCGCAAAGTCATTATTTTCCACGCTGTCGATTGCCATTTGCTCATGGTTCCCCCGTACTGCGCGAAACCATTTTTCATTGATCAGTTGCAGGCACTTAACGCTGTCAGGGCCCCGATCAATCAAATCCCCAACGGAGATCAGCAAATCCTCATAAGGATTAAAACGGCGGCGTTTCAGTTCGTCCAACAGCCACTGATAGCAACCGTGTATATCGCTCACAACCCAGACGTGACGCCACTTTCCACCATCGATTCGCTGATACATAAGGCCTCCCTGAATAAGTATAGCCGCATCAGAAAATGCAAATATCAGCGCCGGGCATCACAAAGCCAAACAAACGCTAAACCAAACGGAAATAAACCTTCCCGCGCTATTAATCCCTTTTTATCGGGCCTTTAAAATAAGCGCTAAATAAAAGAGAGGTTTCAACGTGTCCAATACTCACCTGCATAACGATGTGCTCTATCCGCATCGTACACATATTATTTCCGACCTGGTCAACGGAAGATGCGTTCCGGGCCCCATCTGGAAAAAGCGTGAGTATCGGCTGAAATTCCTGTTACGCTCGCTTCTGTTCTGGTCTTCTACCCGACGCATGCTTGAGGCACTCTCTGGCCGGGATGACTTCGATCGGTTACTGGCCGCGCAAATCACGTTACCCAGTAAAACCCACCGCCAGTACTTGATGCGCGGCCTGAATGCCGGCGACCGTGCTGACGCGATCGTCAGCCACTACCACTGGATTGATGGTCTGAAAGACCCCTTACTCGCCCATGCGCTGACCAGCCCTCAGGAGCAACCTGTCGTGCAGTTCAGGGCTAAAAATGAGGTGCTCTATACCGTCAACGCCTCCTCCGCTCACAAAGCCGAGCGCGAAGGTGAAAGCACACTGTGGCTGCGCGATGACGAGAATACCTTGCTCGCAAGCCTGACCTTCACTGTTGCGCACAGCGCGGGACAACGGGTACTGGTGATCGGCGGGCTTCAGGGGCCTCGCCGTGGCGTCACGCGCGATGTGATCAAACAGGCTACCCGCGCCTGCCACGGCCTGTTCCCAAAACGCGTACTGATGGAAGTGATTTTCCAGCTGGTCGCACAGTCAAACATCCGCGCCATCTATGCCGTCAGTGATGAGGGCCATGTTTTCCGCGCGCTGCGTTATCGCCTGAGCAAAGGCCGTCATTTCCACGCCAGCTACGATGAGTTTTGGGAAACCCTGGACGGTAAGAAACGCTCGACCTTCTGCTGGCAGTTGCCACTTGAGATGGCGCGCAAATCCCTGGACGAGATTGCCAGTAAGAAACGGGCAGAATATCGCCGCCGCTTTGAGTTGCTTGATGAAATTAAAACGGCCATTAACGCCCGCTTTTAACCCTGCGTCTTGCTTTTGCCAACCACATACAAAAATTTAACAAAACCGTCAAAAAGGGCTGGACTTCCGCCTGCCGTAGTGTGGTATGGTTGAAGGCGGTTCACTGGAACTGTCCCTTCTGAGAGAGTCGATAAGTGGATTTTGTCGTTACTTTCAATCAGATAAAAAGAGACCGAATACGATTCCTGTATTCGGTCCAGGGAAATGGCTCTTGGGAGAGAGCCGTGCGCTAAAAGTTGGCATTAATGCAGGCTAAGTCGCCTTGCCTTTTAAGAATAGATGACGACGCCAGGTTTTCCAGTCCACAGCTAAAGCGGCCGGAAAAAAAGCGTCAAAACATCAATAAATATGAAAAACCGCAGTGCTTTCGCAAGCCACTGCGGTTTTTTTTACTGGAAACCGAAAGCTAGCAGAGCTTGTCAGCGCGTTCGATAAACGGCGCCAGACTCATTTTCTGCCCCGGGCTGGACGGATCGTCTATCTGGATAACGCTGATGGGCTGTCCGCTGCTCTTACCGCTGGCGACCTGCTGTTCGGCCGCGTCGTTTAACGGGTATTGCACCAGCGTGCTTGGGTTGATGGCATACAGCGCATGACCCGGACGGCAGGTCAGCATCACCTCTTCACGATTGAACGCCCATTTATCCTTACCCACTTCAAAACGGCTGACGGTAATAACCTGCGGTGCCGCCAGCGCGCTACCCGTGCAGGCCAACAATAAGAGAGAAAGTACTGTCTTTTTCATATGCTTTTTAACCTTGTCAAAAGGGTTCCCAGGTCGCGAACAGGCTGACCGTTGCCAGCACCAACGCCCCCAGCACCACCTCTGCCTGTGTCATCCTGATAAAAATCTGTTGTTCGCGCCCGATGTGGGCACCAAACCGTGGCACCAGAAAATACCGATTCACCAGCGCAATTACCACCATCAATGCCACCAGCGCACATTTGAACAACAATAGTTGCACGTAGCCCGTCTGCCAGGGCAGCGTAATGCCCAGAATAAAGAGCCCATTGATCGCGCCGGTAAGCACGACCCCCGCTACGGCATAATGCCCCACGCGAGAGAAGCGCATCATGGTGTAAATTGCCGCAACCCGCCAGCGCCCTTTCGCCAGATGCATGCAATACAGCAGCGGCAGGAGGCCGCCAACCCAGGTGGCGGCACAGAGCAGATGCAGAGCGTGATTGATACGCTGCAACGCCCCCGCTGCACCGTCGTTCATTGCCGCATGCCCTACGCCTGCCAGCAGGACAAATTGCCCCATGGCGAGCAGCAAGAGTCGCGATCCTTTCTGAGGCGCAAGCCAGGCGACACAGGCCGCAATTACGCCCAGGATAATTTGCCACAGCCACACGCTACCAAACTGCGTTGCCAGCACGCTCTGCCAGACGTTCGGGTTAAACACGTCTCCCCAGCCGTTGCCCATGAGCCCCGCCTGGATCATGAACATCAGCATGGCTGACGTCAGACTGATCAGCGCCGCAATCTGCTGCTGCACCTGAAAACGACAGGACATCAGACGGTACAAAGAAGACGGCGCGAACCAGACGCTATACAGCGCATTACCAAAAATCAGCATCAGCGCGCCGAAATGGATAAAGCGCAACCCCACGTAGATGAAGGCCAGCATATTATTTCACGCTGAAGCGATAGCTGCCTTTGGTTTTGTGACCATCTACCGAGACCACATGCCAGTCAACCTGGTACGTGCCGGTCACCAGCGTCTGCTCCAGCGGAACATGGAACTGGGCCTTATTCTGCTCGTCACGCTGTATATCACCGGTTTTAACCACGTTCCCCTGTGCATCCTTCACCACGACACCGCTGAATCCGGGTTCAATGCCTTCGGAAAAATTCAGGGTAAGCGCCTGAGGAGCTGCTACCTGACTATCGGCTGCCGGGATTTGTTGCTGGAGGTGCGCATGCGCCAGCACCGGGGTCGCTGTAACGGAAGAGAAGAGAAAAGCCAGCGCGCATACCGCGCGGGAAGCGGATAAACCCATCGCAATCATTCCTTTTTGTTATGCCTGTATGCTAAAGAATAACGCTGTATAATAATCGAGTCGAGGATCATCCCACCTCCGCTTGTCATCATCGTGCAATCGCGGTAACGTTGCCGCCGCATAAAAAGGAGAAGGTAATGAAGATCAATCTGGCTGCCCTTCCTCAGGACGAGATGGATAAAGTGAATGTCGATCTCGCTGCCGCAGGTGTCGCGTTTAAAGAGCGTTACAACATGCCAATCGTGGCTGAGGTGGTGGAACGTGAACAACCCGCCCATCTGCGTGACTGGTTCCGCGAACGTTTGATTGCGCACCGACTCGCGTCGGTCAATCTCTCTCGTTTGCCGTACGAACCTAAAGTTAAATAAGCTTAACGACTCGTTACACTTCCTTACGCGGAATATGCCAGGATAAGAAAACCCTGATTAGTCTAGGTGTATTCTTAAATCCTGCGACTCTGTGTATAAGGAAGTCACGATGTCACAATGGAATATTGCCGCCGCCCAGTATGCCGGGCAGCATCACAGTGTAGATGACCACGTAGCGCACCACCTCCGTTTCGTTGCGGAAGCGGCAAAACAGCGCTGCGATCTCCTGGTCTTTCCTGAACTCTCGTTAACAGGATCGGGAAGGACGGACCTACCTCCCCCACCCGATGACGCACAGCTGGCCCCCTTGCTGGCCGCCGCAAAGCGTTACCGGAACACCATCATTGCCGGGCTGCCCCTTGATCTGAATGGTCAGCGCGTAAAGGGCCTCGCCCTGTTTTCGCCATCCCGGCACAGCATCCTGCGCTACCCCCAGGGAAGCGGAGCCAGCCTGGTGCCGGGTGATAAACAGCTGACGATTGTTGATACGCATGCCGACTCCCCCAATCTGGATCCGCAGGCGACGCTGTTTACCAGCTGTCAGTCGGTGGGCGATACCCGCTGGCGCCAGTCCATCAACACGTTGCAGCGCTTCGCGCACAGGTATGCCATTGCCGTGTTAATGGCGAACGCCCGTGGCGGTAGCGCGCTGTGGGATGAAAAAGGCCAGCTGATTGTCCGTGCGGATAAGGGCGAACTATTATTGACCGGATCTCTGGGCCGACAGGGTTGGCAAGGCGATATCATTCCTTTAGGCTAAGCGTTTTAGCTCAGGAGCGTTCAATGCTGCGCGTCATCGATACCGAAACTTGCGATCTTCAGGGCGGAATAGTGGAAGTGGCGTCTGTTGACGTCATTGACGGTAAAATCGTCAATCCCATGAGCCATCTGGTGCGTCCCGACCGCCCGATTAGCCCGCAGGCGATGGCCATTCATCGCATTACAGAATCGATGGTGGCGGATAAACCCTGGATTGAAGAGGTCATTCCGCACTATTACGGTAGCCCGTGGTATGTCGCGCACAACGCCAGCTTTGACCGCCGGGTACTGCCCGAGATGCCCGGCGAATGGATTTGCACCATGAAGCTGGCGCGTCGTCTGTGGCCGGGGATCAAATACAGCAATATGGCGCTGTATAAATCGCGTAAGCTCAGCGTCAGAACGCCCGAGGGGCTGCATCATCACCGCGCACTGTACGACTGCTATATTACCGCGGCGCTACTCATAGATATTATGAATACCTCTGGCTGGACGCCGGATGATATGGCAACGATCACCGGGCGACCGGCGCTGATGACCACCTTCACCTTTGGCAAATACCGCGGCAAAGCGGTGTCCGATATCGCCGATAAAGATCCGGGCTACCTGCGCTGGCTGTATAACAACCTCGACAAAATGAGCCCGGAGCTTCGCTTAACGCTCAAGCACTATCTGGGTGAAGCTTAACTTCCGGCACGGCCTGGCAGCGTTTCCTGCGCCAGGCCAATCAAAAAGGCATACTCCAGCGCGACCCCTTCATACGATTTGAATCGTCCCGATTTCCCGCCGTGTCCGGAGTCCATGTCGGTACAGAGTAGCAGCAGGTTATTATCAGTTTTCAGCTCACGCAGCTTCGCCACCCATTTTGCGGGCTCCCAGTATTGCACCTGTGAATCGTGCAGGCCGGTGGTCACCAGCATGTGCGGATAGGCTTTAGCTTCTACGTTATCGTACGGGCTGTACTCTTTCATGTAGCGGTAATAGATCTCGTCCTGAGGATTCCCCCACTCTTCAAACTCACCGGTCGTCAGCGGAATAGACTCATCCAGCATCGTGGTCACCACGTCGACAAACGGAACCTGCGCGATGACCCCTTTGAAGCGGTCAGGACGCTGGTTAATGGCCGCCCCCATCAGCAGCCCTCCCGCACTGCCGCCCATGCCAAAGCAGAGCTGCGGATCGCCATAACCCTGTTCTATTAGCGCATCGCAGACGTCGAGGTAGTCGTTAAAGGTGTTTTTCTTCTTCAGGAATTTCCCGTCTTCGTACCAGTGCTGGCCCAGCTCGCCACCACCGCGCACGTGGGCGATGGCGAAAACAAAGCCACGATCGAGCAGGCTTAATCTGCTGCTGCTGAAATCGGCATCCATGCTTGAGCCGTAGGATCCATACCCGTAGACCAGGATCGGGTTTTTCCCTTTCTGGAAATGCGCCTTGTGATAGACGAGCGAGACGGGCACCTCAACGCCATCCCGGGCGGTGACCCACAGGTGTTCGCTTCGGTAGTTATCGGAATCAAACCCTTTTACCTCAGACTGCTTAAGCACCTGACGTTGGCCGGTCTCCATGTCCAGCTCAAACAGCGTATCCGGCGTGGTCATTGACGAGTAGCCATAGCGCAAGCGGGACGATTCCGGCTCGGGATTAAACCCAATCCACGTAACATAGGCCGGATCGTCAAACGCAATCCCGATGACCTCCCGCGTTTTGCGGTTAATTTGCCGCAGGCTGGTCAGCCCCCGCTGGCGCTCTTCCACCACCAGCCAGTCGGTAAAGAGAGTAAATCCTTCCAGCATCACCTGTTCCCGCGCAGGAATGAGCACTTCCCATTTCCGTTCATCGCGTACTTTGGTTTTATAGAGGCCAAAGTTTTTGCCCTCGCGGTTAGAGCGCAGGTAAAAGCTGTGCTGGAAGTGATCCAGGCTGTACTCATGATCTTTACGACGCGGCAGGAAGCAGAGCGGCTGCGCATCAGGCAGCTCGGCATCCAGGAGCAGAACTTCAGAGGTGGTTGCGCTGGCGAGGAAGATAATCACATAGTGGCGTGACGACGTTTTATGCAGACTGACATAGAACGTTTCATCTTTCTCTTCGTAGACCAGCTCGTCATCATCCGCACTGGTGCCGACGGTATGACGCCATACCTGATAAGGCAGCAGCGTGGAGGCATGTTTCTTCACGTAATAGACGGTTTCAGAATCATTCGCCCAGACAAAATCCGGCGAAACGTTCGCAATCATCTCCGGGTACCAGTTACCGGTTTCCAGATTGCGAAAACGCAGGCCGTACTGACGCCGGGAGAGGTAATCTTCCGCCAGCGCCATAATGGCGTTATCGGGCGAGACCGACATGCCGCCCAGCGTATAAAACTCGCTGTGGGCAGCACGCTGGTTGGCATCCAGCAAAATATCCCATTCATCCCACTCGGCGCTTAACACCGACTGACGCTGGTAGATGGGATATTCGTTACCGGGCTCGTAGATATGGCGATAACGATAGCCGTTTTTGGTCCAGGGTGCGGAGACATCGCGCTGGGGAATACGCTGCACCATTTCATTCAGCAACTGATCCTGAAGCGCCTGCTGGCTGGCCATGACCTTGCGGCCATAGTCATTTTCCGCGTGCAAATAGTCGAGCACCTCTGGCCGGGAACGCGAATCGTCCCGGAGCCAGTAATAGTTGTCAATGCGCGTATCGCCATGCGTGGTGATCGCATAAGGAGTACGTCGGGCTTTTGGTGGCATGTCATGTTTCTTTTGAGTTTTACACCCTATAAGGTTGGCAAAACACACGCATGATGCAAGCGAAACATGACCGCGACGGTGACAGTTAACCCGCTAACGCCTGTTTTTGCTCCCTGATATCCTTCTCAATGCCGTCGCGCACGTCCTGAGGGATCTTCAACGCGTCGCCGAGGGCATTGAGGTAGCTGCGCTCCATAAAGTGGTCAATATCAATGGCGGCACAGCTTAAGAAATAGAGTTCAAGCGCCTCCTCCTCATTCTTTACGCTTTGCGCAAGGCGCTGCGGATCCAGCGGCTGTTCGATGGCCTGAGCCACCAGCGTTCTGCCCTGCTCTTCCACACCGGCCTCCCGCAGCTGCTGCTCAATCGCCGACCGTTCTTTATCGTCGATATGCCCGTCACTTTTCGCGGCAAAAACCAGCGCAAGGATCAGCCGTTCAGTGCGCAGATCCAACGGTGACGTGTGCTGACCATAATCGGGTTCATCGCTATGTGCGGTTCGCACTCTGTCCTTGTATTTGTTCCACAGAACCGTGCCCGCAATGGCTCCGCCACCGGCCAGTAACGCGCCGGTGCCATATTTTGCCAGCAACTTGCGCGAGGATTTATTCGCCACCAGCAGGCCTGCCAGCCCGCCGAGCGCCCCGGGGACCAGTTTGCTCAGCCCCTGCTCGCCGGATGGCGATGTTTTCTGCCCTAACAGTGATTGCAATTGATTTAACCAGCCAGACATGGTTTCCCTCACTTAACGGTGTACATGTTCCACAGCGTAAGCGAGCAGGCGTCAGGAAATGTCTGGCGGGGCTAAAGAAGCGCAAATTTCTTCCCCGCGCACGGGCCCCGATCAAGACACACGCAAACGTTTTCGTTTATACTGCGCGCAACTTTTTCAGGGGGATTGTTATGACTCGTTTAGGAACCGCGCTGCGACCTGCGGCGACGCGTGTAATGCTGTTGGGATCGGGTGAACTGGGCAAAGAGGTCGCCATTGAGTGTCAGCGTTTAGGCGTGGAAGTCATTGCCGTAGACCGGTACGCCGATGCACCCGCCATGCACGTTGCCCACCGTTCTTATGTGATTAACATGCTGGATGGCGATGCCCTGCGCGAGCTGATTACGCGTGAAAAACCGGATTTTGTCGTACCGGAGATCGAAGCCATCGCCACCGATACGCTGCTTGCCCTTGAACAGGAAGGCCAGCGCGTGGTGCCCTGTGCAAAGGCCGCGAAGCTGACAATGAATCGCGAAGGCATTCGTCGCCTGGCGGCGGAAGAGCTGGGATTACCCACCTCTGGCTATCGTTTTGCCGGCGATAAAGCTGCTTTCCTGCAGGCCGTTGAGGAGATTGGCTATCCGTGTATCATCAAGCCGGTGATGAGCTCCTCCGGTAAAGGGCAGAGCTTTATTCGCGACAGCAGCACGCTGGACAAGGCGTGGGATTATGCCCAACAGGGCGGTCGCGCCGGAGCCGGTCGCGTGATTGTTGAAGGCGTGGTGCAATTCGATTTCGAAATTACCCTCCTGACCGTCAGTGCCGTTGATGGCGTCCATTTCTGCGATCCGATTGGACACCGTCAGGAGGATGGCGATTACCGTGAATCCTGGCAGCCGCAGCAGATGAGTGCCCTGGCGCTGGCGCGCGCGCAGGAGATCGCCCGTAAAACGGTGCTGGCACTGGGCGGTTACGGCCTGTTCGGCGTGGAACTGTTTGTCTGCGGTGATGAGGTGATTTTCAGCGAAGTGTCCCCTCGCCCGCACGATACGGGGATGGTGACCCTGATTTCCCAGGATCTCTCCGAGTTCGCCCTGCACGTGCGCGCGTTCCTCGGCCTGCCGGTTGGTGGTATTCGCCAGTATGGTCCGGCCGCCTCGGCGGTGATCCTCCCGCAACTGACCAGCCAGAACGTCACATTTGACAACGTTGAAGGCGCGGTTGGGGCAGGTCTGCAGGTTCGCCTGTTCGGGAAACCGGAGATCGACGGTACGCGTCGACTGGGCGTGGCATTAGCCACCGGCGATAGCGTGGATGATGCCGTGGCAAGGGCGAAAGCTGCCGCTGCCGCGGTTAGCGTTAACGGATAAAAAAAACGGGCCTGATGGCCCGTTTTTCATGATGCGAGGTGCTTACTGCTTCGCGCCTTCAACCGCTTCGCGAGCCAGTCTGGTGATGCGATCCCAGTCGCCTGCTTCCAGGGCATCCGCCGGTACCAGCCAGGAGCCGCCGATGCACAGCACGCTCTTCAGCGCCAGGTAATCACGGTAGTTGGCCGGAGAGATGCCGCCCGTCGGGCAGAAGCGCACCTGAGAGAAGGGACCCGCAATCGCCTGCAGCGCTTTGGTGCCGCCGTTGGCTTCTGCCGGGAAGAATTTGAACTCTTTCAGACCGTAGTCCATGCCCAGCATCAGTTCAGAAACGGTGCTGATCCCGGGGATCAGCGGGATGGTGCCCTCGGTTGCCGCTTTTAACAGCGGCTCGGTCAGACCCGGGCTGATGGCAAACTGCGCGCCCGCTTCAGTCACTTCAGCCAGCTGTTTTGCGTTCGTAACGGTACCCGCACCAATGATGGCATCCGGCACTTCTTTAGCGATTGCGCGAATCGCGTCCATCGCGCAGGCGGTACGCAGGGTCACTTCCAGAACGCGAACGCCACCCGCAACCAGCGCTTTCGCCATCGGTACCGCGTGCTCCAGTTTGTTCACCACGATAACCGGCACAACGGGGCCAGTGGTCAGGATTGCTTCTGCACTTGTTTTCCAGTTTTTCATCAGAGTTTTCTCTCGCCAGATCGATAAAATCAAGTCGTCTTAAAACGTAATACAGGTTGCGCCCTGCTCCGCCCCGGAGAGTTTCTCACGCAGCGCGCCAAACATTTCGCGTCCGGTTCCCACGCGCGATGCGCTCAGGTCTGGAATATGCGGCTGACGGGCCGCCAGCTCGGCTTCGTCCACCAGCAGGGTTAACTCACCTGTCTGGCCATTGACGCGGATGATGTCGCCGTCACGCACCTTAGCCAGCAAACCACCATCATACGCTTCAGGCGTTACGTGGATGGCTGAAGGCACTTTACCTGAGGCACCCGAGAGGCGTCCATCGGTGACCAGTGCAATTTTGAAACGGCGGTCCAATAATACACCAAGCGGTGGCATAAGTTTATGTAATTCTGGCATCCCGTTCGCTTTGGGTCCCTGATGACGCACCACCACCACGCAATCCTTGTCGAGAAGGCCCGCATCAAAGGCAGGTAAAACATCATGCTGGCTCTCAAAGACCACTGCCGGGGCTTCAATCACCTGGTTCTCTTCCGGCACGGCAGAGGTTTTCATCACCGCGCGTCCCAGGTTGCCGCTCAGCACTTTCGTGCCGCCGTGGCGTGAGAACGGCTGTTCGAAGGTAGCAATGACCTGCGGATCAAGAGAGGCGCTCGCCCCATCACGCCAGTCCAGCTCACCGTTGTTCAGCCACGGCTCAAGGGTATAGCGATGCAGACCATAGCCCGCCACCGTGTTCACGTCTTCGTGCAACAGACCGCCCTTGAGCAGCTCACGCATCAACACCGGTACGCCACCGGCGGCCTGGAAGTGGTTAATGTCTGCCGGACCGTTCGGATACAGGCGCGCCATCAGCGGCACCACGGAAGAGATGTCGGAGAAATCATCCCAGTTGATCAGGATGCCAGCCGCACGTGCCATTGCCACAAGGTGCATGGTGTGGTTGGTTGAGCCCCCCGTTGCCAGCAGGGCCACGATGCCGTTGACGATCACTTTCTCGTCGACCATTTTACCCAGCGGCATCCACTCGTTGCCGTTCCCGGTCAGACGCGTCACCTGACGGGCGGCGGCTTCGGTCAGAGCCTTGCGCAGCGGCGCATCGGGTTGAATGAAGGAGGAGCCCGGAAGCTGCATCCCCATAAATTCCACCACCATCTGGTTGGTGTTGGCCGTACCGTAGAAGGTACAGGTACCCGGCGCATGGTAAGAGGCGGCTTCCGCTTCCAGCAGCGCCTGGCGGTCTGCTTTACCTTCGGCATACAGCTGGCGGATACGCACTTTTTCTTTGTTTGGCAAACCGCTGGCCATCGGACCTGACGGCACAAAAATGGCCGGAAGATGACCAAACGACAGCGCCGCCATGGCGAGCCCCGGGACAATCTTGTCGCACACGCCGAGGTACAGCGCGCCATCGAACATATTGTGAGAAAGACCGACCGCTGCAGACATGGCAATGACTTCGCGGCTCAGCAGCGACAGCTCCATCCCGTCCTGCCCCTGGGTCACACCGTCACACATGGCCGGCACGCCCCCCGCCACCTGGCCCACCGCATTCACGCTGTGCAGCGCTTTACGGATGATGTCCGGGTACACTTCGTACGGCTGATGCGCGGAGAGCATGTCGTTATAGGAGGTAATGATGGCGATATTGTTACGCAGCATGCTCTTTAATGAGGCTTTGTCTTCAGGCTGACAGGCGGCGAAACCGTGCGCCAGGTTACCGCAGGCCAGCTGCGAGCGATGTACGGTATTGGTCTTAGCCTGTTCAATGCGGGCGAGGTAAGCCGAACGGGTCTCTTTCGAGCGCTCGATAATGCGTTGTGTTACGCGTAACAATGTCGGATTCATAAAAGCTCCTCTAATTTATCTGTCCGGGCTCGGGAGTTTACAAAGTCGCTGGCAGTTGTTAACAACGCTGAAACGCTTGCTGTCCGGAGCTCAGGGGCAAAATCGCTTCCGGCAGTGTAATAAAAAAAGCCCCGCGGGTGAATCCACGCGGAGCTTAAAAGTATAAAAATTGTGCCACTAGCTGTGTTAGATCATGTTACCGGTAAAATAACACCTTCGGGCTAGAGGATTATCTTACTCAAACTCATTCCAGGAGCGGCCATCACGGGTGATCATCGCCACGGAGGCGACAGGTCCCCAGGTGCCCGCCTGATACGGTTTTGGCGGATCCTGATCGGCAGCCCAGGCTTCGGTGATGGAGTCGACCCATTTCCACGCCTCTTCCACTTCGTCGCGACGCACAAACAGCGCCTGGATACCGCGCATGGTTTCCAGCAGCAGGCGCTCGTAAGCATCCGCCAGGTGCGTTTGATTGAAGGTCTCGGAGTAGCTCAGATCCAGTTTGGTGGTCTGCAGGTTATGTTTGTGATCCAGCCCCGGCACTTTGTTCAGGATCTGGATATCCACACCTTCATCCGGCTGCAGACGGATAGTCAGTTTGTTCTGCGGCAGCTCCTGCCAGGACTCTTTAAACAGGTTCAGCTCAGGGTTTTTGAAGTAAACGACAACTTCAGAGCATTTGGCTGGCAGACGTTTACCGGTACGCAGGTAGAACGGCACACCCGCCCAACGCCAGTCATCGATATCCACGCGGATCGCCACGAACGTCTCGGTGTTGCTGGACTTGTTCGCGCCCTCTTCTTCCAGATAACCAGGGACTTTTTTGCCCTGCGCAAAGCCAGATGTGTACTGACCACGCACCGTCTTCTCGCGCACGTTAGAACGGTCGATACGACGCAGTGACTTCAGCACTTTCACCTTCGCGTCGCGGATGCTGTCAGCGGTCAGGTCTGATGGCGGAGACATGGCAATCATGCAGAGTACCTGCAGCAGGTGGTTCTGGATCATGTCACGCATCTGACCGGCCTGGTCAAAGTAACCCCAGCGGCCTTCGATACCCACCTCTTCGGCCACGGTGATTTCCACGTGGTCGATGGTACGGTTGTCCCAGTTGTTCACAAACAGGGAGTTGGCAAAACGCAGCGCCAGCAGGTTCAGTACCGTCTCTTTGCCCAGATAGTGGTCGATGCGGTAGACCTGGCACTCTTCGAAGTATTCGCCCACCTGGTCGTTGATTTCGCGGGAGGTAGACAGTGAGGTACCCAGCGGTTTTTCCATTACCACACGCGCAGGTTTGGCGTTCAGATTCGCTTCGCCCAGACCTTTACAGATGGCACCGAAGGTGCTTGGAGGCATGGCGAAATAGTTAATGGTGACCCGGTTTTTCTGATCCAGCATCTCACCCAGACGGGTAAACGCGCTCACGTCGTTCACATCCAGATTGCAGAAATCGAGACGTCCGCTCAGGGTATCCCACAAACTTTCATCAATTTTCTCTTTCATGAAAGTTTCGAGCGCTTCACGCACGACTTTGGTGTATGCGTCCTTGTCCCAGTCGGCGCGCCCTACACCCAGGATACGGGTATCCGGATGAAGTTGGCCCGCTTTCTCCAGTTGATACAGGGAAGGCAGCAATTTTCGGCGTGCAAGATCGCCTTTCGCGCCGAAAATGACCAGGTCACATGCCTGGGCTGTTTGCGTTACCGCCATGTCATTCTCCTCAGTTGGATCACCTGGTGCTTCTGCCAGGTATCGTTGTAATTTTATTACAATGCACTGTACTGCTTTTACGTCATTCCCGAAACCATTAGCGCTTAACGTCGCGTGCGATACGGCGATTTTTCACCCTTAAGAGGATTACGCTGGCCTGATGACGCAACAAGCGTCGATTCTTTGCGCAACACGGTCACAGTAAAACCCGACACCGATCAAGTAATGAAAAAAAACAACAACATTATCTTGTCGACTGTTACCCCTTATGGAAGCCACGAGGGTAATATCGGCTAAATCGAATCTCAATTTCATCTATGGATGAAATCGTTTACACCCATGAGCGTCCTGTTAACATGAACATGCTGGAAAAAATCCAGTTTCAACTGGAACACCTTAGCAAATCCGAGCGAAAAGTGGCTGAAGTTATTCTCGCCTCGCCTGCTCAGGCGATTCATTCAAGCATCGCCGCTCTGGCACAGGATGCAGGCGTCAGCGAGCCGACGGTGAATCGGTTCTGCCGGAGCCTGGAAACGCGTGGCTTTCCTGATTTTAAACTGCATCTGGCACAAAGTCTGGCAAATGGTACGCCCTATGTTAATCGCAATGTGGATGAAGACGACAGCGTAGATGCATACACGGCGAAAATATTTGAATCGGCCATGGCCACGCTTGACCACGTGCGTCAGTCGCTGGATATGAGTTCCGTTAACCGGGCGGTCGATTTACTGACCCAGGCCAAGCGAATTGCGTTCTTCGGACTCGGTTCGTCGGCGGCCGTGGCGCATGACGCCATGAATAAATTCTTCCGCTTTAACGTCCCGGTCATTTATTCCGATGACATCGTGTTGCAACGCATGAGCTGTATGAATTGTAGCGAGGATGACGTGGTGGTCCTGATTTCCCATACCGGGCGCACTAAAAGTCAGGTTGAGCTGGCGCAGCTGGCGCGTGAAAACGATGCCATGGTTATCGCCCTCACGACGGCAGGCACGCCGCTGGCAAGAGAAGCCACGCTCGCCATTACTCTGGACGTTCCGGAAGATACGGATATCTATATGCCAATGGTCTCCCGTCTGGCGCAGTTGACGGTGATTGACGTCCTGGCAACCGGTTTTACCTTACGCCGCGGCGCTAAATTCAGAGATAACTTGAAGCGTGTCAAGGAAGCGCTCAAGGAATCGCGTTTTGATAAAGAATTGCTTATAAAGAGCGATGTTCCTTGATAGTAGATAACTAAGACGTAACGAATAATTACGATGTAACGATTTACGGCATTCGGTCCCCTCGCGGTTGCTTTGCAGCAGATGAAGGCCGATTCAATCTTCACGCAACACCAAAGTTGTTTCAGTCAACGGAGTATTACATGTCCAGAAGGCTTCGCAGAACCAAGATCGTCACCACCTTAGGCCCGGCCACCGATCGCGATAATAACCTCGAAAAGATTATCGCCGCGGGTGCCAACGTGGTGCGTATGAACTTCTCTCACGGTACGCCAGAAGACCATAAATTACGTGCCGACAAAGTGCGTGAGATCGCGGCTAAACTGGGCCGCCATGTTGCTATCCTCGGTGACCTTCAGGGTCCAAAAATTCGTGTCTCGACCTTCAAAGAAGGCAAAGTTTTCCTCAATATCGGCGATAAATTCCTGCTTGATGCCAACCTGGGTAAAGGTGAAGGCGATAAAGAGAAAGTGGGTATCGACTATAAAGGTCTGCCGGCTGACGTTGTGCCTGGCGATATCCTGCTGCTCGACGACGGTCGTGTTCAGCTGAAAGTGCTGGAAGTTCAGGGGATGAAGGTGTTCACCGAAGTCACCGTCGGCGGCCCACTCTCTAACAACAAAGGCATTAACAAGCTCGGCGGTGGCCTGTCTGCCGAAGCGCTGACCGATAAAGACAAAGCGGATATCGTTACCGCGGCGCTGATCGGCGTGGACTATCTGGCTGTCTCCTTCCCGCGCTGCGGCGAAGACCTGAACTATGCCCGTCGTCTGGCGCGTGATGCCGGCTGCGACGCGAAAATCGTAGCAAAAGTTGAACGTGCGGAAGCCGTTTGCGATCAGGATGCCATGGACGACGTGATTCTGGCGTCTGACGTGGTGATGGTTGCCCGTGGCGATCTGGGTGTGGAAATTGGCGACCCGGAACTGGTCGGCATCCAGAAAGCGCTGATCCGTCGCGCGCGTCAGCTGAACCGCGCGGTGATCACCGCAACCCAGATGATGGAATCCATGATCACCAACCCAATGCCGACCCGTGCAGAGGTGATGGACGTGGCTAACGCCGTGCTGGACGGTACCGATGCGGTCATGCTCTCCGCTGAAACCGCAGCCGGTCAGTACCCGGCAGAGACCGTTGCCGCGATGGCGCGCGTCTGTCTGGGCGCGGAGAAGATCCCAAGCATCAACGTCTCTAAACACCGTCTGGACGTGCAGTTCGACAACGTGGAAGAAGCGATTGCGATGTCCGCCATGTATGCGGCTAACCATCTGAAGGGCGTCACGGCGATCATCACCATGACCGAATCAGGCCGTACCGCGCTAATGACGTCCCGTATCAGCTCCGGTCTGCCGATCTTCGCGATGTCCCGCCACGAGCGCACGCTGAACCTGACGGCGCTGTACCGCGGCGTAACCCCGGTTTACTTCGACAGCACCAATGACGGTGTGGCAGCGGCGCACGATGCCGTTAATCTGCTGCGCGACAAAGGCTACCTGGTATCCGGTGATATTGTCATCGTGACCCAGGGTGATGTCATGAGCACCATCGGCTCAACCAACACCACCCGCGTATTAACCGTCGAATAATAAACAGATGTTTCCCTCTCCCCCACGGGGAGAGGGTCAGCGTGAGGGGTTTTATTTCTTTGGGTAAAGTTCTTTGCGCTGATACGGCTCTTTCTCGCCAGGCTTACGCGTTTTGAGCAACTTCAGGATCCACGTGTATTGCTCAAGATGCGGTCCCACCAACACCTCCACCTCTTCGTTCATGCGACGCGCGATGGTGTTATCGTCCGCGGTTAGTAAGTCGTCCATCGGCGGGCGAACCTCAATGCTCAGACGGTGCGTGTTGCCATCGTAGACCGGGAACAGCGGAATAACCCGGGCGCGGCAGACTTTCATCAGACGGCCAATCGCCGGAAGTGTCGCCTTATAGGTGGCAAAGAAATCGACAAACTCGCTGTGCTCAGGACCGTGATCCTGATCCGGCAGATAATAACCCCAGTACCCCTGTCGCACGGACTGAATAAACGGCTTAATACCATCGTTACGGGCGTGCAGGCGTCCACCAAAACGACGACGCACGGTGTTCCAGACGAAATCAAAGACTTTATTACCCTGGTTATGGAACATGGCCGCCATCTTCTGGCCCTGAGATGCCATCAGCATGGCCGGAATATCCACTCCCCAGCCGTGCGGAACGAGAAAAATCACTTTTTCATCGTTGCGGCGCATCTCGTCAATGATCTCCAGCCCTTTCCAGTCAACACGCTTAAGGACCTTTTCTGGCCCTTTTAGCGCCAGCTCTGCCATCATCGCCATGGCCTGTGGCGCGGTGGTATACATGTCATCAATAATCGCTTCGCGCTCGGCATCGCTCTTTTCCGGGAAGCAGTAGTAGAGATTGATTTGCGCACGACGACGGGCACTTTTGCCCATTCGTCCTGCAAGACGGCCAATTTTCCCCAGAACGGGATCGCGCACAGAGGCAGGTAACATGGCAATGCCAGCAAACGCGTAAACGCCAAGCCAGGCGCCCCAGTTACGCGGGTGGCGAAAGGATTTTTCAAACTCAGGAATGAACTCAATATTGTTTTTTTTGGTTTCCATGCTGGTTCCAGGGTCTGGTGACGCAAAATATAATGACGATAGTGTAGCGAGGCAGCGCCCCACGCACAAAAGAAAAAGCCGGCGCTTACTGACGCCGGCTTTAGACAAGGAAGGGTTTAGTCGAAACGCAGTTGCGGCACAACCTCTTTCACCTGCGCCAGGTAATCTTTACGATCTTTACCCGTCAGCCCTTCGGTGCGCGGCAGTTTCGCCGTCAGCGGGTTTACCGCCTGCTGGTTGATCCACACTTCATAATGCAGGTGTGGCCCTGTAGAACGTCCGGTATTGCCTGAGAGGGCGATACGGTCGCCACGTTTCACTTTCTGGCCTGGTTTCACCAGCAGCTTACGCAGGTGCATATAACGGGTGGTATAAGTGCGACCATGACGGACCGCAACATAGTACCCGGCCGCCCCGCTGCGTTTTGCGACAACCACTTCACCATCTCCCACCGCCAGCACCGGTGTGCCCTGTGGCATGGCGAAGTCCACGCCACGGTGCGGCGCCACGCGCCCGGTGACCGGGTTCAGACGACGCGGGTTGAAGTTGGATGAGATGCGGAACTGTTTCGCCGTTGGGAAGCGCAGGAAGCCTTTCGCAAGCCCGGTACCGCTGCGGTCATAGAATTTGCCGTCTTCAGCGCGAATGGCGTAGTAATCTTTGCCATCAGAGCGCAAACGTACCCCCACCAGTTGGCTCTGCTCACGCTTACCGTCCAGCATTTCGCGGGACATCAGTACGGAGAACTCATCACCTTTTTTCAGCTTACGGAAATCCATCTGCCACTGCATGGCTTTGATAACCGAGCTGATTTCAGCGCTGGTCAGGCCCGCATCGCGCGCGCTGGAGACAAAGCTTGCGCCTACGGTCCCTTTCATCACGCTGTTAACCCAGTCGCCCTTCTGCAACTCGCTGGTCATCTTGAAACCGTTTGCAGTGCGGTCGTATGTGCGCGTTTCGCGACGGGACATTTCCCAGGTCAGGCGCTGCAGATCGCCCTCTGGCGTTAACGTCCACGAGAGCTGCTGGCCAATTTTCAGGTTACGCAGGTCTTTATCTGCGGCAGCCAGCTGGCTGATATTCCCCATGTCAATGCCGTACTGGTTCAGTACGCTGCTCAGCGTATCGCCAGTGGAGACCACATATTCATGGATCCCGGCTTCATTCTCGGTTTTATCGTCCAGCTCATCCTGCGGAATGGCTTCATCTTCCTGAGCCGCCTGGTCGATAGGCTCACTGGCCTCCGGCAGCAGAGAACGGATTTCGTTCTTCTCAAGCTCGATGGTTTTGATGATAGGGGCAGAACTCGGGTGGTAAACATAGGGCCGCCAGACGGCGACCGCTAAGGTGAGAACTGTAAGCGACCCCAGCATAACGCGATGGGGTCGGGGCAGATTGTTAAATGCCAGGGCGACAGAGCGGGCTATCTGTTGCACGTATTCACTTCCTCGTTAATCTCCTTTCAGGCAGCTCGCATACTGGTTCGCCAGTTGAGTGAGGAACTGCGAATAGCTCGCTTTACTCAACTGGATGTTCGTTCCTAGCGGGTCAAGGGTTCCCATGCGCACGGATGTTCCCCTGGCCACGGCTTCTACGACCGCTGGCCTGAACTGTGGCTCAGCAAAAACGCAGGACGCTTTTTGCTCAACCAACTGTGTTCTGATCTCATGTAAACGCTGCGCACCAGGCTGAATTTCAGGGTTGACGGTAAAATGCCCACGCGGGGTCAGGCCGTAGTGTTTTTCGTAATAGCCATAGGCGTCATGAAAAACGAAATACCCTTTTCCTTTCAGCGGTGCCAGCTCATTACCCACCTGCTTATCGGTTGCGGCTAATTGTGCCTCAAAATCTTTCAGGTTGGCGTCTAGTTTGGCTCGACTTTGCGGCATAAGTTCCACTAATTTGTCATGGATTGCAACCGCCGAAAGCCGCGCTATCTCTGGGGAGAGCCAAAGATGCATATTGTACTCGCCGTGATGGTGATCCCCGTCACCTTTTTCATCATGAGCATGATGACCTTCATGTTCGTCACCGTCGTCATCACTCCCCTTCATGAGCAACGGTTTCACGCCAGAAAGTTCGGCAATGGTGACCTTTTTCGTGTCCGCGATCTGGTTCGCAGACTTCTGCATGAAGGCTTCCATCTCCGGCCCAATCCAGACAACTAAGTCCGCGTTTTGTAAGCGTTTTACATCGGATGGACGCAGGGAATAATCATGCTCAGAGGCCCCATCGGGCAGCAGAACCTGGGTTTCCGTCACCCCATCTGCAATGGCCGATGCAATGAATCCCAGCGGTTTGAGCGAAGCGACAACGGCAGCGTTAACATCTTGTGCTGTTGTGCCCCAAAGGGCAGCGGATAATGCTGCGAAAAGAAGCGTATTTTTATGTAACATAATGCGACTAATCATCGTAATGAATGCGTGGAATGTGATATTATAACATTCGTTGACTTCTGCAAGCTTAAATTGACATGACAACTTTGGTTTCTCTTGAAAATGTTTCGGTCTCTTTCGGTCAGCGCCGCGTCCTTTCTGATGTCTCGCTGGATCTGAAGCCCGGTAAAATTCTGACGCTGCTCGGTCCGAACGGCGCGGGTAAATCCACCCTTGTGCGCGTGGTGCTGGGTCTGGTAGCCCCTGATGAAGGTGTCATCAAGCGTGAAGAAAAATTGCGTATCGGATACGTGCCGCAAAAATTACATCTTGATGCCACGCTGCCGCTGACCGTCAGCCGCTTCCTGCGCCTGCGCCCTGGTACGCGTAAAGCCGATATTCTTCCGGCGCTGAAACGTGTCCAGGCGGGCCACCTGGTGGACGCGCCACTGCAAAAACTGTCCGGCGGGGAAACCCAGCGCGTGTTACTTGCCCGGGCGCTGCTCAGCAGCCCCCAGCTGCTGGTACTGGATGAGCCAACGCAGGGTGTGGACGTCAATGGTCAGGTCGCGCTTTACGATTTAATTGACCAGCTGCGCCACGAACTGAACTGCGCGGTGCTGATGGTCTCCCACGACCTGCATCTGGTGATGGCTAAAACCGACGAAGTGCTCTGTCTGAACCATCATATCTGCTGTTCCGGCACGCCTGAAGTGGTGTCAATGCACCCCGAATTTATCTCTATGTTTGGCCCTCGCGGGGCTGAACAACTGGGTATTTATCGCCATCATCATAACCACCGCCATGATTTACAGGGACGAATTGTCCTGCGCCGGGGAAATGGACACTCATGATTGAACTGTTACTGCCCGGCTGGCTGGCTGGGATTATGCTCGCCTGCGCCGCGGGTCCGCTTGGCTCGTTTGTGGTCTGGCGCAGAATGTCCTATTTCGGCGATACCCTGGCCCATGCTTCACTGCTGGGCGTGGCTTTTGGTTTGCTGCTGGACGTCAACCCGTTCTATGCGGTGATTGTCGTTACGCTGCTCCTCGCCGCCGGTCTGGTCTGGCTGGAAAAACGCCCTCACCTCGCCATTGATACCCTGCTCGGCATTATGGCGCACAGCGCCCTGTCGCTGGGTCTGGTGGTAGTGAGCCTGATGTCCAATATCCGCGTTGACCTGATGGCCTACCTGTTTGGCGACCTGCTCGCCGTGACGCCTGAAGATCTCATTGCTATTGCCATTGGCGTGGTGGTGGTGCTGGGTATTCTGCTGTGGCAGTGGCGTAATTTGCTGGCGATGACCGTCAGCCCGGATCTGGCGTTTGTAGACGGCGTGAAGTTGCAGCGGGTGAAACTGCTGCTGATGCTGGTGACAGCGTTAACCATCGGCGTGGCGATGAAGTTCGTCGGTGCGCTGATTATTACGTCGCTACTGATTATTCCTGCGGCCACCGCGCGTCGTTTTGCCCGTACGCCGGAGCAGATGGCAGGCGTGGCGGTGATTATCGGGATGATTGCGGTAACGGGCGGGTTAACCTTCTCGGCGTTCTATGACACGCCTGCGGGGCCGTCAGTGGTGCTGTGTGCGGCGGTGCTGTTTATTTTCAGTATGATGAAGAAGACCGCTAGTTGATATCGAGGGCGCTGATGCCCTCATCCTAACCCTCTCCCGGTGGGAGAGGGAATTAAGCATTACGGCATTGCCGGTGGCGTGATACCAAAATGATTCCACGCCCGCACCGTGGCCATACGCCCACGCGGGGTACGTTGCAGGAAGCCCTGCTGGATCAGATACGGTTCGAGTACATCTTCAATTGTCTCGCGCTCTTCCCCGATTGCCGCCGCCAGGTTATCCAGCCCGACCGGCCCGCCAAAGAATTTGTCCAGTACCGCCAGCAGCAGCTTGCGGTCCATGTAGTCAAAACCCTCAGCATCGACATTCAGCATATCCAGCGCCTGAGCAGCAATTTCGGCAGAAATAGACCCATCGTGCTTCACTTCTGCAAAGTCACGGACGCGGCGCAGCAGGCGGTTAGCGATACGCGGTGTTCCGCGCGAACGCTTCGCCACTTCAAATGCCCCTTCTTCGCTCATATCCAGCCCCATATAGCGGGCACTGCGGCCCACGATATGCTGGAGGTCGGCGACCTGATAGAACTCGAGGCGCTGCACAATACCAAAGCGGTCGCGCAGTGGAGAGGTTAACGACCCGGCGCGGGTGGTGGCGCCAATCAGGGTAAACGGCGGCAGATCGATTTTGATCGAACGCGCGGCTGGGCCTTCGCCGATCATGATATCCAGCTGGTAGTCTTCCATTGCCGGATAGAGAACCTCTTCCACCACCGGCGACAGGCGGTGGATCTCATCGATAAACAGCACGTCGTGCGGTTCAAGATTGGTCAGCATCGCCGCCAGATCGCCTGCTTTTTCCAGCACCGGGCCAGACGTGGTACGCAGGTTCACGCCCATTTCATTAGCAACGATATTCGCCAGGGTGGTTTTCCCCAAACCCGGAGGACCGAATATCAGCAGGTGATCGAGCGCATCGCCGCGCAGCTTTGCCGCCTGGATGAAGATCTCCATCTGGGAACGCACCTGCGGCTGGCCAATATACTCATCAAGCAACTTCGGACGGATCGCACGATCCACCACGTCGTCTGCCTGAATAGTGCCTGCCGATACCAGGCGATCTGCTTCAATCATCCTTTACCTCACAATGCAGCGCGCAGCGCTTCACGAATCAGAGTTTCACTGCTGGCATCCGGTTTGGCAATTTTGCTCACCATTCGGCTGGCCTCCTGAGGTTTATAGCCCAGCGCCACCAGCGCGGCAACCGCTTCCTGCTCGGCATCATCATCCGACACAGGCGCACCCGGCGAAGTCAGCACCAGATCGGCAGCAGGGGTAAAGAGATCGCCATGCAGACCTTTAAAGCGGTCTTTCATCTCAACAATCAGGCGCTCTGCCGTTTTCTTACCAATGCCCGGGAGCTTAACCAGCGCGGCAGGATCTTCGCGCTCAACGGCATTCACGAACTGTTGGGCGGACATACCGGAGAGAATGGCCAGCGCCAGCTTCGGCCCGACGCCGTTGGTTTTAATCAGCTCGCGGAACAGGGTGCGTTCCTGTTTGTTGTTGAAGCCATAGAGCAGCTGAGCATCTTCACGCACCACAAACTGGGTAAAGACAATCGCCTCTTTACCCGCGTCCGGCAGCTCGTAGAAGCAGGTCATTGGCATATGGACTTCATAGCCCACGCCGCCCACTTCCAGCAGCACTAACGGGGGTTGTTTTTCAATGATGATGCCTCTGAGTCTGCCTATCACGTGACGCTCCTGCGTTCTGGAAAATTATTGATTTGCGACATAATAAAAAAAGGCTGGATAAACATCCAGCCTGATTTCTCATTATCGTAACCTGCCTCGCGCCAGATTGAGCCGCGACTCGCTCATTTGCATCGCGTTCTGGCTGACATGACAGTGGGTGATCGCAATTGCCAGCGCATCGGCGGCATCGGCCTGCGGGTTCGCGGGGAGCTTCAACAGGGTACGCACCATGTGCTGCACCTGGCTTTTCTCCGCGCTACCAATCCCCACCACCGTCTGCTTGACCTGTCTTGCCGCGTATTCAAATACCGGAAGATCCTGGTTCACGGCAGCAACAATTGCCACGCCCCGCGCCTGACCGAGCTTTAACGCCGAATCGGCGTTTTTCGCCATGAAGACCTGCTCGATGGCGAAATAGTCAGGCTGAAACTGGGTGATAATCTCCGTCACGCCTGCATAAATGAGCTTCAGTCGCGACGGCAGATCTTCAACTTTGGTGCGAATACAGCCACTGCCAAGGTAGGTTAACTGGCGTCCAACCTGACGGATAACGCCGTAACCGGTGACGCGTGAGCCGGGGTCAATCCCAAGGATAATCGACATCACGCGTCTCCCGTAAACGGTTTAAACGCTCTCATCAGAGAGTCGCTGCAACCTCATCAGAGATCTCACCGTTGTGATACACTTCCTGCACGTCGTCGCAGTCTTCAAGCATGTCGATCAGACGCAGCAGTTTTGGTGCCGTTTCAGCATCCATATCCGCTTTGGTGGACGGGATCATGGAGACTTCAGCGTTGTCGGCTTTCAGGCCCGCCGCTTCCAGCGCATCACGTACTGCGCCCATCTCTTCCCACGCGGTGTAGACATCGATAGCGCCATCGTCGAAGGTGACTACGTCTTCCGCACCCGCTTCCAGCGCCGCTTCCATGATGACATCTTCGTCGCCTTTCTCGAAGGAGATGACGCCTTTTTTGCTGAACAGGTACGCTACAGAACCGTCAGTCCCCAGGTTACCCCCGGTTTTGGTGAACGCATGGCGCACTTCTGCAACGGTACGGTTACGGTTGTCGGACAGACATTCAACCATTACCGCGGTGCCGCCAGGACCGTAACCTTCATAAATGATGGTTTCCATGTTCGTGTCTTCATCACCGCCCACGCCACGAGCGATAGCACGGTTCAGGGTGTCACGCGTCATGTTGTTGGACAGCGCTTTATCTACTGCCGCACGCAGACGTGGGTTAGACGCCGGATCGCCGCCGCCCAGACGCGCTGCTGTCACCAGCTCGCGAATGATTTTGGTAAAGATCTTACCGCGCTTGGCATCCTGTGCCGCTTTGCGGTGTTTGGTGTTGGCCCACTTACTATGACCTGCCATAAAAAGTTCTCCAAAAATCGCGCCTTTTCAGGCTGCGTTAATTACAAATTCTTCAATCGCCTGCCGGTTGCTCCACGATTTGGTCAGTGCGGCGGCATCCGCCGCATCCACCCAGCGGTAGGTCAGATGTTCAGTGAACACGATCTCCCGTTCGTGAGGGAGCGCGAGACAGAACCACGATTCCGTGTTGCGCTCGATACCCGGTGCATAGCGATGACGTAAATGGCTAAAAATTTCGAACTCCACCGTGCGCTGACAGTCCTTCAGGGTCAGTTGCTCGCAAGCAACGTCAATGGTGACCTCTTCCTTTACTTCACGCGCGGCGGCCTGCGGCGCGGTTTCGCCCTCTTCCAGACTGCCGGTAACCGACTGCCAGAATTCAGGGTCATCGCGCCGCTGCAACATCAGCACCCGCTTCGTGTCCTGAGCGTAAATTACAACTAAGACAGAAACGGGACGCTTATATGCCATATCAGTTTTTCTCTTCCTTTTTCACCACGTCGATACCCAGCTCAGCCAGCGCGGCCGGGTTAGCGAAGCTTGGCGCTTCGGTCATCAGACACGCCGCTGCGGTGGTTTTCGGGAAGGCGATAACGTCACGGATGTTGTCGGTGCCGGTCAGCAGCATAGTCAGACGGTCGAGACCGAATGCCAGGCCTGCGTGAGGCGGCGTACCGTACTTCAGCGCATCCAGCAGGAAGCCGAACTTCTCGCGCTGTTCCTGTTCGTTGATGCCCAGAATGCCGAACACCGTCTGCTGCATCTCACCGCTGTGAATACGCACGGAGCCGCCGCCCACTTCATAGCCGTTGATAACCATATCGTAGGCGTTCGCGACCGCCTCTTCCGGTGCCGCTTTCAGCTCTGCCGCCGTCATGTCTTTTGGCGAAGTGAACGGGTGGTGCATGGCAGTCAGGCCGCCTTCACCGTCGTCTTCAAACATCGGGAAGTCGATAACCCACAACGGCGCCCATTTGCTCTCGTCAGTGAGGTTCAGATCTTTGCCCAGTTTCAGACGCAGCGCGCCCATTGCATCGGCAACAATTTTCTTGTTGTCAGCGCCGAAGAAGATCATGTCGCCATCCTGTGCGCCGGTGCGCTCAAGGATCGCTTCTACAATCTCCGCGTTCAGGAACTTCGCCACCGGGCTGGTGATACCTTCCAGACCTTTCGCACGCTCGGTTACTTTAATATAGGCCAGACCTTTCGCGCCGTAGATCTTGATGAAGTTGCCGTAGTCGTCAATCTGCTTACGGCTAAGCGCTGCACCACCCGGTACACGCAGGGCTGCTACGCGACCTTTCGGATCGTTAGCCGGGCCGGCAAACACCGCAAACTCAACGGATTTCACCAGGTCAGCAACGTCCACCAGCTCCATAGGGTTACGCAGGTCTGGTTTGTCGGAGCCGTAACGACGCTCGGCTTCGGCGAAGGTCATAATGGGGAAGTCGCCCAGCTCCACGCCCTTCACGTCATTCCACAGGCTGCGCACCAGCGCTTCCATCACTTCACGCACCTGCTCAGCGGTCATGAAGGAGGTTTCCACATCGATCTGGGTAAATTCTGGCTGACGGTCAGCGCGCAGGTCTTCGTCACGGAAGCATTTTACGATCTGATAGTAGCGATCGAAGCCGGACATCATCAGCAGCTGTTTAAACAGCTGTGGAGACTGCGGCAGCGCGTAGAATTTGCCTTTATGAACACGGGATGGCACCAGGTAATCGCGCGCGCCTTCCGGCGTGGCTTTGGTCAGCATCGGGGTTTCGATATCGAGGAAACCGTGGTCATCCATAAAGCGACGCACCAGGCTGGTAATTTTCGCACGGGTTTTCAGGCGCTGTGCCATCTCCGGGCGACGCAGATCCAGGTAGCGGTATTTCAGACGCGCTTCTTCAGTGTTGACGTGGTTGGAGTCCAGCGGCAGCGCTTCAGCACGGTTGATGATCGTCAGATCGGAGGCCAGCACTTCAATGGCACCGGTCGCCATATCTGCGTTGACGTTTTTCTCGTCACGCGCACGTACGGTGCCGGTGACCTGAATGCAGAACTCATTACGCAGCTCAGAAGCCAGCTTCAACGCGTCCGCGCGATCCGGATCGAAGAACACCTGAACGATACCTTCGCGGTCGCGCATATCAATGAAGATAAGGCTACCAAGATCACGACGACGGTTGACCCAACCACACAGGGTCACCTGCTGTCCGACGTGGGACTGACGCAGCTGCCCGCAATATTCTGTACGCATGAGATATCCCTTAATTAGCCGCAGGCTAAATGTCGCCTGGTATGCAGGCTACTATGTCGCAGCTTTCTGTATGTCACAACTGGATGAAAAAAGGCGGCTATTATACTGGAAATTCCGCCGGACGATAAGAGCGAAGCACGGCCAGACGCACGTTTGCTGCGCTCTTATTGCGCATTCTCACAAAAATTAACAAAATTATCCGACCGATAACAGGCCATAACGTCGTAAGGTGTAACGGAAGCGATTCATTTAACTGGAGTTACCATGCTGACACTTGATGCCCGCAAAACCGCCCTGGTGGTGATTGATCTACAGGAAGGGATCCTTCCCTTTGCCGGTGGCCCGCACACCGCTGATGATGTCGTCAGCCGTGCCGCACGTCTGGCGGAAAAATGCCGCGCCAGCGGCGCACCGGTTGTCATGGTGCGCGTTGGCTGGTCGGCCGATTTTGCCGAAGCGTTAAAACAGCCGGTTGACGCCCAGGCGCCCGCGCACGCCCTGCCGGACAACTGGTGGACATATCCGGTCTCGCTCGGCAAACGCGACAGCGATATCGAAGTGACCAAACGCCAGTGGGGCGCCTTCTATGGCACCGACCTGGAGCTACAGCTGCGCCGCCGCGGTATCGACACCATTATCCTGTGCGGGATCTCCACCAACATTGGCGTGGAATCCACCGCCCGTAACGCCTGGGAGTTGGGCTTTAACCTGGTGATTGCCGAAGACGCATGTAGCGCGGCTTCTGCGGAACAACACCAGGGCAGCATGACCCATATTTTCCCGCGCATCGGTCGCGTGCGCAGCACGGATGAGATTTTAAGCGCGTTATGATGTACGTGGGCCTGCCCCAGTGGTCGCACCCGAAATGGGTGCGCCTTGGCATAACCAGCCTTGAAGAGTACGCCCGGCACTTTAACTGCGTGGAGGGCAACACCACGCTGTATGCCCTTCCCCGGGCAGAGATTGTCGAGCGCTGGCGGGATCAAACCACGGATGATTTCCGCTTCTGCTTTAAATTTCCGGCAACCATCTCCCATAACGCCGCCCTGCGTAACTGCAGTGATTTAACCGAAGAGTTTTTTGGCCGAATGTCGCCACTGGCAAACCGTATCGGCCAGTACTGGCTGCAGCATCCCGCCACCTTTGGTCCGCGCGATCTGCCCGCGCTCTGGCCATTCCTTGATGGCCTGCCCCGGGACTTTACCTACGGCGTTGAAGTGAGACATCCTGAATTTTTTGCCAAAGGCGAGGTAGAGAAAGCACTCAACCGGGGATTGCATGAGCGCTCAGTCAACCGCGTCATCCTTGACAGTCGTCCTGTTCACAGCGCAATTGCGCATAACGAAGCCATTATTGATGCCCAGCGCAAGAAGCCCAAAGTCCCGGTCCACGCTATCGTAACCGCGCACAATCCGATGGTCCGGTTTATCGGCAGCGACAATATGCAGCAAAATCAGGAGATGTTCGCCGTCTGGCTGCACACGTTAGCGAAATGGGAACAGACCACCACGCCGTATCTTTTTTTACATACGCCGGATATCGCCCAGGCCCCCGAACTGGTCGATACGCTCTGGCAGGCCCTGCAAACCGCGGTTCCGTCGCTCGGCAGCGCGCCCTCCATCCCACAACAATCTTCTCTTTTCTGAGATCACGCCATATCATAGAGACGCCATCTGCCAAAACACAGGGAGTTTGTATGGTCAGCGCGTTGTATGCGGTGCTAGGTGCATTACTGCTGATTAAATTTTCATTTGATGTTGTGCGACTCAGAATGCAGTACCGCGTCTCATACGGCGACGGGGGGTTTTCCGAACTGCAAAGCGCTATCCGTATCCACGGCAACGCGGTTGAGTACATTCCGGTGGCACTCATTTTGCTGCTGTTTATGGAGATGAATGGCGCCGAAACCTGGATGGTACACATTTGTGGCCTGCTGCTGATTGCGGGTCGGTTAATGCATTATTACGGCTTTCACCACCGCTTATTCCGCTGGCGTCGTTCCGGCATGAGCGCGACATGGTGTTCGCTTTTGCTGATGGTGCTGGCTAACCTTTGGTATATGCCGTGGGAGTTGGTTTTCTCCTTCCGTTAGCGCACAATACGCCACTTTATTTTTCCCGGATTTTTACGTTATGTCAGATCGCGACACGCTTTTTTCCGCGCCTATCGCCAGCCTGGGCGACTGGACCTTCGATGAACGGGTAGCCGAAGTCTTCCCGGATATGATCCAGCGCTCTGTTCCCGGTTATTCCAATATTATCTCCATGATCGGCATGCTGGCTGAGCGCTTCGTTCAACCCGGCACGCAGGTGTATGACCTGGGCTGCTCGCTCGGCGCGGCAACGTTGTCGGTACGTCGTAACGTTCATCACGAAGGCTGTAAAATCATTGCCGTCGATAACTCCCCGGCGATGGTTGAACGCTGCCGCCGTCATATTGATGCCTGGAAAGCGGCAACTCCGGTCGAGGTCGTTGAAGGCGACATTCGTGACATCGAAATCCACAACGCCTCGATGGTCGTGCTGAATTTTACCCTGCAGTTCCTGGTGCCCGATGACCGCCAGCGGCTGCTGGACAAAATTTATCAGGGCCTTAACCCCGGTGGCGCGCTGGTGCTGTCTGAGAAATTCAGCTTTGAAGACGCGACCGTCGGCGAACTGCTGTTCAACATGCACCACGATTTCAAACGTGCAAACGGCTACAGCGAGCTGGAAATTAGCCAGAAACGCAGCATGCTGGAAAACGTGATGCTGACGGACTCCGTGGAAACCCATAAAGCGCGTCTGCGCCAGGCAGGCTTTGAGCACAGCGAACTGTGGTTCCAGTGCTTTAACTTTGGCTCCCTGGTGGCGCTGAAAGCTGAGGACGCGGCATGATTGAGTTCGGTAACTTCTATCAGCTGATTGCAAAAAACCATCTCTCCCACTGGCTGGAGACGCTGCCTGCGCAGATTGCCACCTGGCAGCGCGATCAGCAGCATGGGCTGTTGAAGCAGTGGTCAAATGCGGTGGAGTTTCTGCCGGAGCTGACGCCTCACCGTCTGGATCTGCTGCACAGCGTCACGGCAGAAAGCGCAGAGCCGCTGCCCGCCGGGCAGATTAATCGTATCGAAACGCTGATGCGTAACCTGATGCCGTGGCGCAAAGGACCGTTTTCGCTCTACGGGGTGAATATCAATACTGAATGGCGCTCCGACTGGAAATGGGATCGCGTGCTTCCGCACCTCTCCGACCTGACCGGGCGTACCATTCTGGACGTCGGCTGCGGTAGCGGTTACCACATGTGGCGCATGATTGGCGCGGGCGCGCATTTAGCCGTTGGCATCGACCCGATGCAGCTGTTCCTGTGCCAGTTCGAAGCCGTGCGTAAGCTGCTGGGTAACGACCAGCGCGCGCATTTGCTGCCGCTGGGCATTGAGCAACTGCCCGCGCTGAAAGCGTTTGATACCGTCTTCTCCATGGGCGTGCTTTACCACCGCCGTTCCCCGCTGGAGCATTTATGGCAGCTGAAAGATCAGCTGGTCAGCGGCGGCGAACTGGTGCTGGAAACGCTGGTGGTCGAAGGCGATGAAAATACCGTTCTGGTTCCCGGCGATCGTTACGCGCAAATGCGCAACGTCTACTTCATTCCTTCCGCGCTGGCGCTGAAAAACTGGCTGGAGAAGTGCGGGTTTGTGGATGTGCGCATCGCCGACGTCTGCGTGACCTCCATCGAGGAGCAACGCCGCACGGAGTGGATGGTGACCGAATCGCTGGAGCAGTTCCTTGACCCAACCGACCACAGCAAAACCGTTGAAGGCTATCCGGCGCCAATGCGTGCGGTGTTGATTGCCACGAAGCCGTAGCCTTTTAGCCGGGTGGCGGCTGCGCCTTACCCGGCCTGGTCATCGCAGGTTTTCTCCAAAATATTTCAAGTTGCAGCAAGGCGGCAACGCAGCGAATCCCCAGGAGCTTACATCAGTAAGTGACTGGGGGGAGCGAGGCAGCCAACGCAACTGCGGCTTGAAATATGAAGGAGAAAAAAAGGCCCCTGTGTAATTGGCAGGGGCCTGGTACAAGCAAGCATCATATTGGGCGACATGATGCGCGGTAAAAATCGGTACGTTGCTACACGTGATGACGTTCAATCAGCGATTTCATTTCCGCAACCGACTCTCCATCTACACCGTAGCGTGAGTACTCATCCGCTTCAGCATCCGTCGACATAGACAACCCTGTGTTGCGATAACGCATGGGCGACGGTATCCATTTCCCGGCAGAGCTGTGAAGCTCTTCCACCCCGGCGTTTAAAAACAGTTCCAGATTGCTGGCACGGACTCCCGCACCCGCCATTATTATTGGAACACCGGAATGTGCTTTTAGTTCCGTAATTAATTGCAGTCCTTTTTCAGCCGACGACTGCTGGCCCGATGTCAGCACACGCGCCACGCCAAGTTCCGCAAGGGTATCAAAGGCTTGCAATGGTTTTTTACACATATCGAACGCGCGATGAAATGTTACCGCCATGCCCTTCGCGGCCGCCATTATCTGGCGCATACGCGGTACATCGACGTTGCCTTCTTCATCGAGCAGCCCCGTCACCAGCCCCGGGAAACCCAGATCGCGAACAAGGGCGATATCGTCAAGCATGGCACTGAACTCGCCTGCCGTGTAACAAAAATCACCGCCCCGAGGACGAATGATAGGGTGTACCGGAACGGTGACAGCCTGACGGGCAGACTTCAACACACCGTACGAGGGCGTTAACCCCCCTTCTTTCGGTGCCGCGCACAGTTCAATGCGGTCAGCCCCCCGCCGTTGCGCCGTCACGGCACACTCCACGCTGTAACAGCAAATCTCCAGCCGCGCCATCCACTCCTCCTTAAATTCCGCGTAATGCACCATCATGACACGCCGCCCCCGGCCGGTCTTCGCGTGTCGTCACAACGCTTACTCTTCGCTGGCAACAATCTGTTCTATCGTCCAGGGATGGAACTTCACCGTCACCTGTCCGTCAGTCACGGCCAGCGTCGGGTTCGGTAAACGCTCGCGCTCGCCTTTTGGTGAACTCGTTTTCACAAAGATACCCGGCTTGCTCAACCCCTCATCAGACAGCAGCGCCAGCGCGCGCGCATTCAGCGTGTCGGGCTCGCCAGGCAGCACGATTTCGATGTGCTCCCAGCCTTCATGCGGGTAACGTTTTTCTCCCGGCCACGGCAGTTCAACAACGCTAAATTGCCAGTGCGCTACGCAGACCGGCTCATGCAGTTTAAACAGGCAGATAGGACGGCCGTTGATGATGTTCTCAGAGAGCAGTTCCCCGCACTGTTCAAACCCGCGACGCCAGCGCTCGGCGGTGGCGTTCTGATGACAGCGCAAGGAGATGTGATCGGCCTCAAGCGGTGCGATGTCCAGACCAAGACGGGTGGCAAGTTCTGTGAACGCCTGGGTGAAGCGCGGTAAATCTGCGGAAATATCATGCAGTTCGTCAATGGATTGCCAGTTCGCCATAAGTCAGTCTCTTATCGTGTCGCAAAGCCGCTAATTTACTCTGTTGCCCCCTTTTGACCAACCGCGGAATGACGCTTTTTATCACTGCATGATTATGCATGCTTTCTTAGCCTGGATTCTGCGCAATCTTCGCCCCCCGCAATGCTGACGCCAGAAGGCATTTGCAGTATACTCCCGCCCTCATTCTTTAACTGGCGCGGGTGGCAGTCAGCCCGCATCAAAAACGTAAGGTATCCAGGTGAATATTCAGGCTCTTCTCTCAGAAAAAGTCAGTCAGGCACTGATTGCCGCAGGTGCGCCTGCGGATTGCGAACCGCAGGTTCGTCAGTCAGCGAAAGTACAGTTTGGCGACTATCAGGCTAATGGCGTGATGGCAGTGGCTAAAAAACTGGGCATGCCGCCGCGACAACTGGCTGAGCAGGTGCTGACTCATCTGGATCTCACCGGCATTGCCAGCAAAACCGAAATCGCTGGCCCGGGCTTTATCAACATTTTCCTTGAGCCGGCCTTCCTGGCAAGCCACGTTGACGCAGCGCTGAAATCTGACCGTCTGGGCGTAGCCCAGCCAGAGCCACAGACCGTGGTGATTGACTACTCCGCGCCAAACGTCGCGAAAGAGATGCACGTTGGCCACCTGCGCTCCACCATCATCGGTGACGCGGCAGTACGCACCCTTGAGTTCCTCGGTCACAAGGTGATCCGCGCGAACCACGTTGGTGACTGGGGTACCCAGTTCGGTATGCTGATTGCTTACCTGGAAAAACAGCAGCAGGAAAACGCAGGTGAAATGGCGCTGGCGGACCTGGAAGGGTTCTACCGTGAAGCCAAAAAACACTACGACGAAGATGAAGCCTTCGCCGAGCGCGCGCGTAGCTATGTGGTGAAACTGCAGGGCGGCGACCCGTACTTCCTGGAGATGTGGCGCAAGCTGGTGGACATCACCATGTCCCAGAACCAGCTCACCTATAACCGTCTGAACGTCACCCTGACCCGCGACGACGTGATGGGTGAAAGCCTCTATAACCCAATGCTGCCGGGCATTGTGGCTGACCTGAAGGCCAAACATCTGGCGGTTGAGAGCGAAGGCGCAACGGTCGTATTCCTTGATGAGTACAAAAACAAGGAAGGCGAACCGATGGGCGTGATCATCCAGAAAAAGGATGGCGGCTACCTCTACACCACCACCGATATCGCCTGTGCGAAGTACCGTTACGAAACGCTGCATGCTGACCGCGTGCTGTACTACATCGACTCCCGTCAGCACCAGCACCTGATGCAGGCGTGGACTATCGTGCGTAAAGCCGGTTATGTTCCCGATTGCGTACCGCTGGAACACCACATGTTCGGCATGATGCTGGGTAAAGACGGCAAGCCGTTCAAAACCCGTGCGGGCGGTACGGTGAAGCTGTCCGACCTGCTGGATGAAGCGCTGGAACGCGCCCGTCGCCTGGTGGCAGAGAAGAACCCGGATATGCCGGCCGAGGAGCTGGAAAAACTGGCGAACGCCGTGGGTATCGGTGCGGTGAAATACGCGGATCTCTCCAAGAACCGTACCACCGACTATATCTTCGACTGGGACAACATGCTGGCGTTTGAAGGTAACACCGCGCCGTACATGCAGTATGCCTACACCCGCGTGCTCTCGGTGTTCCGTAAAGCGAATATCGATGAAAGCGTGCTGGCGAATGCGACCGTCACCATTACCGAAGATCGTGAAGCCCAGCTGGCGGCCCGTCTGCTGCAGTTTGAAGAGACGCTGTCCGTGGTTGCACGCGACGGTACGCCGCATGTGATGTGTGCTTACCTGTACGATCTGGCCGGTCTGTTCTCCGGCTTCTACGAGCACTGCCCTATTCTGTCTGCGGAAAATGAATCGGTCCGCAACAGCCGCCTGAAGCTGGCGCAGCTGACGGCGAAGACCCTGAAGCTGGGTCTGGATACCCTGGGTATCGAAACCGTAGAACGTATGTAATACAAAAAACCCGGCTATCATCGCCGGGTTTTTTTATGATCAGAAGTACTTCCGCAAATACTCCGTCAAACAGAGGATTGCCATTGCCTGACCGTACGGCATCGACGTCAGCGGGATCTGGCGGTAAAACTCCAGATCGCTCCCCATCCCGGTTCCGAACGACGTTTGCAGCAGTTCCCCTTCCGGCGAGATGTTTTTCACAATCCCTCTGATGGCTTTCTCCGCGACATCAGCGTATTCCGCCGCCACATAGCGTTTACGCACGGCCTTAAGAATACCGTAGGCAAAACCTGCCGTGGCCGACGCCTCCAGGTATGAGTCTGGGTCGTCGAGCAGCGTATGCCACAGGCCACTGTCGTCCTGACATGTCGCCAGCGCGGCAATCTGCGCATTGAGCACCTGCGTCAGATAACGGCGCACGGCGTTGTTTTCCGGCAGATCGACCAGTTCGAGGAAGTCCGGGATCACAATGGTGAGCCAGCTGTTGCCACGCGCCCAGCGGGCATGGGCAAAGTTATGGTTTCCGTCATAGTTCCAGCCGTGGAACCACAGCCCGGTCTCCCGGTCCATCAGGTTCTGCACGTGCAGCAGGAACTGGTACACGGCCTCCTCAACGTATTCCGGTTTGTTCAGCAGCTTGCCAATTTTGGCCAGCGGCAGGACCGTCATCATCAGCGTGTCATCCCACATCTGCTGCGCGTTCTCTTCCGCCAGGGTAATGTGCTGCATGCCGCCGTGTGCGGTACGCGGCATCTCATGCATCGCCCACTCCGCCCAGCTCTCCAGCCACGGCAGCCAGGCCGGATTTCGGGTCTCTTCATAGCGGTACGCCAGCGTCAGGAACGGCGACATGGTATTCACGTTTTTGGTGGTTGCCCCTTCCGCAAAACGGTCCGCAAACCAGCTGTCGATAATGTCGCGCATCCCGTCGTCGCCGGTCTGGCAGTAGTACTGCCAGATACCGTACAACCCGACGCCGTGCGTCCACTCCCACCCTGCCCAGCCTTTGGTATCAATGACGCGCCCGTCGTCCAGCCGCAGCAAAAATTCACCCGTTTTGTCGTGGATATTGACCAGGTTATGCGTCACCTTCTGAATCAGCGATTTCAGCTCGTCCCTGGCGATAAAACGCTCTGGCTGACGCAGCAAGGGGCTATGTTTGACAGGCCAAACTTTCATCATCTTAACCTCTGTTGTATGTCGAATTCAGTACCGCACGTCCCTTCAGCGAAGGGGACGCTGGTTTATTGCGATTGAGATAACCAATGTTGTTATTCCCCCACAAGGATTCGAACGGCATACCGGCCAGCATTTCCACGGTGGCGCGGGCGCGCGGGCTGGCCGCTTCAGGCATGGCGCGGCCCGATTCGCGCATTTTCGCGGTCTCTTCGCGCAGCGTGCTGTGGGTTTGTAGATTGAGCCTGAAGCGCAGGGAGACCAGGAAACCGCAGAACAGCACCAGAAGGGTTCCCACGCTCAAAATCAGCAGTATGGTGTGGCTGACTTCAGCAGGCTGGGTTTTCTGACCGCTGACAAAGCCGGACATCTGCATCACGATGCCCACCAGCATTACCGCACCGGCCTGAGACGCTTTTCGGGTCAGCGTCATGATGCCAGCGAAGATGCCCTCACGACGCTGGCCAGTGATCACCTCGTCCACGTCAGCAATGTAGGTATAGGTGTTCCACGGCACATAGTTGATACCGCCGCGACCGAGACCGGCAACCGCGGAGATAAGCAGCAGCAAAGCGTAAACGTCGCTCAGCCCGGCGTAATACAGCACGGCGTAAGAGAGAGAGGCCAGGCCAAACAGCACCACCACCATGCGGTAAGACGGCGCAGGCCCAAAGCGAATGCACAGCGGGATCATCCCAATCACGGCAAGGAACTGGAAAATGGCCATCGTGCCCAGCAGGTTCGACGCCATAGACGCCTCCTGCATTAGCACAAACACCACGTAATAGGTAAAGACGGCGTTGAAGACGTCCTGCGCAATGTAGCCGCCAAGGTACATGCCCAGGTGCTGCCGGAAAATCTTGATGCGCAGCGTCGAGCTTAACTCCACAAACAGGCGATTCAGGCTCTGGCCCAGGGTCAGTTTTTTCTTCTCTTCTTCCGCGCGCAGGGCCGCTTCGGACCACTCCTCGCGCGGGCGCTCCCAGGTGAAGAACCAGACAAAGGTCAGCATCAGCGCGCACAGCACGGAGAAGACCAGGCTTGCGTAGAAGAATGAAATCGCGTTGTCTTTACCAAAGTGGGTCAGCAGGATCCCCGGCAGGAACGAAGCCAGGATAGCGGACATCTGCGCCATCGAAATACGCGCACCGGAGAATTTCGTTTTCTGTTTAAAGTCATCGGTCATCTCCGGGACCAGCGTTTCATACGGCACCAGAATCATGGTGTAGACGATATCGAAGACCAGATAGGTCAGCAGGTAGTACCAGAAATTCATCTCCCCAACCCACATCAGGGAGTAGCTGAAGACGCAGGGAATGCCGAGCAGAATAAAGAATTTGCGGCGACCAAAGCGTTTTCCCAGCCAGGTGGTGCCAAAGTTATCGGTTAAAAAGCCCATCAGCGGGCTGACCACCGCGTCCAGTACCCTTGCAGCAGCAAAAATAAAGGTCGCTTCAATCGGTGTGAGTCCACAGAAGGTCGTATAAAAATACAAAAGCCAGGCCGCCGTCAGCGCGGTCGTTCCCGCGCCGAGGAAATCCCCTGCCCCGTATGCAAGATAGTTTGCGAGTCCAATTTTTCGTGTTTTCATTGCCGTCAACCCTAATCAGTTTTAGGAGACCCCCTGTAAGCAAACCTCGTCCGGGAGTTTTTACACGGCTACAGTAGAATTAACGCACTGTGGAAACCTTTCTGTTTCTGCCATCACACCGCAAAGGCTGGCAAAAATGCAAAGAGTGTCATTACGTGCATCACTGATTTATAAAACAGCGTTTCTATTACTTCAAAAGGTGAGGTCATTTTTGCGAGCCCGCTATCATAAACGTTGATAACGGGCGTTGAGGCAGGCAACTAGCGGTAGTTAACGATAACGGAATTACTCTGCACCTTGAGCGCCGGGATCAACCGCCCGCCGCCCGGCACTTCCCAGATAAAGCGTAAAGGTTCTACCGCAGGTACGCCGTTAAACGCCTGGGTAGTGCCGCTCTCTCCGTCGATTTCCGTGCAACGGCTCTGGGAGCACAGACGCACCTGCAGCCCGGCAGGCGTCGGGCCAATCAGCGAGTAGTTCCACACCACCAGGCTCATCTGACCGGACACCGGTTCAGAAGGCGCCAGCGGACGCGACGACATCGCCACGCCACGGTTGCTGAGGGTCACGCCGATGCTGCTGGCCTGCCAGGTCCCTTCGCCCGCGGCCTGCGCCACCAGCGGGAAGAGTAATAGCCCTAACCACTTACGCATTATTTACCTCCAATCGTCGCCGTCATACGAATATGGCGATTATCAGACAGCTCCAGATTCGACAGCACCACCAGCTGATTCAGGCTACGGCGCAGGAAGCGTGACAGCAGCGGACGCAGCGCATGGTTTACCAGTAGCACCGGCGGTGCCCCCAGCATCTCCTGACGCGCCAGCGCCTCCTGTGTTTGCGCCAGCAGACGGTCCGCCAGACCCGGCTCCAGCCCGCCACCGCCCTGCAGGGCCTGCAGCAGCAGACGTTCCAGCGGTGTATCCAGGCCAATCACCTGCACTTCGCCGGTGCCCGGGAACCACTGCTGGGTGATCGCGCGGCCCAGCGCCACGCGCACCACCGCCGTCAGCTCATGCGGATCGCTTTGCAGCGGCGCGTGCTCGGCGAGGGTTTCCAGAATGGTGCGCATATCGCGGATCGGCACTTTTTCATCAAGCAGGTTTTGCAGCACCTTATGCAGGGTGGTCAACGTCAGCACGCCCGGTACCAGATCCTCCGTCAGCTTCGGCATCTCCTGGCTCACGCGGTCGAGTAACTGCTGTGCTTCCTGACGGCCAAACAGCTCTGCTGAGAACTGTCCAATCAGGTGGTTAAGATGGGTAGCCACCACGGTACTGGCCTCCACCACGGTATACCCCTGAATTTGCGCCTGCTCTTTGAGCGCGCTTTCAATCCAGATAGCGGCCAGACCAAACGCGGGATCGATGGTCTGTTCACCCGGCAGCGTACCGGCGGCAGTGCCCGGGTTAATCGCCAGCCAGCGGCCTGGATACGCATCACCGCTGCCAATCTCAACCCCTTTCATCAGAATACGGTAGCGGGCAGGCGGAAGATCCATGTTGTCGCGGATGTGCACAACCGGCGGCAGGAAGCCCATATCCTGGGCGAATTTTTTCCGGATACTGCGGATGCGGCCAAGCAGTTCGCCATCCTGCTGGAAATCGACCATCGGGATCAGACGGTAACCCACTTCCATCCCCAGCGAATCTTCCAGCTGAACGTCGTTCCAGGTGGCTTCCACGGCCTGCGTGTTCTCCGGCATTTTTACCGGTACAGGTTCTGCCGCGGGTTTCATTTCACGGCCACGCATCCACCAGGCAAGGCCCAGCAGTGCTGCCGTGAACAGCAGGAAAACCAGGTTCGGCATGCCCGGCACCAGGCCGAGCAGGCCCAGCACCGCCGCCGCCAGCAGCATGACGCGCGGGTTGCTGAACAGCTGGCCAACCATCTGCTCGCCAACGTCCTGATCGGTACTGACGCGGGTAACAATAACGCCCGCGGCGGTAGAAATGACCAGCGCCGGGATCTGCGCAACCAGACCGTCACCAATGGTCAGCAGCGTATAGCTTTCAGCCGCCTGGCCCATGCCCATGCCATGCTGCAGCACCCCAACAAGCAGGCCACCCACCACGTTAATCACCATGATGAGAATGCCCGCGATGGCGTCACCGCGCACAAACTTACTCGCACCGTCCATTGAGCCGTAGAAGTCCGCTTCCTGGGTCACTTCCGCACGGCGTTTTTTCGCTTCATCTTCCGCGATAAGCCCGGCGTTAAGGTCGGCGTCGATCGCCATCTGCTTACCCGGCATCCCGTCCAGCACAAAGCGCGCACCCACTTCCGCAATACGCCCTGCACCTTTGGTGATAACCATAAAGTTGATGATAACGAGAATGACAAACACCACGATGCCGATGGCAAAGTTACCGCCCACGAGGAAGTGGCCAAAGGCCTCAACCACTTTGCCCGCCGCTGCCGCGCCGGTGTGGCCTTCCATCAGGATGATACGCGTGGAGGCAACGTTCAGCGCCAGTCGTAACAGGGTGGTAAACAGCAGGATGGTCGGGAACGCCGCAAACTCAAGGGTACGCTGGGTGAACATCGCCACCAGCAGCACCATGATGGACAACGCAATGTTGAAAGTGAAAAGCAGGTCGAGGATGAAAGCCGGCAGCGGCAATACCATCATCGACAGGATTAGCAGGATGAGGATCGGCCCGGCAAGGATTTGCCATTGGGTCGATTTCAGGTTGCCGGGCAGGCGCAACATTGCCACCAGATTAGCCATCAGTGTCCTTCTCGTTCATAAAATCCAGCGCAGCAGGCACCGGAAGGTTCTCAGGTTTGACAGGTCGTTGACCGCCAGCCAGACGCCAGCGTTTCAACTGCCATACCCAGGCCAGCACTTCCGCCACGGCGGCGTAGAGTTGTCCTGGGATCTGTTGTCCAATTTCCGCGTGGCGGTACAACGCACGCGCCAGCGGCGGCGCTTCCAGTATTGGCACCCGGTTTTCCGTGCCAATCTCGCGGATGCGCAGAGCGATTAAGCCCGCCCCCTTCGCCACCACTTTCGGCGCGCTCATTTTGTTTTCGTCGTACTGCAGCGCAACGGAATAGTGGGTCGGGTTGGTGACAATAACGTCGGCTTTCGGCACATCTTCCATCATCCGTCGACGGGCGGCGGCGCGCTGCATCTGGCGGATACGCCCTTTCACGTGCGGGTCACCTTCCATCTGCTTATATTCGTCACGGATATCCTGACGGGACATGCGCAGTTTTTTGAAATGGCTGTACAGCTGGAAGATGACGTCGAACCCCACCATCGGAATAATGCTGAGGACCACCAGCAGCGCGCAGAGTCCGACCAGATTCAGCGCATTGCTCATCGCGGTCAGAGGCGACTCGCTGATAAGCCGCATCATTTCCGGCCAGTTGTGCCAGAGGTAAAACCCCGCGGCACTGCCCATCAACGCCGCTTTGAGGATGGCTTTAAGCAGTTCTGCCCCGGTCTGCGCGGAGAACATTTTCGCGATGCCGGACAGCGGGTTCAGTTTGGAAAATTTTGGTTGCAGCGATTTGGTGCTAAAGACCAGACCGCCAAGCATCACCGGCGAGATCAGCGCGACCAGCACCACCCCGGTAATCAGTGGCAGCAGTGCGACCATGGCCCCTTTAATAAGCTGAATAATCTGGCTGAGGATAAGGTTTGGGTCGTTGACCATACTGTGGTCGAAACGTAATCCGGCAGAGAGCATCCCCGCCAGTTTTCGGGCGAGCGACTCCCCACCCCACCAGATGATGCACACACCCACAATAAGGATCAGCAGGGATGTCAGCTCTCGGGATCGGGGGATCTGCCCTTCCTCACGCGCTTTTTCAAGTCGGTGGGGTGTGGGGGCTTCTGTTTTGTCGTCGTTCTCTTCTGCCACAGTGCATGCTCAGCCCATTACGTCACGGGTATCATGCCAGCGCAGAGGAAATCCAATGGCGGGAAAAGCCCGTTTATTCGGGCTCTTTTCGGTGATTCTGCGTTAACCGCCTCAGGCGCATGCACACCTGAGGCGGAAAGGCGTATCAGAAGCCGAGGCTGTCCAGCAGGTCGTCTACCTGATCCTGGCTTGCCACAACGCCCGCTTTGGTGGCGTCGAGCTGTGGGCCATTGAGCAGGCTTTCGTTCTCGCGTTTCGGACGTGCAGCCGGTTCCGGGATGTTTTCCAGCAGCACCATCAGCAGCTGACGTTCAATCTCCTGAATCACATCCATCATGCGCTTGATCACCTGACCGGTCAGGTCCTGGAAATCCTGCGCCATCATGATGTCCAGTAACTGAGCGTTGGTGAAGCTGGTGTGGCCCGGTACATCGCCCAGGAACTGACGGGTATCCGTCACCAGCTCGCGGGCATCCGCCAGCTCGATAGGATTCTCAAACCACTCATCCCAGCGTTTGGTCAGCGCTTTCGCGCCCTTTTCCATCGCATCCTGGTGCGGTTGTGACGCTTCAACGCTGTTCAGCGCACGTTCAGCCGCTTGCGCGGTCATCTGCACAACGTAGTCCAGACGGTCACGCGCATCAGGAATCGCTTCCGCCGCTTCTGCGATTGCCTGGTCCAGCCCCAGTTCACGCAGGCTGTCACGCAGCATGCGTGTCAGGCTGCCAATGCGGGCAATGATATCGCTGGGCGAATGTTCTTCAACGGGTTTCATAGCAGGTTGCATCATAACCAACACCTCACATGCCGAGTTTCTCGAAGATCTTACCGAGCTTCTCTTCCAGGGTCGCCGCGGTGAATGGCTTCACCACATAGCCGCTTGCGCCCGCCTGTGCAGCGGCAATGATGTTCTCTTTTTTCGCTTCTGCGGTCACCATCAGCACCGGCATAGAGGCCATGCCTGCATCCGCGCGGATGGTTTTCAGCAGTTCCAGACCATCCATATTCGGCATGTTCCAGTCAGAGATAACAAAACCAAACCCGCCCGCCTGCAGTTTGTTCAGCGCATCCACGCCGTCTTCTGCTTCTTCAACGTTGTTGAAGCCCAACTCTTTCAGCAGGTTGCGCACAATGCGACGCATGGTGGAAAAGTCATCCACAACCAAAAACTTAAGCTCTTTATCCGCCATAAAATAATACTCCTGAGTCAAATACGTATTGCCTGTCCGGCACTGATTTTCGCCAGCATCTGCTGGCTTACCTGGCTAAGATCGACCACTTCGCTCACGCCACCCATATTGATGGCCTCGCGCGGCATGCCGAACACCACACAACTTGCTTCATTCTGCGCAATCGTCCAGGCGCCAGCCTGGTGCATTGCAAGCATTCCGGCGGCACCATCGTTGCCCATCCCCGTCAGGATCACCCCAACGGCGTTGCGCCCCGCATGTTTCGCCACCGAATGAAACAGCACATCCACCGACGGACGGTGCCGGTTTACCGGCGGCCCGTCATGAATTTTGATTTGATAGTTAGCGCCGCTGCGCGCCAGCTCCATATGCTTATCGCCCGGCGCGATGTAAGCATGACCCGGGAGCACACGTTCGCCATCTTCCGCCTCTTTCACGCTGATCTGGCACAGCTTGTTCAGACGCTCCGCGAACGAGCGGGTAAAGCCTGGCGGCATATGTTGAGTAATCAGAATACCCGGACTGGAAAGCGGCAATGGCTGGAGTACATGGCGAATTGCCTCTGTTCCTCCGGTTGATGCGCCAATCACCAGCAGTTTTTCCGAGCTGAGTAACGGACCCGCCTTCAGGGTTGCCGGGGCAGCCGTTGGCTTATGGGCCGCGAGCTTCGCGCGCGAGGCGGTGCGGATCTTCTCGGCGATCATTTCGCTGTAGGCCAGCATGCCTTCACGAATGCCAAGCTGAGGTTTGGTGACGAAATCCACCGCCCCCAGCTCCAGCGCGCGCAGCGTAATTTCCGAGCCTTTGCCAGTCAGCGATGAGACCATCACCACCGGCATCGGACGCAGACGCATCAACTTTTCCAGAAAATCAATGCCATCCATGCGCGGCATCTCGACATCCAGCGTCAGCACGTCGGGGTTATATTTTTTAATTAAATCCCGCGCTACCAGCGGATCCGGCGCGGTAGCGACCATCTCCATGTCGCTGTGGCTATTGATAATTTCAGTCATGATCTGGCGCATCAGCGCCGAATCATCGACAGACAATACCCTGATTTTACTCATGCTTTTTCCTTACTCAGCGCATATACCGTTTGCCCACGCAGGCTAAACTCACGCACGAGGTTGCTGAAGTTTTCCGAGTGCCCGGCAAACAGTAAACCGTCAGGCTTGAGCAACGGAACAAACCGACGCAGAATGTCCTGTTGCGTCGTTTTATCAAAATAGATCATGACGTTACGGCAAAAAATGGCGTCGAAAGGCCCCGGCACGTTGTACTGCTTATCCAGCAGGTTAACCGGTGCAAACTCCACGCAGTTCGCCAGCTCCTGGCGCACGCGCACCAGCCCTTCATGCGGGCCGGTACCGCGCATGAAGTAACGCTGAAGCTGCTGAGGCGACAACGTTTTCAGCTCATCCTGGCGATAGACGCCGTTACGCGCCTTCTCCAGCACTTCGGTGTCGATATCGCTGGCGTACACTTTCCAGCGACCCGGCGCCATTCCCAGGGTATCGGCAAGGGTGATCGCCAGCGAGTAAGGCTCTTCCCCGGTCGAGGCCGCCGCACTCCAGACGCGATACTCCCCGGTGCGACGGCGGGCGTGCTCTGCCAGTACCGGGAAGTGGTGAGCTTCGCGGAAAAAGGCCGTCAGGTTAGTGGTTAAAGAGTTAATAAAAGCCTGCCACTCGGCGCTGTTCTGGTTCGCTTCGAGCATGCTCAGGTAGCGACCAAAGTCATCCAGCCCCAGCGTACGCAGGCGCCGCACCAGACGGTTGTAGACCATGTCTCGCTTATGGTCAGCAAGCACGATCCCCGCACGCTGGTAAATTAACTGACATATCCGACGAAAATGCGCGTCGGACAGCGCGAGGCGCTGTGTCATCTGCAACAATAATGACGTTTGCCCTGGAGGCATTGGTGATGTCATAGCGCCTTCTTAATTACATTCAGGATACAACTGGCACGGCCTGCGACCGCCCGACTTCTGTTACTGCTTCAACGTGCTCTTTGACATTAAATACCGCGACCAGCCCGGTCAGATGATCCGCCTGACTGGCCAGCTGATCGGTTGCCGCTGCCGCTTCCTCCACTAACGAGGCATTCTGCTGAGTGACCTGATCCATCTGGCTTACCGCCTGGGCCACCTGCTCAATCCCGCGACGCTGCTCATCAGACGCCGAGGCAATTTCGCCCATGATGTCGTTCACCCGCGTAACGGAGGTGACAATCTCGTGCATGGTTTTCGCCGCCGTATCCACCAGCGCGGAGCCTTGCTGGACGCGGGAGACAGACTCTTCAATCAGCCCTTTGATCTCTTTTGCCGCGTTGGCGCTGCGGCTCGCCAGGTTACGGACTTCACCCGCCACCACCGCAAACCCGCGCCCCTGCTCACCCGCACGCGCCGCTTCCACAGCCGCGTTCAGCGCCAGAATGTTGGTCTGGAACGCAATGCCATCAATCACGCTGATGATGTCGCCAATTTTCTGCGAACTGGCGGCAATATCCTGCATGGTGCTGGCCACATGAGACGCCTGGTCGCCCCCCTTCTTCGCCGTCATCGCCGCCTGTTTTGACAGGTCTGACGCCTGGCGCGCGTTGTCGGCGTTCTGGCTTACCGTCGCAGTCAGCTGTTCCATGCTGGCCGCCGTTTGCGCCAGCGAGGCCGCCTGTTGCTCGGTACGGGAAGAGAGATCGTTATTGCCAGCCGCAATCTCTGAGATCCCGGTGTGCATGGCATAGCTGCCCTGGCGCACATCGGAGACCGTTTCCCGTAGCGATCCTTGCATCGCCTTCAGGCTGGCAAAGATCGCCGAAATTTCGTTTTTGCCATACACCGCCACCGGACGCGCCGGATCCCCCTTCGCAATGCTGTCGAAGTGGCTGCTGATAATCGCCAGCGGCTGAACAATCATCTTGCGCGACCAGAGCAGCGCGGCACCGGTCAGCAGTGCCGCCAGAATCACCACCACGGTAAAAATCACGCCGGACATGTGGTAGCTCATGCGGCTGCTTTCCCCTGCGCGCTGCACAAACTGGTTAATGTCCTGCTGCCAGGCGTTAAAGCTGTCATCAAACGCCGCCTGTGAGGCCTGCACCGGCGCGCTCATAAAGTCCGAGAGCTGGTTGTTCTCAAGCCAGGTCGCCTGGTGATCCAGATCGCTGTGCCACTGCTCAAAGTTCTTCTTCATGGCAGCTTTCAGCGCTTTCCCTTTTTCGCTGACGTCCTCCTGCGCGGTGAACGTTTTGAACTGCGCGTCGGCCTGTTTAAGGCTGTTGCGCGCCGTCGCCATCAGCGCCTTGATATCATCCGGCGGATAACTCAGCGCGGTTAAGGTTCCCGCCTTGTTCAGCGCAGTGCTTGCCTGCAACAGCACGGCACGCGTTTGTGCCAGTGCGGAGCGCTGCTGATTACTCGCCTCAACTTCCTGCAAATTCTGATAGCCATCGCGAAACGCCCAAAAAGACAACCCGTTACTGCCAACCTGCAACACACCGCAAAGGATCAGAATCAAAAACAGTGTGGTCGAGATACGAATACGATTTAACATCCACGCTCCCATCAAGCGGCAAGCAGCCGCGGTTTAAATGTCAGTCAAAATGTTTCCCAGTTTTCATCATGTCCGGTCGTCGCGGCGCGGGTACGCGTGGCCGCCGGCTCAGCGGCTGGCGCACGATACGTGGCTTGCGGGGTGACCGTATTTCCAGCGAGTGAAGCGAGACGAAACGCCGAGACGGCCATCTTCAGACGGCTCGCCTGGTCTTCCAGCGCAGCGGCCGCCGCGGCGGACTCCTGCACCAGAGCGGCGTTTTGCTGTGTCACGCGATCCATTTCCGATACCGCCAGGGCTACCTGGTCGATACCACGACTCTGCTCATCAGAGGCAGAGGCGATTTCACCCATGATGTCCGTTACGCGGGTAACGGCATTCACGATGTCATTCATGGTCTCCCCTGCGCTTTCCACCAGCACGGAGCCGGTATCGACGCGGGAAACCGAGTCTTCAATCAGGGCTTTAATCTCTTTCGCCGCGTTAGCGCTGCGGCTGGCGAGATTACGCACTTCACCGGCCACCACCGCAAACCCGCGCCCCTGTTCACCCGCACGCGCGGCCTCAACGGCGGCGTTCAGCGCCAGGATATTGGTCTGGAAGGCAATGCCGTCGATCACGCTGATGATGTCAGCGATTTTCTTCGAGCTGTCGGCAATTTCATGCATGGTTTTCACCACACCATCCACCACCCGACCGCCACGCTGCGCCGTTTCGGACGCACTTTCTGCCAGCTGAGAAGCCTGACGCGCGTTATCCGCGTTCTGCTTCACGGTGGCGGTGAGCTGTTCCATGCTGGCCGCGGTCTCTTCCAGCGCGGAGGCCTGTTGTTCGGTACGGGAAGAGAGATCGTTATTGCCCATCGCAATTTCGCTGGTGCCGGTATAGATGGCATCCGTGCCGCTACGCACGTTGGCAACGGTATCGATAAGCGAACGCTGCATATGGTCTACGCTGTTAGCCAGTTCGGTGATTTCGTTACGCCCGGAGACGGTCAGCGTTTTGGTCAAATCGCCGCTGGCAATCTCGCGGATATGGGCAATGACGCGACCCAGTGGGTTCAGCAGGCTATGGCGAATGCCGTACCATACCGCGATCAGCACAATGGCCAGCGCCAGCGCCATTACCGCCATCTGCCATTTGGCAAAGCGGTAATCATTCTGGCTTTCCGTAAAGGCCGAGTGGTAGAGATCTGCGCTGGCTTTGGCGTATTCACTCAGCGCCGCGCCGAGCGCGTTTTGCATTCCTTGTGTCGGCTGGGCGAAATAGGCGTCCATGTTGCCGCTCTCCAGGAACTGGATAAGCTCCGTCAGACCGGCATAGTAGGCGTTATATTTTTCATCGATATTCTGGCTCACCTGCTCCATGGCAGGCTGCGGGGCGATCTTCTTAAAGGCGTCGTAATGCTTTGCGGCATCCGCAAGGGTTGCGCGGGCATTTTTCAGCAGATCGGTTTTCGCGCTGCTCTGCTGATTGTTGGGATCCATCATCATGCGGGCGGAGGAGCGGCTCAGGTTGATACGCGTTTGCAGCATCAAATCCCACGTTGACGTGAGTTCACTCTGCTGCAGGCGCAGATCGTTTGAGGCGGCGAAACTGTCCTGATTCTGTTTTAACGACGAGAAAAAAAGCCCACCGGAGATAAGCTGAAGTAGTGCGAAAATGACCAGCACCATCATGAGCATTGTGACAACGCGGATACGGTTCAACATACAACACCTTCTCATAGATTTATTAACGGTGTTATCGGCACAGGCCACAGGAACTTTACATTTGCGAAAGGGAAAAGCGCGGGGGTTAGAACGCCACGTCAACAATCAGCGTATCGGTATAGGTTCCGGCGGGGGGTGAGACCTGCCCGGTCAGGACTTTGGCGGTGTAATTGTAGGTACGCAGTAATCCGTCGGTACTGACCTGGGACGAGGTCGCACTGGTCCAGCGTTCGGTGCCGCTGCTGCCCCAGCGGTTGGTGGTGGCTTCTTTATAGATGTCGTAACTCATGTAGTTACTGCCGCTCACCATGCGACGAACGTTGTTCAGCGCGTTGGCACCATTGTTAATCCCTATGGTATAGGTACTGCCTTTGGTGCAGGTGACGGCGATGGCCTGCGAGACGGTGGGAAAACTTTGTACTAGCGGCGCGCTGTTGAAATTCACGTCCGGCGTGGTCATGGTGCTGCAGTCGTTAGTGACGGTCATGTTGAGAAGGATCGTGGTGGTGGCCGTGCCGGTTTGCGGCGTCAGGCAAAGTCCGGCAGCGCCAACGGCACAGACGTTGTAATTGATGCTGAATGTCAGCAGCACCTGATACGGCCCGGCCGAGACGTTCTGCCCCGGCACCGTACGGAAATAGAGCGGAATGTTGTAGCGCTTCGACCCCAGCAGCCCGAGCAGCGTGTTCCCGCTCCAGGTATAGGCATTACCGATCTGCACTTCGCTGCTACCGCCACAGCCGGAGGCAGCGCACAGGCGCGTGGGTATGACATCGGTAATAGCCGCATTGTCCGTGCGCTTCAGGGTGGCGCGACTGTTGGCGAATATCGATGCCGAGGTGTAAGTCAGCGCCACCGAGTCGTTGGTAAGCAGGTTGAGGACCGTATCGCAGGCCACCACCAGCGTGCCGGTGGTTTCCACTTCCCCGGTTCCGCTCAGCGCGAACGAGGTCACGCTGCCAAACGACGCATTCACCGTACTGACGGTGCAGGCCGCGCCGCTGGCACCGGAGAAGAGCAGCAGAATCACCAGCAGATAACGCGTCACCGTGCCTCCCGACATACCAGCGGCCCGTAGGTTTGCAGCCTGTGTTCCGGGTTCGCGCCAATGGTCAGCGTCGCCTGGCACCGTTTGCCCGTCGGGGTGATCACCTCCAGCGAATTGACGTCGCTAAGATTTTCCAGCCAGGCGATCCCGTCATAACCCACCACCGCGTTGCTGCGTGAGGCACGTCTGACCTGGCTGCCCACCGGAATGGCCTGTCCCTCGGCATCATGCAGAATGACGCTTGCCACCCGCTCCTGCTCCATCGGGAAGTCCACCAGATAACCACTGTGGCGGCGGATCGCAATCCGGCGTTCGGTCTCTTTCAGGCGCGTATCGGCAGGCAGATTGAGGGTGTCAATGCGGTAACTGGCCGGGTAATAGGCCGACACGCCGCTCACCAGCAGATAGCCGTTGCGATTCGTTTTGCCGACCGGCTGATTCTCGTAGCTGACGGGCACATCCGGTTGACCATCGGTGCTGATCACCACAAAGGCGTCGTTGATTTTATTCGCCGCAAACAGCTCGCCGTCCATCAGCACAATGGAGCCCAGCGCCTCGCTCCACCAGGTCATCATGTCCTTTTCACCGTAGGCCCCGCCCTGCACTTCGATATTATTGTTACGCCAGCCCAAGGTTCCCTGCTGATAATTGTTCGCCCGCGACTGATGCGCCCATGCCATGTTCCAGCTTAACCCGCCATCGGAAGGCATGGAGTGGTTGTAGTTGATGCGCTGCGTGTTGCCTGCCTCCGGCGTGTTTTCGAAGGTGACCGCGGCGCTGTCCCGTTCCCCAAGCGGGACCTGTAGCGAGAGTGCAACCGTCCAGTCGCCCCGCTGCTGATCACGGCTTGCGGCGAGGTAAAGACTGCTCGCGCCCCACAGGTTGCGGCTCCATGAGAGGTTTAGCAGTTCTGTTTTCTGGCTGTCAAAACTCTCCACACCGATCCAGGCAGCCCCGATATTGCCGTACTGCCCAAGATTAAAAGTCAGGGAATATTGATCGGTATTGCGGCTGAAGCTGGCGACAGGCCGGTCGTTTTCGTCATAGATCGTCGGCTGGTCATAGAGGGCCAGGTTGCCAAAACCGCGATCGCGTCGCGTATGTTGAGTGGCAAGGCTAAAATCGCTGGTGCTGTACTGATAGCCCCAGGCGATCTGCCCGCCCTCATCGCCGCGCATCCGGCTTTGGGTATACGCGGTATTCACAACGCCAAAGTGCCCGAGCTTCACCACCGTCCCGGCCCCGCCCAGCGCCAGCGACTCCGCCCCTTCCGCGTGAGCTTCAAGGGTCAGCCAGTCCGCTACCCCGTAGCGATAAGAACCGCTGCCCGCCGCCGGACCATAATCAAAATTGTCGATCCCGTAGTTGCGCCGCAGGCTTCCCAGCGTCACCGCCCCATCGCTCAAGCCGCGTTTAAGCAGTTCGCTGGTGACATAGAACGGCAGCGTAGTGCTCACCTGCCGTCCCAGCGCATCGGTGGTGATCAGCACCGCGTCCCCGGCCCCGTTAATATAGGGCAGATTCGTCAGGGTAAAGGGGCCCGGCTGAAGCTGCGTAGAACCAGACCGATAGCCATTAATAAAGAGATCGACCGAGGTGGGAACCGCTGCTTCCCCGGAGAATTCCGGCAGCGGCCAGGTCACCAGATCCGGGCGCAGGGAGAAGTCACGCCCGTAGCTTATCCCACCCATACGCACGCTGGAGCTCCAGCTCAGGGCATCGCTGATCACATCCCCGGCTGTCCAGGTGGTGGCGTCCTCTTCATTGGTGACCAGCAGGGTGGTGTCATAGCGCACATATCCGGCCTGCTGGCCGTCATCGCCAGCGAAATTTTTCCGCACATAACCGGTAGAAGAGAGCGAGCCGCGTTCATTGAAGTAGCGGAACTCATGCCACAGAGAAGCCTGGCCACCCACGTGTTCCGTGTGGTTAGTATAAAGATCGTAATTCAGCAGCGCCCCGCGCCCAAAGTGAGGTTTGCTTTGCGCGGTTTGCCCGCCAAAAGAGGTCACCCGGGAGGCCACCCATTCGCGGGGCACGCTGAGCAGCAGACGCTGTCCGGCGCTGTCGTACTCCACGCGAACCTGAGCAAGCGATGAGAGATCCACCTCGCCGGTCGGCACATGCTCCGGCGGCAGCCCGGCACGCAGCAAATCGGCGCTCGAGATAAAGTAAGCGCCTTTACGCTGCGTCACGGGCACCACCAGACCGGTATCGTAGTGGTTCACTATGAGGCCAAGCTGAAAAACCGCCTCATCGCTCACCGCCCGGGCCTCGGGAGGCGGCGGTAAACTGTCATCGCCGGGTTCTGCCCAGGCGCTGGTCGTGACGCAAAGCAGGATCATCATCGCCGGTTTCAGTTGACGGGCGTCGACTGCCATTGTTCATCCCTGGCGTTAATCTGCGCGCGCATCTGGTCTGGCTGCCGAATTCCGGCCGGGATGGCCCAGCTGCGGGTACTGCCCGCCAGCACGTAGCCCAGCAATCCCTCAGCAACAGGACGTTTCTGCCCGCCCTGCACCAGCGAAACCTGACTGAGCCTGACGTGTACATCGCCCCGGTTGTTAACCTCCAGGTGAGGCTGTCCGCCCTCATTTTTTACCCGCCAGCTGAGGTTGTGCGTATCCACAAACGCATGGTGCGCCCCCTCTTTGCTTGTCGGGATCCCCTGCCCATAGACAAAAAGGGGAATGGAATAACGCATCTGCAGTTTGAGACCAATAGCCGGTTCGGCTTTGTTGTCCGGCTGAGGAATTTCATCGACAATAATGCGGTAGGCCTGCTCGACCCCCACCGGAACCGTCCCCTGTTTGATAAGACGAATAAGCTGCTTGCTGCCCGCTGCGATGGTGACAATTGGCGGGCTGGCCACCACATCCTGCTGGGCACTGTAACGTTCGAACCCGCCCTCCTGCTTCCAGCGCACAATGCGTACCTGCATGGTGGTTGGGCTGTTTCCTTGATTCTGGATCCACAGTTCCGTGGCTTTGGCATCAGCCGCCAGCCACGGATCGATAGGCCATAACAGAATGGTCGCGGCGGCCTGCACCTGGCCTGCCGCCACGGCCATCACCCCCAGCAAACTTCCCAGACATATGCGCCTGAAATATGCCGTCATCGACGCTCTCCCTTTATCACCATGACAAGGTCACGGTAAGTTGATCAGAATAGGTTCCTGCCGGGCTGAACCCGGTCAATAGCGCCACGCCAAACAGCGGCAGCGCGATGTTATTGCTGTTGGTATAGGTCACCGGAATCGCCTGGTTGACCCCTATTTCGCTGTTCGCCGCAAGTGAACTGCTGCTGTAAAGCCGGTATCCCACCACGTCGTTCCCGCCGTTACGCGTCATTCGCCGCACGGAGGCGTAATTCTGCCCGCCGTTAATACTCATACTCAGCGCCACGCCTGGCGTACAGGCGATCGAGAGTGCCCCGTTTGGTACGAAGCTGGTGCTCACCGGAGCACTCTCCACGCCGGTATGGGTACCGAAGTTCAGCGTGCCCAACAGCCCCCCACTGCCGGTGCTCACCGCGCATCCCGGCACAATGGTCGCGCTGACCTTAAATGACTGCGACGTGACGGCCATAGCGGCCGGCACCAGCGCCAGCCCGAGGATCAGCGTAAAAAAAAGATGCACGATCCCCTCTGCGCAGTGGCGCAGACCTGAAAAAGCGGTCTTCATGGGCTAAGTGGGCTAATAGGTTACGCTGACATTTATGGTGTCGGTGTAGGTCCCCGGTACCACCGTAACGCTGTTTCCGCCGCCGGTAATACGCCCGTAGAGGGTGTAACTGTCCACCCCACCGGCCGTGGACGCGATCGGCAATGCCGCGTTATTCGCCACAACGTTATTAAATCCGCTGTCGCTATACAGGCTGTATGCCACACCCTGCGCCGTGTTGGTGGTGTTGATCAGATAGCGGGCGGGTGTCCCCGTCGTGCCAACGACGGTGCCCGGCGCAGTGGAGTTAGTATTCCCGGTTATCGCCACCGTGTAGCTGGCGGTTGTACATTGAATCGTGAAGGTGTTTCCGCCGCTGGCACCGGTCAACTGCGTCGTCAGGGTGGAAAAGGTTGCAGGATGGGTCCCGAAATCCAGTGTCCCGAAGTTAATGCCGTTTTGGGTGGGCGATCCATTAATCAGACACCCGTTTGTCAATGTCAGCGTCGCGCCGATAGTGCCACTACTGGTGACCGCCAGCGCCTGATGGGCGGTTGTCGCGGTTAACAGAATGCCAGCGCAGGTCAAAAGGCGTTTTCTTTTCATTTACCACCCTCCAGAAGACGTCTCCGTTCACGTACAACAATTTAGTTTTAACGTTCAAGATGTTAGCCCCGCTTAATGTTCCTCCGAGGGGGTTATTGAGAATTTAGTTTATGGTTATCGCTTCGACCACTGGCGGCCATGTCAGTCCCCCCCTTGTCCGATTGACAGAGAAATGATTTTAGAAACATTGGGTTATTGATTTATAAACGGAATTTACCGACTGTTGCCTGAGGATATATCCCATTAAAGTGTGATAAGCATCACAATATATCGTCGCGGCATTAGCAACAAAATTAATAAAATTTAAAAAGGAGTTGTATCTCCCCCCGCTTTACTTCAATTTATGTGCCGAATAATTTCCCGCGCAGTAATAAAAAATCCATATATATCGGCGCGGGCGACATCTACAGCGCATAGGGGTCTTTTTCGTGGCAAGTGCAAACAAACTTACGCTCTTCATCGTGATATTCATGCTGGCGGGTATTCTTTCAGGGGCGGCCATTCATGAATACGCATCTGCGGATGCCATCAAAACCTGGTCGGATAACATTACGCTTCTCACCGATATTTTCCTGCGACTGATCAAAATGGTGATTGCACCGTTGGTCTTCAGCACGTTGACGGTGGGCATTATGAAAATGGGCGAAACCTCGACTATTGGCCGCGTAGGTGGTAAAGCGATGGTATGGTTTATCAGCTCATCGGTGCTTTCTATTCTGGTGGGGCTGTTTATTGTCACTCTGGAGCATCCAGGCAGCGGTCTGAACCTGACGATCCCCACTGAAGCAGTGGATACCGGGCTGGCCGTCGGCGGCATGACCCTGAAAGCGTTCCTCTCCCACACCATTCCGACCAGCATTGCCGGGGCGATGGCGAACAATGAAATTCTGCAAATTGTGGTGTTCTCCATGTTCTTTGGCATCGGCGGCGCGTCGCTGGGCCAGAAATTCAACGCCCCGCTGGTCGCGGCGCTGGATGTGGTATCCCATATAATGCTGAAGGTCACGGGCTACGTCATGTATGTTGCCCCGCTGGCGATTTTCGCCGCGATCTCGTCGGTGATTGCCACCCAGGGTCTCGGCATTCTGCTGAACTATGCCTCCTTTATTGGCGGCTACTATGTGGCGATCCTGCTCACCTGCATGGTGTTGCTGGCAGTGGGTTACATGGTGCTGAAAAAAGAGGTGTTCCGCCTGCTCAGCATGCTGAAAGATCCGGTGCTGGTCGCCTTTACCACCAGCAGCTCCGAGGCAGCGTATCCGAAAACCCTTGAGCAACTGGAGCGATTTGGCTGTTCGCGCAGCATCGCCTCTTTCGTCCTGCCAATTGGGTATTCCTTTAACCTGGTCGGTTCGATGGTCTACTGCTCTTTTGCCTCAATGTTTATCGCTCAGGCGTACAATATTCATTTGAGTTTCTCTGAGGTTACCGTTCTGATGCTGACGCTGATGCTGGCATCAAAAGGCATTGCGGGGGTACCACGCTCTTCGCTGGTGGTACTGGCGGCGACCATCCCAAGCTTTAATATTCCGGTGGCGGGTATTCTGCTGCTGATGGGGATCGACCACTTCCTGGATATGGGGCGTTCCGCCATTAACGTGCTGGGTAACGGGATTGCAACCGCGATGCTGTCGCAGAATGAAGGGGCGCGGGAAGCTGAAGCGGAGCTGGTAGAGCAGGAAGTGTAAGAGTACAAAAGGGGTGTGGCCTGATGCCCTCACCCCACCCCTCTCCCACCGGGAGAGGGAGCAAACACAAAAAACGGCAACCTGGATTGCCGTTTTGCATTTACCTACGCTACATGGTTCGCCGCGATATCCAGCAACGCCATCTCTTCGCTGTTCAACAGCTTCTCAATGTTCACCAGAATCAACATACGCTCACCCAGCGCACCCAGCCCCGTCAGGTACTCGGTAGACAGCGTGACCGCAAACTCCGGCGCCGGACGGATTTGGTCAGACGTCAGTGAGAGCACGTCAGACACACCATCCACCACGATACCGACCACGCGTTGCCCCAGATTGAGGACAATCACCACGGTATTATCGTTATACTCCACATCGCCCTGGCTGAACTTCACGCGCAGGTCAACGATAGGCACAATCACGCCGCGCAGGTTGGTGACGCCTTTAATAAACGCTGGCGTGTTCGCGATGCGGGTAACCTGATCGTAACCACGAATTTCCTGCACTTTCAGGATATCGATGCCGTACTCCTCATCGCCTAAAGTGAATACCAGGAACTCCTGTCCTGATGGCTCGCCCGCCAGTTTCGTTACATTACTCATACCGGTCATGTTCTTACCCTTTACTTAATCAGGCGGCTGTGTACGCCACACGTTGTTCACGATTTAATCCCTGAAGCGCCGACACGTCGACGATCAGCGCCACGCTACCATCACCCAGAATGGTGGCGGCAGAAATACCCGGCACTTTGCGGTAGTTGCTTTCGAGGTTCTTCACCACCACCTGGTGCTGACCAATCAACTGGTCAACCAGCAGCGCGTAGCGGCGACCCGCACTTTGCAGGATCACGACGATACCCTGCGTGGCCTCTGTTTTCGCCCCGTCGACTTCGAAGACTTTCCACAGTTCCACCAGCGGCAGGTATTCCCCGCGCACTTCGAGCACACGCTCGCCACCTGCCAGTGGGTGCAGATCTTCTTCACGTGGCTGCAGTGATTCCATTACCGCGTTCAGCGGCAGAATGAAGACTTCGTCCGCCACTTTCACCGACATACCGTCGAGGATCGCCAGCGTCAGCGGCAGTAAAATACGAATGGTGGTACCAGAACCTTGCTTAGACTGGATTTCGACGTGGCCGCCCATTTCCTGAATGTTACGCTTCACCACGTCCATTCCCACGCCGCGTCCGGAGACATCCGTTACCTGCTCGGCGGTTGAGAAACCCGGGGCGAAGATCAGCATGCCCACTTCTTCATCGGTCATGTTTTCGCTGACCGCCATCCCCTGCGAAATCGCCTTCGCCAGGATACGCTCGCGGTTAAGGCCCGCGCCGTCATCGGTTACTTCAATACAGATGTTCCCGCCCTGGTGCTCCGCAGACAGGATCAGGTTACCGACCGGGGATTTTCCGGCGGCGATACGGTTTTCCGGCAGTTCGATACCGTGGTCCAGGCTGTTACGCACCAGGTGCGTTAACGGATCGATAATGCGTTCAATCAGGCTCTTATCCAGCTCGGTGGAGCTGCCCATCAGCGTCAGTTCAATCTGCTTATTGAGTTTACCGGCCAGGTCGCGCACCAGACGCGGGAAGCGGCTGAAGACGTATTCCATCGGCATCATACGGATGGACATCACCGATTCCTGCAGATCGCGGGCGTTACGCTGTAACTGCCCCATGCTGGTAATCAGATCGCCGTGCGTGACCGGGTCCAGTTCGTTAGAACGCTGGGCCAGCATTGACTGGGTGATCACCAGCTCGCCGACCAGGTTGATCAGCTGGTCAACCTTCTCTACGGCAACGCGAATACTGGTCGATTCGCTGGAGCGCGCCGCCGGTTTTTCACCACGGCCCGGGGCAGCAGCCTCTTTAGGAACGGCTTTCAACGCCGGGGCAGCAGGGGCGACCGCGGGCGCAGCAGCCTGAGCCACAGCGGCAACCTCCCCCACTGCAGCAGGCGCGTCAACGGCAACCGCTTCCGTTTCAAAGGCGATTTGATCGGCTTCGATAACAAAACACAGCACTGCCACGATGTCGTCCTGGCTGATACCGTCATCGAGCGTCGCAGCAAGGCTGTCTTTGCCTTTTACCACGTTGCTTAATGTCGCCAGGTTACCCAGCTCCTCTTCCAGCAGGTTGACTTCGTTCTCTTTCAGGCGCGACAGCACAACGCGCAGTTTCCCCGCTTTAGCGGCGGCAGGTGCTGCATCTTCAGCCGCTGGCGCATCAACAACGCTCAGTTTGGCTGCAGGAACAACGGCTGCGGCGACCTCACCTTTTGCTTCCAGCGCAAGCTGGCGCAGCGCATTGCAGATGTATTCAAAGCTGGCGGCATCAGGCTCTGCCGAACTTTTATAGGCGTCGAGCTGTTCCTGCATAATATCTTTGGTTTCCAAAAACAGGTTGATAATGTCGGTATTGAGCTGCATCTCACCGCGTCGTGCTTCATCAAGCAGGTTTTCCATTAAATGGGTGGTTTCCTGCAGGATGGTAAATCCAAATGTTCCGGCTCCGCCTTTAATGGAGTGCGCAGCGCGGAAGATGGCATTGAGCTGCTCGGAGTCTGGCGCTTCTGGCACCAAATCCAGCAAATGTTGCTCCATATCCGCCAACAATTCGTCGGCTTCATCAAAGAATGTCTGGTAAAAATCGCTAATATCCATGCTCACGCTATCACCTCGGATTGGCTGGTGGCGATGTTGGAACGGCAGCCGAAGGAACGGCCCCAGGCTGTTTTAAATCGTCCAGTGACTCATTCTGACTTTCGGCGTTTTCATGCAGGATGGCCTGCTCCGCCTGCTGGTTCAGCACTAAAAGACTGATACGACGGTTGATGGCGTCATCCGGCCCGCGGTCGGAGACACGCATGGTTGCTGCCATGCCGACCACGCGCAGTACCTTGCCATCATCAAGCCCACCCGCCACCAGCTCGCGACGCGAGGCGTTGGCACGATCGGCAGAAAGCTCCCAGTTGCTGTATCCCTTCTCGCCCGTGGCGTACGGGAAGTCATCCGTGTGGCCTGACAGGCTAATGCGGTTTGGAATACCATTCAGCACCGGGGCAATGGCGCGCAAAATATCGCGCATATAGGGTTCAACCTCGGCGCTACCGGTTTTGAACATCGGGCGGTTCTGGCTATCAATAATCTGGATACGCAGCCCTTCCTGCACCAGATCGATCTTCAGATGCGGTCGCAGCGCGCGCAGTTTCGGGTCCGCTTCAATCAGCTGATCGAGATCGCCGCGCAGTTTTTTCAGACGCGCCTGCTCCATCTTTCTCTTCAGTTCGTCGATGTTCGGCTCTTTTTTCACCTCACCCTGCTTCTGGGTGTAATCATCGCCGCCACCGGGGATCGGGCTGTCACTGTTAGAGATACGCGGCCCACCGGAGACCGCAGTCGCCAGCGGCGTACGGAAGTATTCCGCAATCTGAATCAGCTCTTTCGGGCTGGAGATCGAGATCAACCACATCACCAGAAAGAAGGCCATCATTGCGGTCATAAAATCGGCGTAGGCAATTTTCCAGGAGCCATGCGCACCGTGCCCATGCCCCTTATGCTTGCGCTTTTTTACGATGACGATCGGATGGGACTGGTTTTTCATGCGTCCTCAGTTGTCGTCTGTTGGTTTGGGTTTTTCACCGCACGCACGTGTTCTTCAAGCTCGATAAACGACGGACGCTCGCTGGAGTAAAGCGTTTTACGGCCAAACTCAACCGCGATCGGTGGCGCATAACCGTTGAGGTTAGAGAGCAGCGTAATCTTCACGCATTGCATCATTTTGGTGGTTTCCGCGCTCTTCTGACGCAGAACGCTGGCCAGTGGAGAGATAAAACCATACGCCAGCAAAATACCGAGGAAGGTCCCCACCATGGCGTGGGCAATCAGCGCCCCCAGCTCTGCCGCCGGGCGATCCGCCGAGGCCAGCGCGTGAACAACCCCCATGACCGCCGCCACGATACCGAAGGCCGGCAATGAGTCCCCCACCAGCGCCAGGCTGTTGGCCGGCACTTCGGATTCGCTCTCGTGGGTTTCGATCTCTTCGTCCATCAGCGCTTCAATTTCGAAGGTATTCATATTGCCGCTGATGATCAGGCGCAGGTAATCGACAATGAAATCCAGCATCATGGCATCGGCAAGGATGCGCGGGTAGCTGGCAAAAATCTCGCTCTCTTTCGGGTTTTCGATATCCCGTTCCAGCGAGAACATCCCCTGCTGGCGCGACTTCGCCATCAGGCGATAGAGCAGAGCCAGCAGATCCATATACATGCTTTTGGTGTATTTCGAGCGACGGAACAGCAATGGAATAGCTTTCAGCGTCCCCTTGATCGATTTCCCGTTGTTGCCAACGATAAAAGCCCCTACCCCTGCGCCGCCGATGATAATAAGTTCAGCCGGTTGATAGAGTGCTCCAAGGTGCCCGCCGGTCATCATGTAACCGCCGAAAACTGTACCGAGAACTACCAGGTAACCTAATAAGATAAGCACGACATCATCCTTCCGCTAGTGACTATGGCAAGGACGTTCAGCTCGCAGCGTTTACCGAATCCAGGATAAAAAAAAGCAGCGGTAATGGCTTACCGCTGCTGGAATCTTTCCCACACGTTCGGGTTAAACAGCTTGTTCGATCTGTTCATCCAGCAGTTGTGGAATAATATCGGCAGCATCCCGGGAAAGTTTACGTCTTTTTACTGCACGGGATGGCGGCTGACATAAACTACAGGCGAAGCTGCCTGCAGGCTGATGAGCATGGGTAATGAAATTGCCATCGCAGCAGTTGCAGCGCGACAATTCAAGCATTCCGCTCTCAACAAAACGCACCAGCGTCCATGCGCGGGTCAGCGCCAGCAGGGGACCCTCTTCCTGCTGTGGGCATTGTTCAAGGTAAAGTTTATACGCTTTGATTACGGCATCGACGCCGCTACACAAACCGGTTTTGAGAAGGTACTGCCAGGCATTACAGAACATGGAGGCGTGAATGTTCTGCTCCCAGGTCATAAACCAGTCCGTTGAAAACGGCAACATTCCTTTCGGTGGGGGACTACCACGTAACTCTTTGTACAGTTTGATGAGACGACCACGGCTCAACTGAGTTTCGCTTTCCAGCATTTGTAAACGAGCACCCAGTGTAATCAGCTCCATGGCCAACTGTATGTCACGCGCTTCCTGAACAATGCTTTTCTCGCTCATTTCTACGCTCTTTTTTTACGGGCTGCGTCATCAGGCTGGCTGATTTCGTTGAGCAAGCGGGTGGAGAGAAGAATACCGGTATGGATCTGTTGCAGATCGTCCACACGAGATTCCTGTGTCAGCCGCGTGATAGTCTGAGGATTATCGAAGCGGAACTGGCAAACCAGTTGATTCGTTTCAGCCAGTTTAACCATTTGCGGCAGGGTTAACCCGCCCAGCATGGTTGCCATCTCTTCGTTAATACCTAAACGAAACATCGCGGACGCTTTGTCCTGACTAATCAATCGCTGCGCGAGCAGTAAATATGACAGGTTGATGTCATAGATATGTTTTAGCAACTCGGATGTATGCATTTTTCCCATCCCGAATAACCAACTATTATTTTTATGCGGAAAGACCGCACCCCGTGATGTCGCCGGGAAAACACCCGGTATTTAAAAAAAAGGCTAAATGCATAGTTGAATTTAGGTTTGTATTCTGCAAAACGTGCACCAACGAAGCGCGGATGCGCTTCTTACATGTTTTATCATTTCTTACAAATAACTAAGATTTTTCCTAATTCGACGCAAACTCTACTCGTCAGTTTTGACACATACAATGCAGCCATCCTCAAATTTAAAAAAAATGTGATCCATGTCACATAATTTAAGTGAATATCATCCATAAATCCATCAGTGAGACTTGTAATTTGTTCATTTTTTAACCAATCAAGACCATTTTATATTCTTTATGGACGAATACTCATGCAGAAGTGCGAACAGAAGGCGCATGGCGATTGCTTTTTTGAGCAATAGCGACTACCGCAACAATTCACACGCTATACATCTCAGGGCCACATTTTCATTACCTATGAAAAACATACAGTTATGCTTGAGGGGTAAAAAATTTGTTTCAAAGCGTGATCATTCACATTGCGTCTATAACGCTTTAAAACGATTTAACATCACGCGCATCAAAATGTGTGATTTACGTTAAGTTGTTAATTTTTTTCATTTGCACGCGGTTTGGCGTTATTCTTCTTATAAGAATAATTAATGAATAATTATGAGAAGCTTCACACTAATGTCGTATTCACCTCTTGCAGAAGTGCTGATTTCGCGGTAATGCTGACACAGACGCGGTTTTTCAGACAGCTAAGGAGTGCGTGATGAGTTACTCCCATCTTCTTGTTTCTGTTGCAGTTTCACCGGAAAGTCACCAACTCGTTGCCCGGGCGGTGTCCATCGCCCGCCCGCATAATGCGCGCATCAGCTTAATTACCCTTGCGGCCGAACCCGAGATGTACAATCAACTGGCAGCCCCCATGCTGGAAGATATTCGTGGGGTATTACAGGAAGAAACGCAGCAATTTCTGCAGGAGCTGGTGGAGAAAGCGCAATATCCCATTTATCAGACCGTCATTGCGACAGGTGAACTGAATGCGCATATTCTCGACGTATGTCGCAAAGAGAAAATTGATTTAGTGATATGCGGTAATCATAACCAAAGCTTTATTTCACGGGCGGCCTGCGCGGCGAAATCGATAGTCGCCTCAAGCCTGGTTGATGTGCTGTTGGTGCCTCTTGGGGGTCGTTAAACCCCCAGAGGAATATCACGCCAGTTTAGGGAAAGTCGCGATCTTTTTTTGCAGAACGCCTTCATGGCTTTGCGGCTCAATATTACGCAAATCGCGAATAAAACGTGCCTGCCAGTGATTAATATCGTTCTCGCGGATCGTATCCATCATTTCCGCATGACGGGAAATACGTTCCGTCAGGGGCATCGTCAGAGCACGGTTGAGCGCGTTCGCCACATCATCCCGGTCGTAAGGGTTCACGATGAGCGCTGAAGTGAGTTCGTTCGCGGCTCCCGCAAACTGAGAAAGCACCAGCACCCCCGGATCGGCTGGATCTTGTGCCGCCACATACTCCTTTGCCACCAGGTTCATCCCGTCGCGCAGCGGTGTTACGAGGCCGACGTCAGCATAGCGGAACACCTTCATCAGGATCTTACGGTCAAAGTGTTGGTTCAGATAAAACAGCGGCGTCCAGCCCAGCTGACCGTAGCGGCCGTTGATGCGCCCTGCTTCCGTCTCCAGTTGATGACGAATATCCTGATAGGCCTGCACTTCCCCACGCGACGTAGGTGCAATCTGCGTATAGCGGATTTTACCGTGGTGCTGCGGATATTTATCCAGCAGCGTTTCATACGCCAGGAAGCGCTCCGGTAGCCCTTTGGAGTAGTCGAGACGCTCCACCGAGAAGATATTCTTCACGTGTTTCAGCTCGTTTTTAAGCTGCGCCAGCTTCGGCGGCAACGGACCAGACGCTTGCTCAGCAATCTCATCCGGCTCTATCCCAATCGGATAGACTTCGGTATAGAACGTTTTACCCCAGGCCGTATGCGTTTTGCCCCCTTTCGTCATCAGGCGTGTTTTGCCCGATACCGAATCCAGGAACGCAATGCGGTCATTCTCAGTCTGGAAGCCCAGCAAATCGTAATCACACAGCGCTTCCAGCAGCTCTTCATGCGGCGGCAGCGCGGTAAAAATTTCCGGTGTCGGGAACGGAATATGGAGGAAGAAGCCGATGCGGTTGTTGACTCCGCGTTTTCGCAGCTCGCGGGCGAAGGGAAGCAGATGATAATCGTGGATCCATAAAATATCGTCTTCCTCGATTAAAGGCAGCAGTTTATCCGCCAGCAGCGCATTGACGCGGCTGTAGCCTTCAAACGATTCTCGCTGGAATTTGACCAGGTCCAGACGGTAGTGGAACGCGGGCCACAGCACGGCATTCGAGAACTGGGAGTAGTACTCGTCATAATCTTTCTCTTTCAGGGCGAATGACGCCCAGGTGATGTTGCCGCGCGTCACCTTTTTAAGTGGTTTTTCTTCCTCACTGATGTCACCACTCCAGCCAAACCACAGCCCGCCAGCAGCTTTTAAGGCACCTAATACCCCCACCGCCAGCCCACCTGCACTGGCTTTTTTATCGTCAGGCGGTGCGATACGGTTAGAGACGACGACTAAGCGACCCATAATGGTTTCCCCCTTTGTTTTGCGCTATTTGTTGTTGTTGCTGGTTAGCGATGTCAGATATCCACTGCCAGACGCTGGCCACATTTGCCAGACGCCATTCGGCTTCAGTGTCACCAGGCCCAACCTTCACGGAGATCCCTCCGGCCTGATTCACTACACGAAACCCGGCCTCATCGGTCAGGTCATCCCCAAGAAAAACGGGCGTCCGGCCCTGGAAAGGCGGCGTTGCCATAAACGCGGCGATCGCTGCCCCTTTATTGATCCCTTTCGGTTTAAGCTCCACGACGCATTTACCCGGCTGCAGCGCCAGCTCAGGATGCGCCTGCGCGACCCTGGCGGCGAGCGCAAGCACGGCCTCTTCATGCTGCGGTGCCTGGCGATAGTGCAAGGCAAAGGCCATCCCTTTGGCTTCCAGCTCCGTGCCCGGCAGTTCAGCCAGTGCAGCAGCGAGCTGCGCCTGCAGCTTTTCGATTAATGCATCGGGGAGTGAAACGATGTGCTTGTGATCATGGATGTCGCGGCGCTCCGCTCCGTGTACACCGGCCAGCGGAAAGTGGTAAGGACTGGCGAGCAAATCCAGCTCGGCCATTGAGCGCCCTGATATCAATGCCAGTGCTCCCTCATTCATTTGCGAGAGCTGATGCAAATCCTGTAATACCGCCTCCGGGATAACCACCTGGTCGGGGTGCGGTTTTATCCCGGCGAGCGTGCCGTCGAGATCGAAAAAGAAAGCATAGTGTCCGGGCAGTACAGGCGGTGCGGTTAACAAGTCAGCCACCCTGGTCCTCCTTACGGTTTACGAGAGGTAAACGCCTTTACCTCTTTCATAGCCATGTAAGTATAGACAGTGTGACGTCGCTCGCCATTTGACAACCGCCCCGCCAGCGGAACTGGCGGGGCGGTTCAGGCGTCAACTAAGGTTATTAGTTGAGCAATTAAAAGGCAGGAAGAACGTTACACGGTACGCTTCGCTTTTTGCTTGTAACGGTCGAAAATCACGGCTGCGAGCAGGATCAGGCCACGAACCACATACTGGGAGAACGGCGAAATATTCAGCAGGTTCATGGCGTTCTCTACTGTCCCCAAAATGAGGATACCGGCCACCACATATGAGATTTTTCCGATGCCACCTTTCAGCGAAACCCCGCCCAACACGCAGGCTGAAATGACGATCAGCTCGTACCCAATGGAGGTCATAGGCTGGCCGCTGGTCATGCGCGATGCCAGAATAATCCCCGCTGCCGCCGAGACCAGACCGGAGAGCACAAAGATAATGATCTTAGTGCGCACCACCGGTACGCCCGCCAGCCGCGCCGCTTCCTCATTACCGCCGATCGCCAGGGTATTTCGGCCAAACGTGGTGCGGTTAAGCAGGAAGCCGAACAGGATCAGACAGGCCACCGTCAGCCAGATTGGCGCAGGCAACCCCAGCCAGTTCGCATAGCCCAGGGTGAAGAAGCGTTCGTCTTCAATCCCCACCGCTTTACCGTCGGAGATGATATAGGCCAGACCGCGCACAATCTGCATGGTCGCAAGGGTGGTGATCAGGGCGTTAATCTTCAGGCGGGCAATCACAAACCCGTTAACCAGACCGCTGATAACGCCCAGCAGCAGACCCGCCAGCACGCCAATCCACAGGCTTTCGGTCATGTTGATTACCACCGCCGTGGTGACGCCAGCACAGGCAATGACGGAGGCCACTGACAGGTCGAAATCGCCCGAGGCCAGACAGAACAGCATCCCGCAGGCCACCATACCGGACATGGAAATGGCCAGCCCCAGCCCTTTCATATTAATGAAGGTGGCAAAGTTGGGCACAAAAATCGCGCAGGCGACAAAGAGTGCGGCAAAGACCACCAGCATGCCGTACTGATCCCAGATGCGGCCAAAACTGAAGGCCGATTTCGATTTCGGCGCTCCGGATGTAGTAACAGAGGACATCATTAACTCCTTACTCAGGCGACAGCCTGGCTAACTTTCGGCATGGCGAGACTCAACGCCTGTTGTTCATTCGCCTGTTCATGAAGCAATTCACCGGCGATTTCGCCCTCACGCATCACAACAATGCGGTCGGCCACGCCGAGTACCTCAGGCAGATCGCTGGAGGCGAACAACACCGCCACACCGCGTTTTGCCAGCTCATAAATCACGTTATAAATTTCGTGTTTCGCCCCCACATCGATGCCGCGCGTTGGCTCATCCAGCAAAATGACCTTCATATCCTCCGACAGCCAGCGGCCTAAAATCGCCTTCTGCTGGTTACCGCCGGAGAGATTCATGATCAGCTGTTCCGGGCCCGGGGTTTTGATGTTCAGCGAACGGATATGGTGGTCGGCGTTGCTCTCCTCCCAGCCGTCGTTGATCAGGCAACCGGCGCGAATAAACTTCCGCCGCGCGGAAATATTGATGTTGTCACGTACCGAGTGCACCGGAATAATGCCCTCCGCTTTGCGGTCTTCCGGGCAGAGCATCATCCCGGCCTGGATGGCATGTGCGGGCTTCTGGATATCGACCCGCTGCCCGTCAATGGATACCTGCCCTTCGGTGATGCACGTACCGCCAAACAGGCCTTTCATTAACTCGCTACGCCCTGCGCCCACCAGACCAAACAGCCCGACGATCTCCCCGCTGCGCACCGAGAGCGAGATCGGCGTTCGCACACCCGGCGCTTTAACGTTTTCCAGCTTCAGGCGCTCAGGGCCGTATTCGCGTGGCTGCCAGTGATAGATATCTCCCAGCTCGCGTCCAACCATCGCCTGAACGAGCTGGTCATGATTGACCTGCTCCATATCGGTAAAGGTGCGCACGTAGCGGCCATCTTTAAAGACGGTGATGGCATCGCTTAAGGCAAAAATCTCTTCCATACGGTGCGAAACATACAAAATAATGCGGCCTTCTTTACGCAGCTCGCGGATCACCCGGAACAGGTTTTCGATTTCACGCGCGGAAAGCGAGCTTGTCGGTTCGTCGAAGGCAATGATCTTGGCGTTACGCGCCAGCGCCTTGGCAATTTCTACCATCTGCCACTGGCCGATGGAGAGATACTTCAGTGGTGTCTGGGGATCGACATCCAGACCCAGATGTTTCAGCTGCAGCCCCGCTTCGTAATTAAGTAGCGAACGGTTTACCACGCCGCTTTTGTGCGGGAGCTGGCCTAAATAGATGTTTTCCGCCACCGTCATCTCAGGGATCAAATGCAGTTCCTGATAGATGATGGCCACCCCGGCGTTGAGCGCAGCGGTGGTATCAGCAAACGCCACCTCTTCGCCGCGAATGGCCAGCGTGCCGGTGGTTGGCGTGTAGTTGCCGCTGAGGATTTTCAACAGCGTGGATTTTCCGGCGCCATTTTCGCCCATCAGGGCGTGAACCTGACCGGCATAGCAGTCGAAGCTGATATCGGTCAGCGCGTTAACACCGGGAAAGGTTTTCCCGATACCGCGAAAAGAGAGATACGGATCAGACTGTCGCATAACGTCTCCGTGATTCCTGTAGTGTGTACGTCTGGCCCCTCGCGGTTCGCGAGGGGCACAATCACCGCGTATTACTTACCGCCCAGTCCTTTTTTCGCCAGCTCCTCTTTGAAGTTGTCGCGGGTGATCAGCACCACGTCGGTCACTTCAGTAAACTTCGGCGGTTCCACCCCTTTGGTGACCCAGTTGTAGAGCATTTCGCTGGATTTATAGCCGTGTACGTCCGGGCTTGGCAGCAGTGAGCCGTAGAAGCCCGTCGCCTGCGCTTTAGAGAGCTCACTCACCGCGTCAACGCCGTTGATGCCGATACCGATCACATCAGGCGCTTTGAAGCCCTGACCTTCCGTTGCGCGTACGCCGCCCAGGACGGTGTTATCGTTCATGCCGACCACCAGCCAGTGCTTCACCTCTGGATGTTGAACCAGCATGGAGTTGGCGGCGTCGAAGGCCCCCGGAATGTCGTTGGATTTTGTCGGCACTTTATAGATCTGTTTTTCCGGGAAGCCGGCCGCTTTCAGCGCATCCATTGACCCGGTGGTACGACGGCGGGCGGTGTCCAGCTCGTCGGCGGTGATAGCCATCACGGCGGTATCTTTCACATCCCAGCCGCGTTTCTGCATCTCTTTATAGAGTTCCTGGCCCTGACGTTCGCCAATTTTGGTGGCCGCCATCATCACCAGCGGCACGCTGTCCATCGGTTTGCCCTTGGCGTTGACGAACTGATCGTCAACCGCAATAACCTTCATGTCGTAACCGCGCGCTTTGGCTGCAATCGCAGAGCCCAGTTTGGGATCCGGCGTACAGATAACGAACCCTTTCGCCCCACTGGCCGCCAGGCTGTCGATAGCGTTCAGCGTTTTTTCACCGTCAGGCACGGCGATTTTAATGACTTCAAAACCTAAATCTTTCCCGGCCTTATCGGCGAATTTCCATTCGGTCTGGAACCAGGGTTCTTCCGGCTGTTTTACCAAAAAACCGAGTTTTAAATTCTCAGCGATAGCGGATTGTGACATAACGGCAGCCAGACCGATGGCCGCCAGCGCTTTAGTAAATTTGTGCATGGTAAACTCCAGCATTAGCGTTCTTTTCTGTAGGGAATATTTGCGTACTTCTTATTTAATCGGACTTAAAACAAGGCATTAGCGCTTACCTCGTCATAAGCGTTAGTGCTGGTGATAGTTTTAGCGGGAAATTAATCATCCATAAGAGAGCGCCATCACACCGCAGAATTACAGTAATTGCGTACATAAATTCAGCGAAAAATGACATAAAAACGGCAGTATTTGTCGGACAAATGAAACCGAGATAAGCAGAATTATCCATAAGATCAGCTAAGAAATCCCTGATACCCAAACCCCCGCGCTCCGGGCGCGATCGCGGTACGGCGTTACCATCATCAGGAACTATGTAGCACTGGCGTTGCCGCAAAATATATTTTATGGCGTTATTCTGCGAAAATTGATTTAGCGCAATTTAGTCGGCGCATCATATATTTGAAATAGTTAATCCTGAATTAACTATTTCTCAGAGCATTATTCCGGCTCACTATTCCCATTGGGTGAATATCGATATTAAAATAGCTAAAAACCAGTAATTTCAAGGCATTGGATAAATCTTATTTTATAACAACATGTTGTTATTTTTGTACTATATTAAATTTTGTAATGTATGGTAAAACGCACCAATTAAGAGTTTTCTTAAACACCGAGCAGGGGTATGCTTATTTATATCGAACACAGGAAGTGATTATTCGGTCGACTTTTGTCACTGCAGAAATGCTTTTCTGCCACTTACTCGTCTTAACCTGCCCGTTCAGGTTTTGTTACGGACATCACACTAACAGTCTATAAGGATATTGGTATGACTACCCAAACGATGATGCAAAAACTCAATGCGCAGATGAACCTGGAGTTCTATGCGTCGAATCTGCACCTCCATTTGAGCGAGTGGTGTTCTGAGAACCGTCTCAACGGTACCGCCACTTTTTTTCGTACCCAGGCACAAAGTAACGTCACCCATATGATGCGCGTCTTTAACTTTTTGAAAGGCGCAGGGGCAAATCCTATTGTCAAAGCCCCGGATGCCATTAATGGGCACTACTCCTCGCTGGAGGAGTTATTCAGGAAAACACTTGAAGAGTATGAGCAACGCTGCGCCACGCTGAATAAACTGGCGGATGAAGCCAGGGCTCAGCATGACAGCGCAACACTGCAGTTCCTGCGCGATATGGACAAAGAGCAGCAGCAGGACGGCATTTTGCTTAAAGCACTGGCGGATGAGCTCCGCAACGCGCAACAGTCCGGGTTATGCCCGGAACAGACCGACCGTCACCTGCTCGATCTGGTAACAGTACAGCACCACTAAGCTTTTCGCCTGCTCCCGTTCGGGAGTGGGCCTCTTTTTCACAGCCAACCTCCTGCTTTTTAAAAGATTTAACAAATCAGATCTCGCTCTCAATGATTATCCCTACAACATGTAATGATTTATTTAATTACATAATTAATGACGAGGGAGCATCATGATCACCATTGAGTTTATTGTCATCCTCCTGTGCCTGCTGACAGGCACGCGTTTTGGCGGGATGGGACTGGGGCTGATAAGCGGTATCGGTCTGTTTATTTTGACGTTTATCTTTGGTCTGCAGCCCGGTAAACCGCCGGTTGATGTGATGCTGACCATCCTCGCTGTGATCGGGTGTGCGGCCACCCTGCAGACGGCAGGCGGGCTGAATGTGATGATGCAATTTGCCGAGCGCCTGCTGCGCAAGCATCCTCAGCACATCACCCTCCTCGCCCCCTTTACCACCTGGATGCTGACCTTTCTCTGCGGTACCGGCCATGTGGTGTACACCATGTTCCCGATTATTGCCGATATCGCCCTGAAAAAAGGGATCCGCCCGGAACGTCCGATGGCCGTGGCGTCGGTGGCATCGCAAATGGCGATCACCGCCTCCCCGGTCTCCGTTGCCGTGGTGTCGCTGATTTCCATTCTGGCCGCCCAGCACGGCATTGGACACGCGTGGGGGATCCTTGAAATTCTCGCCGTGTCGGTTCCCGCCTCGCTGTTCGGTGTGACCATTGCCGCCCTGTGGAGTTTACGCCGCGGGAAAGATTTAGCCGATGACATGGAATTCCAGGAAAAGCTGAAAGATCCAAAACAGCGCGAGTTTATCTACGGCGGAACCGAGACGTTGATGAACCAACGTTTTCCGAAACAGGCCTACTGGTCAACGTGGATTTTCTTCGCCGGGATCGCGGTGGTGGTGCTGCTCGGGGCATTGCCTGAACTGCGTCCGGCCTTTGAGGTGAAAGGCAGAATGACGGCGCTGTCGATGAACCTTGTCATTCAGATGATGATGCTCATTGCGGGTGCGGTGATGCTGGTCACCTGCAAGGTCAATGCAGCGACCATTTCTAACGGCGCGGTCTTTAAAGCCGGAATGGTGGCGATTTTCTCGGTGTTCGGCGTCGCGTGGATGAGTGATACCTTTTTCCAGGCACATCTCGACGAGCTAAAACTGGCGCTGGAAGGGGTCGTGAAAAGCCATCCGTGGACCTACGCCATCGTGCTTTTCCTGGTCTCTAAACTGGTGAACAGCCAGGCGGCAGCGTTGACGGCCGTGGCGCCGATGGGGTTAATGCTGGGTATCGATCCGAAAATGCTGATCGCTTTCTTCCCGGCGTCGTATGGCTATTTTGTTCTGCCCACCTACCCAAGCGATTTGGCCTGCATCGGGTTTGACCGTTCAGGGACAACCCGTATCGGCAAATTTATTATCAACCACAGCTTTATCCTGCCGGGGATAATTGGCGTGAGCTGTGCGTGCGCGGCGAGTTATCTGTTGGTACAGACCTTCTTTTAAACGCTTTCGGGCGACAGGCACTGTCGCCCTTCTCACGTTGCGCGCTATCAGTGAGATTCACTCTGCGGCGTGAATCTCAGCTCAATCAGCGCGATGGCTTTCTGGATCGCCCGAAGCGTAACCGGGTCAGCCGCAGCGGGATGGCTGGAAAAATCGATGTTTTTCAGCTGGGTAGACATCTTCTCGCGCACTTCCACCGGCGCGATAACATCTAAGACATCAAGGATCTGTTTGATGACCAGCTGGCATGCGACAACATCAGATACCAGTTCCTGATCGGCGCTCAGGTTTTGAGACATGGGGGGATTCTCCTTATTCAAAGGCCGCCATAGTAACAAAACACGCCCCCTTTCATCTCCTTTCTGGTGGTTGCAGGCATAAAAAAACCTGCCGAAGCAGGTTTTTTTATCAGAACATCGCGCCAGGCGGCACGTCTTTGAAGGTGTTGCAGAAGTTAGCCCACATGCTTTTGAGGATTTTGCGCAGTTTCATTGTGATGCTCCATTAACTTGTTATACAACTTTATCGTCAATGTGCCTATAATATGACCACCATCACAAAAATCAATATTTTTGTGACTCACATCACAATTTTTTCTGTATTCAACTACGCGTGTTAGCCGACAATCTCGCGCACGAAAGCCTCGATCTCTTTGTCCTGGCAGTTTTCAAAGAAGCACTGCTGGAAGCGCTGGCCGGAAACGGCGGTTTTTACCAGCTCAGGATCGATTGCCCGCAGCGTGTCCAGATAGTTCTCTTTGACCACAGCCGCTTTCACCTGATTCAGGATCCCCGCATTACGTACCTGAGGCTCTTTGCGCTCTGGCGGATAACCTTCTCCCTTGCGGCCGGTGAACGCTTTTTCGAAGATAAAGCGAACGTTCAGCTCTGCGCCCCAGCCGAAGCCTTTGGCAAACGGCAGGGCAAGCGCGTTACCGTTGTTAATCTGGGCGAAGAGAAACGCATCTGCAGGGTCGATACAGTAACCGCAGATCACGCCCGGGTGGATGTTCAGCGACATCAACGCCCCCTGGCCCGTTCCACACCCAGTCACCACAAAATCGACGGCCTTCGCATTGAGCAAAATGCTCGCCATGATCCCCAGATGGATATAGGTCAGATGATGGTCGTTCTCATCGCTCATGCCAACGTTATACACCGGGAACCCTTTTTCATCGGCGACCGTTTTTAACTCTTTCAGAATCACTGGATTTTTTGCGGCCTGGCTGTTTTCCATCATCAGTGCGATTTTCATTGTCTCTCTCCTGAATGCGTTGCGGGCGAGCCCATCATGGATACCTTTTCATCTTCACCCTACTATCACACAAACACACTTTCAAATTAAATGAAAGATTGTTTTAAAAAACCAAAGAGGACTCACATTTTTGTTAATGACAGGTCTGAGCCCGGCCCGTTGCAAAGAGAAAGGGCAGATTGTCCGGCTATTCAGGGCATTGCGGCGGACAGCGAGGGGTACGATAACGTATTTCCCTCCACTCAGAGCGAACCATGAAAAGAGTCTTCGTTGTCGGCACGGTCCTGCTGCTCGCGGGATGTAGCATCAACCGCCAGGCACAGGTGAGCAGTCTGGATGCGCCAAATGGCATAGTCCGCCTTGACTATGGTCAGGCCGCCCTGCAAAACGCCTGGTCTGATGAATATGTGAACAATGGCACTGCAACCAAAGCGTGCCAGGGCATGGGATATGCCACCGCCTCTTCCTATGGGCAGCCCATTAAAACCTGCACCCTGATTAGCGGCTCACTGTGTCTGAACGAGAGCGTGACCATTCAGTACAAATGCATGGGTTATGCTGTTAAACCGGCCACCAGTAATCCGTGGTATTAATCTGCGCTGCCAGTTTTGGCTGGCAGCCCGTTAAAATAAATAATTCTCATTTATAAATATAAATATCGCCAATGCGTTTTATTCCCATTCGTATTTTTAAATAAACAAATATTTATTTTACGTTTTGCATATAATTCAATAACAAATTATAGTGTCGCTCATTGTGAACCAGAAATAATAAACCGGAGCGTCACCATGCTGAAAACTGAAATGATCGACAAGCTCAATGCGCAAATGAATCTTGAGCTTTTTTCCTCCCTGCTCTACCAGCAGATGAGTGCCTGGTGCAGCTATCACAGCTTTGAAGGTGCCGCCGCGTTCCTGCGTCGTCACGCTCAGGAAGAGATGACCCACATGCAGCGTCTCTTTGATTATCTGACAGATACCGGCAGCCTGCCGCGCATTGATAACGTGGCATCACCGTTTGCGGAGTATGGCTCACTTGATGAACTCTTCCGCGCTACCTACGAGCACGAGCAGCTGATCACCCAGAAAATTAACGAACTGGTGCATGCGGCAATGACCAGCCAGGATTATCCAACCTTTAATTTCCTGCAGTGGTATGTGGCCGAACAACACGAAGAAGAGAAACTGTTTAAATCGGTTCTGGATAAATTATCGCTGGCCGGTAAAACCGGTGAAGGTCTTTACTTTATTGATAAAGAACTCTCTACGCTTGATACCCAGAATTAATATCGATACGGCGCTGACTTTCAGCGCCGTATTTTTTTACATGCAACCTGCGCAACTGGTACAGCGCCAGTCATGCGGATTTACGGCCTGGAAAAAGTACCGGTAGTTTGCCGCCTCAAGCGGGATCCCGGCGTCGAAGAATAAATCCGTCAGCCAGTCCACGTTTTCGATTATCCACTCATCCTCTTTTAACCCCTGTGCAAAGGTCTCATCCTCAGGATCGATAATCGAATAAATCGCCCATGTGCCCATATCCTTTTCACGTCGGGATTCCGGCAACGTCAGCGCCGTATTCTGCCAGCTGATGATCCAGTGGCCGTGACATAGCAAATTGCCTCCCCGGCTCCAGGCCGCTGTGAATGGATTTTCCCCCGCCATCAGACCCTCATTTTATTTTATGTTTTGCAATTTTTGTTTAAATTACGCCTGATTTTCACGCGATCCTATTGTCCTTATGAAGTAGCCTTACACCTCCGAAGGATCAGAGAGTTACCTGAAGAGCCTCGCCCGGCTAAAATCGTAAAGTTAAAATTACACTTCTTGTAACGGTCATTTGACGAAATACGGCTTTTCCCTTACTCTGCGCCGCAGATTTTGTCGCGATCGTGAAGCGTTGTAGAGGAAAGCGTGAAAAACAGAACCCTGGGAAGTATTTTTATCGTCGCCGGAACGACGATTGGCGCAGGAATGCTGGCGATGCCGCTGGCCGCCGCGGGCGTCGGATTTGGCATGACATTACTGCTGCTGGGTACGCTCTGGGCATTAATGTGTTACACCGCGCTGTTGCTGCTTGAGGTTTATCAGCACGTCCCCGCCGATACCGGGCTGGGTTCGCTTGCGGCACGCTATCTGGGCCGTTACGGACAGTGGGTGACAGGCTTTAGTATGATGTTTCTGATGTACGCCCTGACCGCTGCATATATCAGCGGTGCCGGGGAATTGATCGCTTCCAGCGTCAACGACGGGTTCGGTGCTGACATTACGCCAGCGACGGGGGCCATCTTCTTTACGCTCATCGGCGGCGGCGTAGTCTGTGTGGGCACCTCGCTGGTCGATCTGTTTAACCGTTTTTTATTCAGCGCCAAAATTCTTTTTCTGATTGTAATGCTGGTTCTGCTGGCACCGCATGTTCATAAGGTCAACCTGCTGACGCTGCCGCTGGAAAAAGGCCTGGCGCTTTCCGCGATCCCGGTCATTTTTACCTCATTTGGCTTCCACGGCAGTGTGCCAAGCATTGTCAGCTACATGAACGGTGATATTCGCAAGCTTCGCCGCGTGTTTGTTATCGGTAGCGCCATCCCGCTGATTGCCTACATTTTCTGGCAGCTGGTGACGCTGGGCAGTATCGACTCTTCCACCTTTATTGGCTTGATGGCGGAACACGCCGGTCTGAATGGTTTCTTGCTGACGCTGCGTGAAGTGGTAACTTCTCCACACGTGGAGCTGGCGGTGCATCTGTTTGCCGATCTGGCGCTGGCCACCTCCTTCCTGGGCGTGGCGCTCGGTCTGTTCGATTATCTGGCAGATCTGTTCCAGCGTCGCAATTCCGTCACCGGCCGCTTACAGACAGGGGCGATCACCTTCCTGCCTCCGCTGGCCTTTGCCCTCTTCTACCCGCGCGGGTTTGTCATGGCGCTGGGGTATGCGGGGGTGGCTCTATCCATCCTTGCCCTGCTGCTCCCTTCTCTGCTGGCGTGGAAGAGCCGCCAACAGCATGCCCGGCAAGGATACAGGGTGGCAGGTGGAAAGCCGCTGCTGTGCATTGTGTTTGCCTGCGGGGTCGTCATTATTCTGGTGCAATTTTTAATTGCGGCGGGAATGCTGCCGGAAGTGGGGTAAAAAAAAGGGGCTATCGACAGCCCCTTTTTTATCAGTGTAAGCAACAGCTCTTAAACTTCTTCCCGCTGCCGCACGGACACGGATCGTTACGCCCGACCTTTGTGCCGTTAACAATCGGTTTCTTCGCTTCCGGTTGCTGTGGGTTAGCAGACCAGTAGTCGTATAAGCGCAGCGCCGCTGGCTGGATACGCTCAATGCTGGCGATGTACTCCTCTTCGCTCAGCGCGTCCAGCTTCTCGCTGTTCTCTTCTGAGCCGTGAAGCGCGATGACATCCAGATCCGCTTTCAGCTCTTCAGGCAGTGCAGACCAGTCGGTCAACGACACGCCGCGCATATAGCCATAACACCACTCTTCCACCACGGTGTAGCTCTGGCCGTCCACGTCGTTATAACCAAACATCGGCTCAAACTGATCCGGGAATTCGCTCAGGCGCTCAGCAATGTCGTTCATATGCTTAAAGCAGAGATCGATAAAACGGTTCATTTCTCGATCGTTTTTCCAGCGCGGGATATATTTCTCGCCGCCCCATACCGCCACCAGCCAGGTGTCTGGCTCGACAACCACGGGGCCGGAAAGCACTGCCGTAAGCATGCCGTCCAGTTCGGACACGTCAATCACGGACGCATCGTCATGACCGTAAGACATTAACGTCTCTTCCAGCCACGCCATTTCGCTTTCATTTAATGGGCCTTCAGTCATTGCTGACACTCCTGATCAAAAAGGAAAGGATCCTAGCACATATCGTACGCCTTTCCCGGCGGAAGTTACGGGAATTATTGCTGCAAAAACGTGCAAATCGTGACCCTTGCACAACTTATGGGCTTTATTGTTAACGAGATGTGATCTCCGCTGTAATTTCAGTGCGTTCCGCAAGGCTGCGTACAACGGCGCTCTATACTCAACATGTCGCAACGCCGTCAACAGGTTAACCATTCTGGCAACGATTTTGCTTAATCTTCAGCACGCGACACTGCGCATGGAAACCTCGCCGTATTAAGCAGGATGCTGACCGTATCTTGTTCGTAACATCATTTTTCTCGCTCGTGTTTTTGATTGGCTGCGCCGTCGGGCGTTCGGGTTTACACCGTGGTGCAAAAACCTCATTGCTAAGGAACACAATAATGTCGCTGAAATTAATCAGAACTCCTCTTTCTCTTGTGTTGGCCGGTTGTCTGGTGACGGCATTTTCCGCCCGGGCAGATATTGTCATTGGCGTGGCCGGGCCATTTACAGGCCCCAATGCCACCTACGGCGATCAGTACTGGCATGGCGCAACACAGGCAGCAGAGGACATTAACGCCGCAGGCGGGATCAACGGTGAAAAAATTAAGCTGGTTCAGGGAGATGATGCCTGCGAGCCCAAGCAGGCCGTTGCCGTCGCCAACCGTTTAGTCGACCAGGATAAGGTCAACGCGGTGGTCGGTCATTTCTGCTCTTCGTCCACCATGCCCGCCTCTGAGGTGTACAGCGACGCGGGGATCATCGCAATCACGCCTGGCTCCACCAACCCGCAGATTACCGAGCGCGGCATGAGCGATATGTTCCGCATGTGCGGCCGCGATGACCAGCAGGGTCAGGTCGCCAGCGATTTCATTATCGACAAGCTGAAAGCCAAACGGGTGGTGATCATTCACGACAAAGACACCTACGGTCAGGGGCTGGCGGACGCCACCAAAGCCGCACTGGCAAAACGCGGCGTGCAGGACGTGATGTACGAAGGGTTATCCCGCGGTGAAAAAGACTTTAACGCCCTGGTCACCAAAATTGGGGCGCAAAAACCGGACGTCGTCTTCTTCGGGGGCTGTCACCCAGAAGCCGGCCCGCTGGTTCGCCAGATGCGTGAACAGGGCGTGCAGGCAAAATTCTTCTCCGGCGACTGTATTGTCAACGAAGAGATGGTGACCGCGGCGGGAGGCCCCCAATATACCAACGGCATTTATATGACCTTCGGTAAAGATCCGCGCCTGATCCCGGACGGTAAAGCGGTAATTGAGAAATTCCGCGCCGGTAAATTCGAACCGGAAGGATACACCCTCTACTCCTATGCCTCCGTGCAGGCTATCGCCGCGGCATTCAAGGCGACGGGCGGCAAGGACTCAGCCAAAGCCAGCGAATGGCTGAAGGCTAATTCCGTCGATACGGTGATGGGCAAAAAAGCCTGGGACAGCAAAGGCGATCTGAAAGTCTCTGACTACGTGGTGTATCAGTGGGACGACAAAGGAAAGTATAAGGAAGTGCCGTAACAGGACGGAGTCACGCTCAACGTCGGCAGGGCCGCCTGCCGACGCAAACAACACATCAGGCTGCGCGGTTTGCGCGGCCGTTATAAAGAGCGCGCTAAGATGAGTACATTCTTCCTGCAACAGTTAATTAATGGCTTAACGCTGGGCTCCGTCTACGGACTCATCGCCATCGGTTATACGATGGTGTACGGCATCATCGGCATGATTAACTTCGCCCACGGCGAAGTGTATATGATCTCTGCCTATCTCTGCGCGATTGGCCTGGCGCTGCTCTCCTTCTTCGGCCTGCAGTCGTTCCCTCTACTGATCCTCGGCACGCTGGTATTCACCATCGTGGTCACCGGAGTGTATGGCTGGACCATCGAGCGCATTGCCTATAAACCGCTACGCAACTCCACCCGTCTGGCACCGCTGATCTCCGCCATCGGCATGTCGCTTATCCTGCAAAATTACGCGCAACTGAGCCAGGGGCCGCGTCAGCAAGGGGTGCCCACCATGCTGGATGGCGTGATTCGTCTGCATCTGGGAGAGGGGTTCGTGCAGATTACCTATACCAAAGTATTCATTCTGGTCGCCTCCTTCGCCGGGATGCTATTGCTCACCTGGATTATCAGCCATACCCGGCTGGGACGCATGTGTCGCGCGGTACAACAGGATCGAAAAATGGCCTCCATTCTGGGGATAAATACCGACAGGATTATTTCGCTGGTATTTGTCATCGGCGCGGCAATGGCCGGTCTGGCCGGGGTGCTCATTACCATGAATTACGGCACCTTTGATTTCTACGTCGGGTTTGTGATTGGTATCAAAGCCTTTACCGCCGCGGTGCTAGGAGGGATCGGCTCGCTGCCCGGCGCGATGCTCGGCGGGCTGATTCTGGGGGTGGCCGAGGCTCAGTTTTCCGGCATGGTGAACTCGGACTACAAAGATGTGTTCTCGTTTGGGCTGCTGGTCATGATCCTGATTTTCCGCCCTCAGGGGCTGCTCGGCCGCCCTGTTGTCGCCAAAGTGTGAAGGAGAAAACGATGACATCACACGGTTTCCCCCTCAAGCGCTGCCTGCTGGACACGATGTTTTCCGGGCTGATCGCATTGATTATTTTTGGCCCAATTGCGGGCGTGGTACTGGACGGGTATAGCTTTAACTTTGCCGGACAGCGCCTGGCCTGGATGGTCGGCACAGTGATGGTTGGGCGTTTTCTGCTGAGCGCTTTTTTAAGTACCTCTGCCGGGGCCCGTTTTCAGGCGCGGTTCGAAGCCGACAGCGCGGGGGTATATGTTCGCCCGCCGGAATACAAAAGCCGTCTGCGCTGGGTTATTCCTCTGGCGATCGCCCTTGCGATCTGCTTCCCGTTTGTCGCCACCAAATACCTGCTGACGGTTGCTATCCTCGGGCTGATTTACGTCCTGCTCGGCCTCGGCCTGAATATCGTCGTGGGTCTGGCCGGACTGCTGGATCTGGGGTATGTCGCCTTCTACGCCATCGGTGCTTACGGGCTGGCGTTGGGGTATCAATATCTGGGACTCGGATTCTGGAGCATGCTGCCGCTGGCGGCAATTATGGCTGCGGCTGCCGGTGCCCTGCTCGGCTTCCCGGTGCTGCGCATGCATGGCGACTACCTGGCGATTGTGACGCTCGGGTTCGGGGAAATTATCCGTCTGGTGCTGAACAACTGGCTAACCTTCACCGGCGGGCCTAATGGCGTGTCAGCCCCACCGCCTACGTTTTTCGGACTGGAGTTTGGTCGACGCGCCAAAGAAGGTGGCGTGCCATTTCATGAATTTTTCCATCTGACGTACAACCCGAATATGAAGTTTATCTTTATTTACGCGGTGCTGTTTCTGGTGGTGCTGCTGGTGCTTTATATCAAGCATCGTCTGACACGAATGCCAATTGGCCGGGCATGGGAAGCCCTGCGGGAAGATGAAATCGCCTGCCGCTCCATGGGCCTCAACCATGTGCTGGTTAAGCTTTCGGCCTTTACGCTGGGCGCGTCAACGGCCGGGATTGCGGGCGTGTTCTTTGCCACCTATCAGGGTTTTGTGAATCCAACCTCATTCACCTTTTTTGAATCTGCGCTGATCCTCGCCATCGTGGTATTGGGCGGCATGGGCTCTACGCTCGGAGTCGTACTGGCAGCCTTTGTGCTCACCGTGACACCCGAGCTGTTGCGCAGCTTTGCTGAGTATCGCGTCCTGCTGTTTGGCATGCTGATGGTGGTGATGATGATCTGGCGTCCGCGCGGGTTGATCCGCATTAACCGCAGCGGGTTTGCCGTGCGTAAGGGCGTGGCGCCATGAACGGAACGATATTAAGCGTAGAGCACCTGATGATGCATTTTGGCGGGATCAAGGCGCTTAATGATGTCAATCTCGACGTGCAGCGCGGTTCGATTACCGCCCTTATCGGCCCAAACGGCGCTGGCAAAACCACCGTCTTTAACTGCCTGACCGGCTTCTATAAAGCGTCCGGCGGGAACATTCTGTTTAACGCACGCAACAGAACGACCAACGTCATTCAGGTACTCGGGCAAAAATTCCAGCCGGACGACTGGATTCACCCTGCACAGTTGGGGCAGCGCCTTTTCTATAAGATGTTTGGCGGGACGCATCTGGTTAACCGCGCCGGGCTGGCACGCACCTTCCAGAACATTCGTCTGTTCCGCGAGATGTCGGTCGTGGAAAACCTGCTGGTCGCACAGCATATGCGCGTTAACCGTAATTTGCTCGCCGGGATCCTCAATACCCCCGCTTACCGACGGGCAGAGAGCGATGCCCTGGACAGGGCCTTTTACTGGCTTGAGGTGGTGGATCTTGTGGAGTGTGCCAATCGCCTGGCGGGCGAGATGTCCTACGGCCAGCAGCGGCGTCTGGAAATCGCGCGCGCCATGTGCACCGGACCAGAGATGATCTGTCTGGATGAACCCGCCGCCGGGCTCAACCCGGTTGAAACGCACAAGCTCAGCAACATCATCCGTTTTCTGCGCGACCACCACGGCATTACGGTACTGTTGATTGAACACGATATGGGGATGGTGATGGAGATTTCGGACGACATCATTGTGCTCGACCATGGAGACGTCATCGCCAGGGGAAAACCCGAGCAGATCCAGCATGATGAAAAAGTGATTGCCGCGTATCTGGGCACCGATGAAAACGAGGTCAATCGATGAGCGAACCGATGCTGGCCTTTCGCGAGGTGGACGTGTTTTACGGCGTGATCCAGGCGCTGAAACAGGTAACCCTTGAAGTAAACAAAGGGGAAACCGTGGCGCTGATTGGCGCTAACGGCGCGGGTAAATCGACATTACTGATGTCTATCTTCGGCCAGCCGCGTATTCGCAGCGGGCAGATCGTGTTTTGCGGAGAGGACATTAGCCATAAATCGACCCACTATGTCGCCTCCGAAGGCATTGCCCAGGCGCCGGAAGGACGACGCATTTTTCCCGATATGACCGTGGAGGAGAACCTGCTGATGGGGACCATCCCCATTGGCAGCCAGTTTGCAACGGAAGATATGCACACCATGTTTGACCTCTTCCCTCGCCTCAAAGAGCGGCGTAAACAGCGCGCGATGACCATGTCCGGCGGGGAACAGCAGATGCTGGCTATCGCCCGGGCGCTGATGAGCCGCCCTAAACTCCTGCTTCTGGATGAACCCAGCCTCGGCCTGGCACCGATTGTGGTGAAACAGATCTTCCAGACGCTGCGCGAACTGGCCCGCAACGGGATGACCATTTTTCTGGTGGAGCAGAATGCGCACCACGCGCTGAAGCTTTCTGACCGCGGCTACGTGATGGTTAACGGGCAGATCCGCCTGAGCGGCAGCGGAGAGGAGTTACTGGGGAATCAGGAGGTGAGGAAGGCGTATTTGGGCGGGGTGTGATGTCAAAGGCTGGTCATTAACTTCTTGAACAGCAGAGCGCGCCAACATTATTTATTTGTTGAATTTCCCTTTATCCCAGCCTTCACCGCGAGCAGTTAAATCGACCGATGGCGCGACCGCTATCCCCTCAGCATCATAAAAAAATGCGGAGGTCGTAAAGTCGTATACGGTGCCGTGAACGGTGAAAGAGATGTTATTTCCGATTCCATCAACTTTTGCTCGTGGCGTGTTCGCTGTAAGCGTGGGGGCAATGTGCTGTTTTTCGAGTCCCTCCAGGGGATCGCCGTCAAACTTGCTCGCCAAAAAATAGCGGTATACGTCCCCTGTTGTCGTGTCCGGTTCTGCGTATTCAGTGATATATAGCCACGTCCGCGGAGTGAGCTGACGAACCTCGTAAAGCTTGTCTCGCACAGTTAAGCGCTGAATATGCTGTAAATAGCAGTACATCGCGATCATAACGGCCATAATCACAGTGGCGGTCCAATGCAGCACTCTAAAAGTGGTGCTGTTTAGCATAGTCTATTCCCTGTTTTATCCAGAACTGATCAATCGGGTCATCGCCGAACGGTGGGCCTTGCATGAAATTTCCCCATTCTTTTCTTGATGTGCCCGCTTTCCACTGCGCCGCACCAGCGGCCATATGTAAAATTTCTGCCGGAATGCAAGCAGCATAGCCCACTGCCCCGAAATGAAAGTTACCAAAATCAGCCCACAGCCGATTTTTTTGTTTGTAATCCCACGGCCCACCGTTTCTGACTCGCTGATAAAACCAGATATACGTTAGCGGAGCGGCCATGTCCTGCACTTCGCACCGTGCTCTCGCGAGTCTGATATGTTCCCGTAAAATCTCCAGCCCACGGGGTGGGTAAATTGGTATACATGCCATCCTTGATCTCTGTAGCCATTTAAAGCAGGCAACATAAAAGTAATTGAGATTGTGTATATTGCCCGAGATCAATTTAAAATTTTTATTATTAATATCAATAAGTAACGTAATTTCATTTCAATCACCAATGGCACAATCTGTATTACGCGCTATCCAGTTTTAGCCGTTAATGACCGTTTAATCATCAAAAAGGAGTTTTTGAAATGGCTATTCCTGCTTACTTATGGCTTAAGGATGATGGTGGTGCGGATATCAAAGGATCTGTTGATATTTTAGATCGTGAAGGGAGCATTGAAGTGCTTTCCTTTAGCCACGGCTTATTGGTTCCGACCGATAACGGGACGGGCAAAATAACCGGTACGCGCCTCCATGCGCCTCTCGTAATCGAAAAAGAGTTTGATAGCTCGAGTCCGTACCTCTACAAAGCGGTAGCAACTGGCCAGACGCTAAAAAGCGCAGAGATAAAATGGTATAAAATCAACGATGCAGGACAAGAAGTTGAATACTTCAATATGTTGCTTGAAAACGTCCGGGTAGTCAGTATTAACCCCGTTATGCATAACTGCAAAGAGCCAGCATTACAGATACACAATCACAACGAAGGTATACAGCTCCGCTATGAGCGTATCACCTGGAAGTACTGCGACGGGAATGTCCAATACTCGGACGCATGGAACGAGCGCGTTACAGTCTAATGCAGGGCGGTTAATCCGCCTTATTTTTTGCACCCACTCTTGCATTCATACCAGGAAAAGCAAATTTCAAACACAAAAAAACCACCTTTCGGTGGTTTCACGACACTGCTTATTGCTTTGATTATTCTTTGTTTCCCATGGTACCCGGAGTGGGACTTGAACCCACACAGCGCGAACGCCGAGGGATTTTAAATCCCTTGTGTCTACCGATTCCACCATCCGGGCTCGGGAAGAAAGTGGAGGCGCGTTCCGGAGTCGAACCGGACTAGACGGATTTGCAATCCGCTACATAACCGCTTTGCTAACGCGCCGTAAAACTTTTTTAAACTGACACCCGCTATTGCGCATGTCTTTAATCTGGAGCGGGAAACGAGACTCGAACTCGCGACCCCGACCTTGGCAAGGTCGTGCTCTACCAACTGAGCTATTCCCGCATGTCATCAAGTTAACTGCTAACCACTTGATTTCATTATCGTCCGGCTAACTGTGCCGCCGTTCGATGCGTTGCATTCTACTGATATGACGTGATGAGTCAACGTTATTTTTTGCATCCCCGGATCGTTTGCTGAAAATTACGGCGAAACGATCACTGTTCAAGCAAATCTCCGCGCGCCGCGTTCAAATATTGCAGCATTGACCACAGGGTCAGCACCGCGGCAACCCACAGCAGGCCGATTCCCGCCCACTCTACCCAGGCGTTCGGACGCCACAGCATCCAGACCAGCGCCGCCATTTGCGCGGTGGTTTTCACTTTACCGATCCAGGATACCGCCACGCTGCTGCGTTTACCCAGTTCAGCCATCCATTCACGCAGTGCAGAGATGATGATCTCGCGTCCAATCATGGTGGCGGCTGGCAGTGTCACCCACCAGGTATGGTAATGTTCAGCCACCAGCACCATGGCAATAGCCACCATCACTTTATCGGCCACCGGATCGAGGAAAGCACCAAAACGGGTGCTTTGGTTCCAGCGGCGCGCCAGATAACCATCAAACCAGTCGGTGACCGCGGCAACCAGGAAAATCAGCGCACAGGCAAAAGGGGCCCAGACAAACGGCAGATAAAACGCGAGTACAAAGAACGGGATAAGCACGACGCGAAAGAGAGTGAGCAACGTAGGGATGTTATATTGCATAATGACGGTAACTATTTGTTGTCAGTAAAATTTAGCTCTATGTTGCTACAGAGCCCTCAATGTTTCAACGAGTAGTAGATCTTTTCTGCCAGCCCTTGCGAAATACCCGGCACTTTTGCAATTTCCTCCATGCTGGCGTTGAGTAATCCTTGCAATCCGCCCATATACTTCAGCAGCATCTGGCGACGTTTTGGCCCAACGCCTTCAATGGTCTCCAGCGTGCTGGTGTTTTTCACCTTCGCCCGTTTTTTACGGTGACCGCTAATGGCGTGATCGTGTGACTCATCGCGAATATGCTGAATAACATGCAGCGCCGGGGAATCCGGCGGCAGGCTAAAGCCCTCACCTTCCGGCTCGAAGAACAGCGTCTCCAGCCCGGCTTTACGATCGGCCCCTTTTGCCACCCCCAACAGCAGGGGATGGTTTTTATCCCAGCTGACATCCAGGGATTCAAAGACCGCCTTCGCCTGGCCGAGCTGCCCTTTCCCGCCGTCAATCAGGATCACATCCGGGATCTTGCTCTCTTCAATAGCTTTACCATAGCGACGACGCAGCACCTGATTCATTGCCGCATAGTCATCCCCCGGGGTGATGCCGGTGATGTTGTAGCGACGATACTCAGCACGCAGCGGACCGTTCGCATCGAACACCACGCAGGAAGCAACGGTCTGCTCCCCCATGGTATGGCTGATGTCGAAACACTCCATGCGTTTCACTTCCGGCAATTTCAGCAGCGTCGCCAGAGCCGTTAAACGCTGACTCACCGTCGACTGCTGGGAAAGTTTGGTGCTGAGCGCTGTCGCGGCATTGGTACGCGCCAGCTTCAGATAACGCGCACGGTCGCCGCGCGGTTTGGTCTGGACATTCACCCGACGTCCCGCCAGCTCGGATAAGGAATCGGCCAGCAGGGTTTTATCGGCAAGGTTAAAATCAAGCAGGATCTCCGACGGTAGCGTGCGCATCTGGCTCCCCTGCAGATAAAACTGGCCGACAAACGTTTCAACCACTTCACCCAGCTCCGTACCGCCTGGTACTTTCGGGAAATAGCTGCGGCTGCCGAGCACTTTGCCCTGACGAATAAACAGCACATGCACACAGGCCAGACCGGCATCAAAGGCAACGCCGATCACGTCGAGATCGTCACCGGTGTTCGAAACAAACTGTTTCTCCGTCACCCGGCGCACCGCCTGAATCTGGTCACGTATGCGCGCGGCCTCTTCAAACTCCAGCGCGGCGCTGGCTTTCTCCATACGGGCAATCAGTTGGGTCAGGACCTGATCGTCTTTACCGGCTAAAAACAGGCGCACGTACTCAACCTGCTGCGCGTACTCTTCTTCACTCACCAGCCCGGCGACGCAGGGCCCCAGACAGCGGCCAATCTGGTACTGCAGGCACGGACGCGAGCGGTTACGGTAGACACTGTTTTCGCACTGACGAACAGGAAAGATTTTTTGCAGCAGCGCCAGCGTCTCACGCACGGCATAGCCGTTAGGAAACGGCCCAAAGTATTCACCCTTCGCATGTTTCGCACCACGGTGCATCGCGAGCCGGGGATGGGTATCGCCGCTCAGAAAAATAAACGGGTAGGATTTATCATCCCGGAGCAGAACGTTATAGCGCGGCTGATAGAGCTTAATATAGTTGTGCTCAAGCAGGAGTGCTTCTGTCTCCGTATGGGTGACGGTGACATCAATATTCTGGATGAGCGCGACCAGCGCTTCAGTCTTACGGGAGGCAAGGTTGCTGCGAAAATAGCTGGAGAGGCGTTTCTTGAGATCTTTCGCCTTCCCCACGTAGATAACCGTACCGCCAGCGTCATACATGCGATAAACGCCAGGCTGGCTGGTCACGGTTTTCAGAAATGCTTTTGAATCAAATACATCACTCACTGACTTAATAACGTCTCCGCATTACACAGACCATGACGGATGGCAAGATGAGTCAGTTCAACATCACCGTGGATGTTCAGTTTACTGAACATCCGATAACGATAGCTGTTCACCGTTTTCGGGCTGAGATTCAGTTGCTCCGAGATCTCATTTACCTTCTGGCCTTTGGTGATCATCAGCATAATCTGCAATTCACGCTCAGACAAACTGGCAAACGGAGATTCGGTTTTCTCCGGCTCAATCTGGCTCAGCGCCATTTGTTGCGCAATGTCGGAAGCAATGTAACGCTGGCCGGCAAAGACGGAACGAATCGCGTTCACCACTTCCTGCGGCGCGGCGCCTTTACTGAGGTAACCTGCCGCCCCTGCCTGCATCACCTTCGCAGGAAGCGGGTTTTCGGTATGTACGGTCAGCATGATGACTTTTGTGTCAACAAAGGTACGCGCGATTTTGCGTGTTGCTTCAAGCCCACCGATACCGGGCATGTTCATATCCATCAGCACCACATCGGCTGAATTGGTGCGGCACCATTTAACGGCATCTTCGCCACAGCACGCCTCACCGGCAACTTTAATACCTTTTATATCTTCAAGAATGCGTCGTATCCCTGCGCGCACCAGTTCGTGGTCATCAACAAGAAGGACGTTGATCAAAGGGAATGTCTCCAGAATAGGGATAACGCTACTGAGTGATAATTGGCTTTATATTAACGTTTTTCCTCACAAGATTAAAACGTTAAAAAACCGGCTATTCGATTTCGCTCGCGTTTTTGGAAATTAGCCTGTACAGATGCTGGAAAGAAAGCCCGCGCGGTGAGCGCTTGTACGGCTTTTTTTAAGCATCTGTATTCAAAAGGTTACAAAAATCGCTGCCCCGTCACGGTCAAAAAAACAGTTCTTAAATTTTTGTAACAATAATTAACGGCAAGCGAACCGGCCATAAACAATTAATAATCTTCGACCCTGTACAGTTTACTGGCACGCGGTGTTTATGCAAATAAACACCCTGCGGAAAAGTATGAAAAACAACCGCTGCATTTTTTGGAACAGCTTGTGGTATACTCCGCCGCCTTGACTTGCATCATCGCGCGCGAGCGCTGTTTTATAACGAGGAAAATAAATGAGCACACCTGAATTTGCAACTGCGGAGAATAGCCAGGAACTGGCCCAGGAAGTCAACTGCCTGAAAGCCCTGCTGACGCTGATGTTACAGGCAATGGGTCAGGCTGACGCCGGACGTGTGATCATTAAAATGGAAAAGCAAATCGCGCAGATGGAAAACCAGGCTGAGTCAGCGGTATTTGCCAATACCGTTAAGCAAATTAAACAAGCCTACCGTCAGTAAAAAAAACGGCTGAATGTGTTGCATTCAGCCGTTATCTCGTCTGGCACGCAGAACGTTCTCTCTGCTCAGATTAACCCTGTCGCCGCCGCGTAACACGCAATCTGCGTCTTGTTTGGCGCGTTGAATTTCTTCTGCATATTCTTCTGATGGAAGTTAACGGTATTCTCCGAGATAGAGAGAATGATCGCTATTTCCGCTGATGTCTTCCCTTCCGCAGTCCATTTCAGAATTTCCCGCTCACGTTTGCTGAATTTCATTTCGGGTGGCATCACCATCTCATCTTCAAAACGCAGCAGGCTGGTTAACGCCATTTGCAGCAGCATCTGCAACCGCAGCTCTAATTCTTCGCTGGTGATCGCGCCCGCCTGAACGCTGGTACACGAAACGGACAGGAAACCGAGCGCGTGATTTGGCAGCATCAGGCACTGTGTTATTCCCTTACGCAAGCCATGGTCGCGTGCGCCATTCCATAATGCCTCAGCGTCCGCGAATAATTCATCCGTCCAGGGTAAATGGCCCTGAATGAAATTCTCCGGTTTGAGCACCGGATCAATGGCGAAATAATTCTCTGACTGATATTGCGCCATCCACCGTTGTGGATACGTGGCGTGTACAGATATCCTGGGGCGCGTAAATGGCACAGGATGGCGTACACAGAGTGCGTAATAATCAAATTCGAGCGCCTGAGTTTGTCGCTGTAGTTCCTGATATACCTCACTGGCACTGGTCAGTGCCTGAAACCGGAGGAAGCAATCCCGTCGCCAGGTGAAAAAGTCTGAATCCTTCATACTTACTAAATGAAGCCTCTGAAATGATATTCATTATTAAGGTGAATATAACCTAACACATAAAACTTATTTCTAACCACAAAATATCGGCAATAACACAATTAACTTTAGTTTTGATAAGGTTTATCTGTACTGAGCGGAATAAAAAAACATGGCAGACGAAACCGCGAGAGAATAATTTGCTCCAGAAGAAAAATCTGGAGCAAATGCGTGCAAAAATGCTACTGCATAAGGAATTTTTCAAGGAATTGACGGGTTCGCGGCTGTTGCGGGTTGGCAAATAAACTTTTTGCCGGCCCCTGCTCCACAATCCGTCCTTGATCCATGAAAATAGCCCGGTCGGCGACGTCACGGGCAAAGCTCATTTCGTGAGTCACAATGACCATGGTGCGTTTTTCCTGTGCCAGCTGTCGAATAGTGTTAAGCACCTCGCCCACCAGCTCAGGATCGAGCGCAGAAGTGGGTTCGTCAAAGAGGATCACATCCGGGCGCATTGCCAGCGCGCGGGCTATCGCCACACGCTGCTGTTGCCCGCCCGAAAGACGACGCGGGTAGCTGGTCTCTTTTCCTGCCAGCCCCACTTTGGCAAGCAGTTCACGCGCGCGTGCCGTGGCTTCCTCTTTTGGTTCACCTTTCACAATCACCGGACCTTCAATAATGTTCTCCAGCACCGTCCGGTGCGGGAACAGATTGAAGCTCTGGAAAACAAACCCCACGTGCTGGCGCAGCTGGCGGATCAGGCCTTTTTGCTGGCTGATGGATTTACCGGTATCAATGGTGATCTCCCCAACCCGAATGGTGCCTCCCTCCGGCTGTTCAAGCAGGTTAATGCTGCGCAGCAGCGTGGTTTTTCCTGAGCCGCTCGGGCCGATAATCGCCACCACTTCACCCTGCTCCACCTCCAGATCGATCCCGTGGAGCACCGTTTGCCCGTGGAATTTCTTCACCAGGTTTTTAACGTCGATAGCACTCATTTTGGATCACGCTCCTGGCGGTTAAGCTGGTTTTCAAAATAGTTTTGCAGGGCAGACAGCACCGTCGCCATCACCCAGTAGATCAGCGAGGCAGCAAGATACATGGTAAACACTTCAAGCGTGCGCGAGGTGATAAGCTGCGCCTGACGGAACAGCTCCGGCACCTGAATCGTCGCCGCGAGCGAGGTGTCTTTCACCAGGCTGATAAAGCTGTTGCTGAGCGGCGGCAACGCCACCCGCGCCGCCTGCGGCAGAATGGCCCGGCGCAAGGTTTGCCACGGTGTCATACCGATACTGGCCGCGGCTTCCCACTGCCCTTTATCAATCGACGAAATTGCCGCACGCAGGGTTTCCGAGGTATACGCCGCCGTATTAAGCGACAGGCCAATCATCGCTGCCGGGATCGGGTCCAGTTCAATCCCGAACTGTGGTAAACCGTAGTAGATCATAAAGAGCTGCGCGATAAGCGGCGTGCCGCGAAACACAGAGATATAAAAACGAGCCAGCCAGCGCACCGGCCAGACGGACGACATACGCATTAAGGCCAGCACAAACCCGAGGACCAGGCCGAAGAACATGCCACCAATACTGAGCTGTAAGGTGAACACCGCGCCTTTCAGCAGGAACGGCAGCGAATCGATAACCAGTTGAATACTTTCTTGCATTATTATTTTTCGACCTGATTTTTAGACATTAGGATGATAGGCAAACAGCGCGGGCGCGCCGCCGGTGTGCACAAATAAAATCGGCCCTTCATCCTTAAAGCGTTTCTGCGCAATGCCATCAATAAGCCCGGCCATCGCTTTGCCTGTATAGACCGGATCCAGCAGTATGCCCTCAAGGCGCGCCAGCAGTTTAACCGCTTCCATTCCCTCTTCGTTCGGCGTGCCGTAACCCGGCGCAAAATAGTCGTCCCACAGCAGAATATCGGCCTTTGCCTTCAGCTCCAGCTGCTCTGCCACCGCCTGCTGCAAGCTCAGCACTTTGGGTTTCTGATCCGCAACGCTGCGCGATACCGTCACACCAATCAGCTCAACGTCGGGCAGCAGGTGCTCCAGCCCGACGGCCAGCCCCGCGTGCGTGCCTGCACTGCCAGAGGCAACCACCACTGACGAGAGGCTCACCGCCCCTTCGCACTGCTGAGCAATCTCCAGCGCGCTTTCCACATATCCCAGCGCACCCAGCGCATTCGAGCCGCCCACCGGAATGACATACGGACGAAAGCCCTGTGCTTCAAGGCGTGTGGCCAGCTCATCGAGCTGTGCGGTCGGGTCGGTCAACGCATCGACCATTTCAACCTGCACGTTAAAGAGATCCAACAGCAGACGGTTACCGTTGGTCAGGTAGTTCTCTGCCCGTGTACCGATTGGGTTTTCCAGCAACGCCACGCAGTGCAGCCCAAGTTTTGCCGCCACCGCCGCCGTCTGGCGAACGTGGTTGGACTGAATCGCCCCTGCAGTGACGAGCGTATCCGCCCCTTCACGCAGCGCATCAGCCGCCAGAAACTCCAGTTTGCGCAGCTTATTGCCCCCCATCGCCATTGGCGTCACGTCATCACGCTTAATAAAAATATCGCGTCCTAAATAGTCAGAAAATCGCGGCAGATACTCCAGCGGCGTCGGCGCGCCGATAAACTCCAGGCGGGGAAAGCGCGTTAAATTCTGTAGTGACATGGGTTCTCCGGTAACTCAGACAAAATGTGATATTTTTCATTATGCACGCAGACGCGTAAGAAATAAAAAAGGCGCTTTTAAAAGCGCCTTTTTTTAACGTCAAAGACTTATTTGGTGACGTCTGCCCCAAACCACTTCTCAGAAAGCGCTTTCAGGCTGCCGTCTTTTTGCATATCCGCAATGGCGGAGTCGATCGCCTTGACCAGGTCTTCGTTACCTTTACGGACAGCAACCCCGGATTCCTGACGAGAGAACGCATCACCGGCGACCGCCAGGGTGTTGTTGGTTTTCTTCACCAGATCCAGTGCCGCCAGACGGTCAACCAGGATGGCATCGATACGGCCAACGCGGAGATCCTGGTATTTTGTCGGGTCATCATCATAGGTGCGGATATCCACACCCTGAACGTTCTGGCGCAGCCACTCTTCGTAGTTGGTTCCCAGACCGACACCGACTTTTTTACCTTTCAGATCCGCGGCCGTTTTGATTGAGCCTTCGTTGCCTTTCTTCACCAGCGCCTGGATACCGGACACGGTGTACGGCGTGGAGAAGTCATACTTCTTCTTACGCTCGTCAGAAATGGTCACCTGGTTAATCACCACATCAATACGTTTGGAATCCAGCGACGCCAGCATACCGTCCCATTTGGTCGGTTTCAGGGACGCTTTCACCCCAAGGTGTTTCGCCAGTTCTTCTGCAAATTCCACTTCGAAACCGGTCAGTTTACCGTCATCACCCTGGAAGCTGAACGGAGGATAGGTTCCTTCCAGCCCGACCAACAGCGTACCGCGCTCTTTCACTTTGTTAAGCAGGTTCTCTGCGGCGAAGGTTTTCACGCTCATTCCCGCGACCAGCGCAACGGCCATAACGCCCATCAGCGCCTGACGACCCAGAAGTGCTAATTTCATAAGTACCCCGATATAGTGGAATTTTTGTGTAGTGTAGAGAAATCGCCTGCAAGGTCAAAGGCGACTGCGCTACATCTTATTCTTTTTTAATATATATCAGAAGTTGTCCCGGCGTGGGCTTTCTGCTTTACCGCCGCCGGCATTTGGACCTTATATTGTGCGTACTTGCGCAGCGCAATACGGTAGTTATTGGTACTGGTCGCAGGCAGCCACGGCTCCAGGTTTTCATCCAGGTAGCCGGTCTTGAGCAGATCGCGGGAAATATTATTCACGGTCAGATGCTGTCCCAGGCGACGCAGGCGAACCACGTATTCGCGAACGGTCCCGTGGCTCATCTCGGTCTGTTCAAACAGGAACTGTTTGAAACCGATAATATCGAAGAAGTCGCTTTGCTCTTTGCAGTGGAGATCGCCACAGAAACGGCAAAGCGCCACCCACTCTTTCTGCTCTTCGAGCCACGCGGCTTCGTCCATCAACGTGTCGAGACGAGAAATCGCAATTTTGTTGACGATTTCGCCACGACGAACCAGCGTGATACGATCGAGTAACTTGTTACAGTGGGCGCAATGCGTCTGGCTGTGTTTAAAGTCTTTCAGGTAGCGGCTTAAAGGCCGTCTTTTAGATTGCTGCACCGTCATGATAACTCCTGGTTGTCAATACGTTGTGCGGCATTTTTCAGGTGAATCAATCACCTATAACTTACCCAGCTTGGTTCGTAAGCGTTTAATGGCCTGGCTGTGCAACTGGCTTACCCGCGACTCTCCCACTTCCAGAACAGCGCCAATCTCTTTGAGATTAAGCTCTTCCTGATAATAGAGGGTTAACACCAGCTGTTCGCGCTCTGGCAAAGCTTCAATGGCTTCCATCACGCGCTGGCGTAAATTACCTTCCATTAAATGGTGTAACGGGTTTTCTTGCTGATGCTCATCCGTCACCAGCTCGATGCTATCGCCATGCTCTTCGCGCCACTCGTCATAAGAGAAGAGTTGGCTATTATTGGTATCGAGCAACATCTGACGATACTCTTCAACAGGAATACCAAGCCGTTCCGCCACTTCCGTTTCCGTCGCGTTGCGTCCCAGTTCCTGTTCCAGCTGCCCCATCGCATGCGCCACTTCGCGCGCGTTGCGGCGAACACTGCGCGGCACCCAGTCCCGGCTGCGCAGCTCGTCCAGCATCGCACCACGAATACGCTGAACTGCGTAAGTGGTAAATGCCGTTCCTTGCAGAGCGTCGTATCGGTCAACTGCATTCAATAACCCGATACCGCCCGCCTGTAGCAGATCGTCCAGTTCCACGCTCGCCGGCAAACGCACCTGGAGGCGCAATGCTTCGTGACGCACCAGCGGGACATAACGCTGCCACAGCGAGTGTTTATCCATTACACCTTCAGCGGTATAGAGTGAATTCACGATAAACAGCCCTGCGTTAGTTGAGTTATCGGCATGATTATCCGATTCTGCAGGGCGTTCAATTGGATGAATAGTGGGTAAAATAAGGGGTTATTTGGGGGTTACCGATGCATGTCGGGATAACATGCATCCTGCAGCAGGAATAACGTCAGCCTTTTTTACACAGCAAGAATATGCTTGAACATAAATCAGGGTATTGATGGCCTAACTCGTAGCAGCCCTCAAGATATTGCGTCGAGATGATATCCGTCTGTAAAAGTTTATCCCACTGGAAATTAGCCAGCGCTTTGAAAAAAATACCTGTGCGATAAACCACATTCAGTCCGGCAAGACGGGCATCTCTCTCAAGCGTATCCAGAGAATAAGTGCAACGATGGCCATGGAGAAACTCGGCCTCTGTCACCGCACTATTATGCGAGATTAATCCCATTTTAACCGCAATCTGTCGGGAAGCGGCATGCGCATTGGGACACACCAGAAAAAGGTGTCCGTCATCCGTTAGCCATTCATCATTAATGCGTTTTAAGAGGTTAACGGGATCGTCAATATGCTCCAGCACATGGGTGAGAACAATATTGTCATAACGCTCAGGAAGTTGAACATCCTCAAAGCGGGAATGGACAAACGAGACATTTTTTCCCAGGCGCTCACGGGCGATGGTCATCGCCTCTTCGGAAGCTTCCACGCAGGTGATGGCGTTAAATTTTTCAGCCAGGCGTGCGGTGAAATCACCTTTAAAACTACCCAGTTCAAGTAAATTACCCGGCTTAAAGAACGGTGTGAACGCACGAATCATAAAAGGGTGCATCACATCAAAATCAAAGTTATAGGCGTACTGATGATCGGCAGTATCCTTGATTTCCAGATTGTAATCACGAAGGGTCATGTTGTTTTCTCTCTCTGTAAAGTCATGGTTATCTTTGAACCGTTTGCTATTCCAAAGGTAAAACCATGCTTTAGATATAAACGTTGTGCCGACACGTTATTCTTATCGACTTCAAGATTAATTTCAGTCACACCCTGGGAGTGTAAATGTGCAATGCTTTGAATTAACAGCTGACTACCCATGCCGCAATGCTGAGCGTCCGGCAAAACGGAAACATTCGTAATAAATCCCTGCTGACGCTGCGCGTTATAATAGGCAGCCACCAGTCCGGTGAGCGTGTTGTTTTGCCAGGCTTCGCTTCGCCATGCCCGCGCCACTATTTTTTGGGCATAGTCCTGTAACGCTATTCTTTCGCTGATTGACGCAATAAATAGCGGGTCACACCGGTTAAAATGTTCGACTATCTCCTCACGAGAGGCGCGGTTTTGACAAAACACCCAGCGATTCATAACACCAGTTCCGCAAGGCCGAAGCCCGCTTTGCCAAACGCATTACCGTTATAAAGCAAGTAGACTTTTTCATCGCAGCGGAAAAGATGGGGATAGCACTGCATTTCGCTGTCCCAGTCATCCACGGACGCGAGCGACGCCATCTGGCTATCATCACGATGCCAGTGGTGTAAATCATCAGACCAGGCATAGCCCAGACGATAACCGCGCCCCTGCCCAGTACGGAAGTCGAAACACTCCCGGAAGCAAAAGACCATATGATACCGCCCATTGATTTCAATCACCGTCGGCAGCGCCTGGCATTCGTCTTCCCCCAGCACCGAAGGAATGATTTGCTGGCTGTCACGCTGCCAGTTGATGCCATCGTCTGATTCCGCATGGGCAATTTTATAAATGCGATCCGGCACCGATTCCGGCGTGCGCTTTTTCCAGCCCGTGCCAAAGATGTACCACATGTGGAAACGTTCACGGGTATGGATGACAAAGGCATCACCCACTAAGTGTGGCTCGTGCAATGAGGGGCCCATCACCGGCCCGGTACCGACACGGGTGAAGTGTTCGCCATTGTCTGTGCTTACTGCCAGACCAATGGCCGTATCAACCGAGACCGAAACGCGACGGTTCCACCCGGTTGTCCAGGCCATGATTTTGCCGTCGTGACGCAGAACGTTGCAGGGGAAAATACCGTGCTCGTCGAATGTGCCCAGTTCAGCAGGAGCAAGCACCGGCTCGGGACTGATGCGAAGCACCTCCCGCAGAGATTTATCCATATCCACATAGCAGACGCGGCTGATGAACTTTGCTGAGTGCTTTTCTTGCTCACGCGTGGAGAAGTAGATACGGACAAAGTCATCAAACACCAGCGCTTGCGGAGACTGAGCAAACCCCACCCCATTTGCCAGAGGAGGAAACTGTGACGGCGAATAGATAAGTCCGTGCTTACGCCAGTTCAGGGTTAGCATAATTTGCCCTCAAGTTGTGCCAGGCCAAAGCCATAGCGGCCCACCTGATCCCCCAGATAAGCCATGTAAATAGTGCCATCCAGTTCAAATACGTGGGGGTAGCTGATCATCTCGGCATCCCACCCGGAGGCAGACACATCAATGCCAGCTTTACTGTCATCCCGATGCCACGTGATCATATCCAGACTCCACGCGTAGCCGATGCGGTAACCGTTCTGCTTTCCGCGATAATGGGCGCTGTAGCGGTAGCAAAAGAACATATGGTATTTGCCGTTGGCGTAAAAGACATCCGGGCTGGCCTGCGCCTCGTCCTCTTCGATACGGCTGGGGATCAGATCTTTATTCAGCTTCGTCCAGTTGATGCCATCGTCTGAGGTCGCCATGCGGATCTTGTAGACCGGCTCTGCGCGGCCATCCACCCACTTCCATTTGCGCCCGGCGATATAAAAAAGCTGCCACTGGTTATTGAATCTACGAATTTTTGGCCCACTCATCACAAACGGCTCATCCGGTGAGTAGCCAATTGCCGGTCCCGGGCCCGCTTTAACAAAGGTTTCCCCCTGGTCATGGCTCACCGCCATGCCAATCGCCACGTTAAACGGCACCGATTCGCAGCGGGTCCAGCCTGCATACCAGGCTTTTACCACATCGTTATCGCGCATTACGGAGACGGGATAGGTTCCAAATTCGTCGAACTCTCCGTATCCGCCCAACGGGAGAATCGGTTCGCGGGCGACGCGCAACACGTGGAAGAGATCGTCACGTGCCAAATCGACCCAGGCGGAGTAGCTGACATATTTTCCCTGTTCATCGGCGGGTGGACGGCAGGAGAAATAGACGCGTACGAAATCATCAAAGATCAGCGTCGCAGGGGCCTGCGCAAACTCTTTAAGCCAGGGGAGATGGGTCACTTCCTGCGGGGTAAAGACCTTACCCAATTTTTTCCATGTAAACATATTAAATTAACTCATAACCATGCTGGAGGCGACGAACCACCTCATTGCGAGGGTTAAACATCATGACGTCAATAATCGACAGCCACGGAATAAACGCCGCGTCAGAATGCGGGTAGTGCCACGGCTGCGGCTGGATAAATTTCAGCTCAAGCCCGCGGTCGACAAAATCCTCCCGGGAATAGAGCGCCATGCCCCCCGGAGGATTAATATACGTACGGGCGTTCATCACCTGACAAATATCGATGACGCGATCCTGAGACTTTAACGCGTGATTCGCCGGTAATGAGGACGAGACAATCAGCTCGCAGGAGAAGCCAAAAAAGTCCCGCAGCCGGTTCAGCCCCTGCCACAGATAATTAAACAGGTTATCGTCCGGGTTCTGAATAATCTCCTCAACAACCGGCATTACCGCAGAAAATGAGGGGGCGTGGCGATACGCCCCGATTATCTGATTGCACAGCTTGTTGCGGTCAAATGCGGCTGAGAGCTGCCGCTCCCTGATATCCAGAAAGTCCGAGTCTTTTTTTAGCGGCAGCGAGATTAACGACTCCGCACCGCGAACCTGAATACGGTTACGGTTAATCCACCCTTTTTTCGTGTATTTGATGTTGTCATACACCACGAAAGCATCAACGGCCGCCATGAGCTGAAAATAGCCGCAATACGGGAAAAAATAGGGTTGCATGATCGCCAGCTTCATCGGGTTCCTTTCCTATCCATTGACTACCAGCGCTGGCTCTGCCGCATGAGCAGCATCGATAAACAAGCCCTGAATAATCTCAATAATACGACGCTGATCGGCCACCGGCAGTCCGGGATAGATAGGCAGGCAAAGCACCGCATGAGAAATTTCATCGGCAACCGGGAGATGTTGTACATTCGCCGTCGGGAAGTGACGATACATCGGGAAGGCGCTGATAAGCGGATAGAAATAACGGCGGGCATAGATATTATGCTTACGTAATTCCGCATAAATCGCATCCCGGCTGACCGCCGAATCTGCGCGAATAAGTACCGGGAAGTAAGAGTAATTCCATTCAATATTACTGGCCGGTTTAATGTATTCCAGCGCCGGAAGCGCGGCATCGAGCAGTTCAACGTAACGCTGATAAATCACCGCACGTTCCTGCAGCGCACCGTCAATATACTTTAATTGCAGCAGTCCCATGGCCGCCTGCACTTCATTCATCTTGGCGTTAATACCCGGCGCCATCACGATGGTTTCATCGGCAAAGCCAAAGTTTTTAAGATAATCGATGCGCTGTTTGGTTTTGGCGTCGTGGCAAATAATGGCGCCCCCTTCGAAGGTATTAAATACCTTCGTGGCGTGGAAGCTCAGCACGGAGAGATCGCCATAATTGAGAATGCTGGCGTTATCCTGTTTGACGCCGAAACAGTGGGCCGCATCGTAAATCACCTTCAGCCCATAGGTATCGGCAATCTTCTGGATGCGTTCCATATCGCACGGAATACCGTAGCAGTGAACCGGCATGATGGCCGTTGTTTTAGGCGTAATCAGTTCTTCAATGCGATCCGGATCGATATTAAACGTGACAGGGTCAATATCGGCAAACACCGGCGTTAAATCATTCCACAGCAGGCTGTGAGAGGTGGCGACAAAGGAGTATGGCGTGGTGATCACTTCGCCCGTAATACGCAATGTCTGCAGCGCCGTCAGCAGCGCGAGCGTGCCGTTAGAGAACAGGCAGACATGCTTTACGCCCAGATAGGCCGCCAGCGCCTCTTCCAGTTGCTGATGGAATTGCCCGCTGTTGGTCAAAATTTTACTTTCCCACAAGGTCTCCAGGTAAGGGATAAACTCCTCAAGTGGCGGAAGAAGTGGACTGGTAACGTAGACATTTTTCATAAGTTAATCCTCAGTACCTGTTACCCGGAAACTGTGAGGTGCTTCGTCAGCACACCATTTACGCCAGGCCTGACGTAGGGCCTGCTGGAAAGGAATCGCCACATTGCTCTGCCCCTGCGTCGGGATCGTGCTCCGCATGTTCTGGCGCAAGGCGTTAAGGGTTTCCAGTTGGGTTTGCCAGCGCACGGCTTTATCGAAATAGTCCTGCTGACTTTCCGCAACAAATTCATCCAGCCCGTAGATATGCATAATCTCCAGCCCCTGACGGGCAGGATAGGTCGCCCCTGCCAGGGTGAGCGTCGGGACGCCCATCCAGATGCCATGGCTGGTGGTGGTGCCTCCGTTGTATGGGAAGGAGTCAAGGAGCATGTCCACCTCGTGATGCATCTGCAGGTAGGCCTCCATTCCCGTGGTTTTACGGAAGATGAGCTGTTCATCCGCCACGCCCAGCGCATTGAGCTTCTTGCGGTAGCGGGCGATCATCGCGTCATCATCCATAAAACCAATCAGCAGCCGTGACGTGGCGTTATGCTGGAGAATGCGCGCCCACAGCGCGAAGACCCGATCGTTCAATTTTTTAGGACGGTTAAAGCTACCGTAGGTAAACCAGCCGTTCGTCAGGGCTGGCAGCGTATTGACGTCAGGACTGGACGCATCCGGCTCGAAGAAGTTATCAAGCGGGATTGCAATCAGCTTCTCCGTGAACTGCGCGTCTATCGCCGCATTTCTGACAAACCCGGTACTGATAATGCGGTAATCCATCTGCGTCATCCCGGTTGTGCCCGGGTAGCCCAGCCAGGTGATTTGCACTGGCGCAGGCTTAAAGGCAAACGCAGGTAACCGCGTTCCGGTGGTATGGCCCGAGAGGTCAAAAAGAATATCGATCCCGTCACTGTGGATCTGTTTTGCCAGCTCAACGTTATCGAGATCGGTAACGGATAACCACTTCGTCGAGGTGTTGCGGAAGTGCTCCGTGACGGCATCATCTTTATCGAGCGTGCTATAGCCGTAGAGGGAGAACTGTTCCCGGTCCATACCATCCCAGAACGGCCGCAGGAAACGGCTTACCGGGTGGTTGCGGAAATCGCCGGAGACAAAGCCGACGCGCAGCGGCCGCTCAGGATCCTTGCTACCCTGCCACGGCAGCGCCAGGTCGAATTTTTTCGCCCATGCGCTCACCAGCTCGCCATAAGCAAGATGGCGCTCGAAGAGCACCTCCGGCGAGACGGAAAAATCGTGGGTCAGAACAAACAGCAAGCTGGTGAAACAGTCAAAATCACCCGGCGCAAACTCGAGCGATTTCTCAAGGAAATAGCGTGCTTCCGTCAGTTTCTGGTTATCACTCAGAATGATGCCCATCATCGCGAGATGCAGCGGGTTCGTGGCGTTATAGCGCAAAGACTCTCTGGCACAGCGTTCAGCCATGGCCATGTTGCGGCGCGAGTGATACACCACCGCCAGCGTATTCCAGAATGACGCGTTATTTTTATTCAACCGCAGCAGCGCCTGGAGGATGCGGGCTGAATAATGCAACTCACCCTTTTTCTGCAGCACGGTGGCCAGGTCGAACCAGATATCCTGCCCGGCAGAGTAGCGGCTCATCAGTTGACCGAGTGCCGATAAGGCCTCATCCCAGTCCCCCATCAGCAGGCTGGCGCGGGAATAGCAGCGAAGCATATGCAGGTTATGGGGATCGTTTTCAATCTGTCCCCGGATATAATCGCGCGCGTCTTTAGCCAGCCCCGCAGCAATCAGGGCGTTGACGTTTTTGTAGATGACATCGATAGCAGGATCCTGTTCATCCTTCTCCCCTGCCATTACCTGTCCGTCAGCCAGTAAACCGCCCTGCTGCGACCCGACGTTAAGCAGCAACAGCGTATCGATGCTATGTTTGAGATAGTCGACATCCCCCGGGCGTAAATAATGCTGCTGTGCTCTGCGCCACGCTTCAGGGGAGCCTTTCAACAGACCTTTCGCTTTCAGTGCTGAAAAAAGTTCGCTGCTTTTGGCCTGATTGACATCCATGCCTGCAAGTGCAAATTCACGCTCTTCCTGACTAAGCGTGACGCGCGCGCCCCACAGATTAAACGTGACGTCGGCGTCATCGCCTGCCTGAAGAGGTGAAATGAAGGCAAGTTCACGTTCCGGCTGAACATTGTATGGCCCTGGTGAACCGGCCCAGTAGAGTCCCGGAATTTGATTGAGAAACAGATCTTTCAGTGACTCAAGTACCTGCTGGGCGACATCCTCCTCCTTTTCAGGAAGACGGGTGTTGAACACCAGCTGTTCAAACGACAGGCTCAGCGGCCATGCGCCGCCAAGCAGATCGAGAATGTGCAGGGTCGTGGTATTAAGCGTTGAGAAAAACTTCCCTTCCGCGTTGGTGTGAGCATTAACAATCTCACCCCGTTCGTTGCGGTAACGCCTGAAATCACCGGCCCAGTGCAGCGTGTTCAGGCGGGTAAAATCCAGCGCCGCCGCGTTGACGGCATCATCACGGGAAAGCAGGCTGACGCGCTCGCGACGGTTGACGGCAAAATCGAGATATTGCTGCGCGGCAATCGACGTCTGTCCGGATGAGACCAGAGCGTGCAGCTGATGAATTTGCTCGCTAACGCTTTCACCCGTTTCGTACTGCGGCAGCGCATCTCCCACGTAGCGTAACCCGCAGGCGGAAAGGCTATCGTTGAAGTGAATAAACTGACCGGAGGTATGGGTGGCGCTTGCCAGCATCTCACTAAGAGTGGCGTCGTCAACGTGCTCCATCGTGAGCACATGGTGTTTGATCTCACCTTCCGGCTGAGTCATGGCCAGATAGCTGAGCATGCCGCGAGCAAACGCCACCTGCTCTTCTGGCCGGCCCGCCAGACGTGCATGGAAAGCCAGCGCATCCTGGACATATTGCGCCGCGGACTCAGGCGGGGTAAAGGTTTGATGAATGGCAATCATGCCGCGCGCCGCCAAATGACGGCGACACCACTGCAACAGCGCGTTACGCTCTGGCATGCCAGCAGGAATAAAGTCCCCGCGGATCAGAATGTAATCGAACTCACCCGGCGACACGCTCAACACATCGTTAAGACCCGCCGCAACCAGTTCGATATTGGCGATACCCAGACGCTGCGCCTGCCTCTGCCCCGCTGAAACAGCCTCTTCGTTACTATCAATCCCTATCCCGACACAATCCGGCCAGGCCAGCGCAGCGGATAACAACACATCTCCCTGTCCGCAGCCTAAATCCAGGACGCGCGCATTCTCAGGCGCCCCGGCAGGAAACTGATACAGGGCAGCGGCAGCCTGCAGACTGGATAGCGTGAATCGATTATCTGGATACAACATACAGAGAAAGTTCCATGAGTTCAGTGGTTAGCCAAAATAGGTTTGTTGCATCGCAGCTTTATAGTTCTGGTACGCTTCGCCGCCTGATTTTTGCGTGGTCACGGTCCAGCTGAACGTGTCGTCGGTGTAGCGAATGTCGATCAGTTTCTCCAGCGGCTCGCGATGAATGGCCATCTGTTCTATCGCCGGAAGGGCATCCAGAGAGACCGACAGCGCGACCTGATCAAGGAACCACTCCGCATTACCGCGACGTAAGTTCCAGTCAATAAAGGTGGCGACAAGCGAAAGGTATTTACGCGAAAGCGTGCCAGGGACCGTATAAACAAAGCCCGCAGGCACCTGCTCCCACGGCGGCGCGCCGTTGCTGTAAGAGAGGACAATCTCACTCTTCGGGAGATGTGGCTCAATATCCGACCAGTTCTTACGCACCAGACAATCCGCATCAAGCACCATGATCGGTGACGTGAATACGCTCAGCGCATAGCTAAGGAAGACAAAGCGTCTTGAGGCGTACCAGACGTTGATACCAAAAACAGGTGTAATGGTTTCGGCCGTCGCGGATATCACCATGCCCGGAAAACGCTGGTGCAGGGCATTAACGTGCGCCTTTGTCTCATCATCCGGGTTATAAAGATGCAGGTGAACGTTAAGCCCATCGCCGTTGGTGTAGTAGACAGACCCTAACAGCGTCAGGGCATGATCGAAGTAATAACGTTTGTCGCACGCCACCAGAACCGTGGTTTTTCCGTTTTCTTCCGCCGGAAGAAGCCACTCGTAGTGCGAAAAATCAGGCTCATAATCAGGCATTTTCAGGGCGGAAAAATCGATGAACGATTCGGGACAGCCACCCAGCTTATGAATGCCCGTGACGATCATCAGCATCGTTAACGCGTCTTCACCAATATGTTCAGGATTGGCGGTCAGCTGCTGGATAAGCGTCTGCATCTGATTAAAATCATCTTCCATCAGACAAACCAACAACAATATTTTCATCACGGTTGGGGATGGACTCACCACCGCGTAGTAGTTAGAAATCAGGAATAAGGCGGCGTCAATTTCGTTAATGCGGAAGAAGACCTGAATACCCGCCACCAGTAGATTAATGCTGTTGTCGTGTTGAAGCGCCTCTACCACCCAGCCGGTAATGGTGTCGCTCATCTCTTTTGAAAATGGCGTGGGCTTCCCTTCATTTTTAAAATCAAACGCGGCGTTTGCAGCAGCAATCGCGCACAGCATGCGCTTCACGGCGAGTTCTTTGTCTGCATCCAGATCGGTCATGGCTTCCATGATCTGGGGTTCGAGCGTGGCAATATCGGAATTTTTATAATGCAGGATTTCGGTAACGATATGCGCAGGCAATGCATCCGTTTCCGGCAGGAAAATTAACCGTGAAAATTCGTCACGGTAAAACTGATGCAGCGATCGTGTACGCTCGAACTTGTTCATCCCGATTCTCTTAGTAAGATTGCGATTCTTACCCATCGTACAAGGGAATATCCGGGATAATGGAAGGAACACCCCCGGGAATAATGGCTTATTTCGGAGATTGTCTGACGGGCAAAAAAAAAGGTTGCTGTTTCCAGCAACCTTTTGTGAAACAGGCGCGGCGATTAACGCAGCAGAGACAGCATTGCCTGTGGAACCTGGTTTGCCTGAGACAGTACAGAAGTACCAGCCTGCTGCAGGATCTGCGCGCGAGACATGTTGGAAACTTCGGTAGCGTAGTCAGCGTCCTGGATACGGGACTGAGCAGCAGACAGGTTGTTGATAGAGTTGTTCAGGTTGTTGATGGTAGATTCGAAACGGTTCTGAATCGCACCCATGTTAGAACGCGCGGTATCGATTTTCGCGATTGCAGCGTCAGCAGCAGAGATAACAGCCTGTGCAGAGGCGTTATCAGAGATTGCAGTGCTCAGGCCAGCGCTCAGGGTACCAGAGGTGGCGTTGATCAGCGCGTTGCTGTCGATGGAGATGGTGTCGTTAGAAGAAGTACCTGCACCAACCTGAATTTTCAGCGCGGTAGATACGGAACCGTCCAGCAGTTTCTTACCGTTGAAGTTAGCTGCGCCCGCGATACGGTCGATTTCAGCCAGACGCTGTTTGATTTCAGTGTTGATAGAAGTCAGGTCAGAAGAACCGTTAGTGTCGGTAGCAGCCTGAACAGACAGCTCACGAATACGCTGTAAGTTGGTGTTGATTTCGTTCAGGTTACCTTCAGCAGTCTGAACCAGGGAGATACCGTCGTTGGCGTTACGCGCCGCCTGGGTCATACCTTTAACCTGGGAGGTCATGCGGTTAGCAATCGCCTGGCCAGCAGCGTCATCTTTCGCGCTGTTGATACGCAGACCAGAGGACAGACGCTCGATAGCAGTGCCCAGAGAAGACTGAGATTTGTTCAGGTTGTTCTGAGTGGTCAGGGACAACAGGTTAGTATTGATAACTGCCATAATTTAATTCCTTCAAAAATGGTTTCTAGGGTCGGTGCCTTAACACTCACGGCGTCTCTCACCGTCATGAAAGTTATCGACGGGTCTGAATAAGACTTTAGAAATTTCGTCAAAAAATTATTAACCAATTGATTTTAATAAATTTATAGTTATTAAAGTCTACTCAGAGCGCCATCAGAAACGCTATTTTTCAGGAAACGTTTTCACATTTTATTCTTCCCGCGTTTTTCTTTTATATATGTCTCTCACGCGCCAATAGTGCTATATGGCCGTAAGGTTGAGCGCTATTCAGCCGATAATTTTTTTACCTGAAACGTAAACTATCTGCATAAGTCGCCGATAACTACCTGAAACTACCATTGGCTAAAGGAAATAAAAAAATGGCGAGTAGCTCAATCACTCTCTCTTCAGGCGCGACTATTACGAGTCTGGGCGTAGGTTCAGGTCTGGATCTGGCAACACTGTATAACAACCTCGAAACGGCTGAAAAAACCAAGCTGAACACCATCACCAATCAGCAGACGTCCTATAATGCCCAGCTGAGCGCGTTCAGTAAGCTGCAAAGTGCAATGACGTCGCTGAATACCGCCACTGCAGCCCTGGGAAAAACGGACACCTGGAACGCGGCGTCTATTGGCTCAACCAACACCGCCTTCAGCGCCACGACCACGGCCGGTGCAGCGGTTGGTTCCTATAGCGTACAGGTTAAATCGCTGGCGAAAGCTCAGGTATTAACCTCTGCCGTCCAGACCAGTGCCACCGCGCAGCTGGGAGCGACTACCGGTACCACGCGTACCATCACCATCAGCCAGCCAGGCACCACCAAACCGCTGACCGTCGATCTTGCTGACGGCGACACCAGCCTGAACGGTATTGCCAGCGCGATTAACAAGGCTAACGGCAACGTCACGGCAACGGTAGTGAAGTCGAAGGACAACGAGTACACCCTGATGCTGTCCTCGAAAACCACCGGCACGGCCAATGACATGACGGTGACAGTGACCGGTGACGACACCTTAAAAGGCATTATCAGCTACGACTCATCCACGAATACCGGCGCGATGAATCAGCAAACCGCGTCACAAAATGCGTTGGTTACCATCAACGACATCGACATTGAGCGTTCGACCAACACAATTAATGACGCGCTGCCGGGCGTAACCCTCACCCTGAAGGCAGAAAGCACCAAGAGCGAAAATTTAGATGTCACCCGCTCTACCGATGCCACCAAAAAAGCCGTCACGGATTGGGTTACCGCCTACAACTCCCTGCAGTCGACCATCGCCAGCATCACCAAGTATGTGAAGGTGGAAGCCGGTGCCGATCAGTCCGCCAGCAACGGCGCGCTGCTGGGTGACAACACCGTGCGTTCTGTGCAGTCACAGCTGCGCGATATGTTGACCGTGGTCCAGTCTGGCTCCTACGCGATCATGGCCCAGCTCGGTATCACCCAGGATCCTACCGTGGGCGCTGACGGCTCAATGGGTAACCTGAAAATCGACGATGCCAAACTGACAAAAGCGCTCACCGACAGCCCGGAAGCGGTGCAGGCCTACTTTATTGGCGATGGCAAAACAACCGGTCTGGCCACGCAGATGGGCAATACCCTGACCGCCATGCTGAGCACGACCACCGGTAAAGAAGGGATCATCAAAAGCGCGACTGACGGTATCAACAGCACGTTGAAAACCCTGGATAAGCGCTACGACGCAATGGAAGCGAGCATCGAAGCCACGATGGCCCGTTATAAAGCACAGTTCAACAGTCTTGATACCATGATGAGTAAACTGAATAACACGGCCACCTACCTGAAACAGCAGTTCAGTTCTTAGTCGTAAGGAACGTATATGTATGCACAAAATGGCGCCCGAGCTTATCAGCAGGTCGGGCTGGAAAGCGCGGTGCTGAGTGCCAGTCCGCATCAACTTGTCGTAATGCTGTTTGACGGGGCACTGAGTGCCCTTGTCCGCGCCCGTCTTTTCCTGGACGAAGGTAAAATCACCGAAAAAGGCGAAGCCTTATCGAAGGCGATCAATATTATCGATAACGGGTTAAAAGCCGGTCTGAATATGGAGATCGACAGTGAACTGCCGGGCAACCTTGCTGCGCTGTACGAGTACATGGTCAGACGTTTGTTGCATGCAAATCTGCGTAACGACGTGGAGGCGATTGTAGAGGTCGAAGCGCTGCTCAATAACATTGCGGATGCGTGGAAACAAATTGGTCCCAATGGTCCTTCTTCTCAGGATATCTATTGATGAATAATCCAGCGTCCGCTCTTGATAACTGGCAGGCCCTCTATAACCTCAGCCTTACCATGTTAAAACATGCTCGTTCCGGTCTCTGGGACGAGCTCATTACCCTTGAGATATCTTATGTTCAGCTGGTAGAGAATATCTCCAAAAACCCTATTTCGGAGGCACATCCGTCCCAGATTGAGCAGGCACGTTTTCTACTCGAGAAGGTTCTGCAAAACGAGACCGAGCTCAAAATGCTGCTTGCCACACGCATGGACGAACTGCGCAGCCTCATTGATCAAACCGGTAAACAGCAATCCATCACATCAACCTATGGAAAGCTGTCAGGGAATATTCTTTATCCAGAAAGTTTGACCCGCGACACACAATTATGATTTCTTCATCCATACTCCAGAAGTCAGCCAAACGGCTTCTGGAGCACGGACGATGAAAAACCCCACCCTGTTACAATGCTTTCACTGGTATTACCCTGCAGGCGGTGAATTGTGGCGAGAGGTCACGGCATTAGCCCCCAATCTTAACGAAATCGGCATCAATATGATCTGGCTGCCGCCAGCCTATAAAGGCGCATCGGGCGGTTACTCGGTCGGGTATGATTCTTACGATCTGTTTGATCTCGGCGAGTTTGACCAGAAAGGCAGTGTTGCCACCAAATACGGTGATAAAGCCCAGCTTCTGGAAGCCATTGATGCGCTCAAAAGTAATAACATCGCGGTGCTGCTGGATGTGGTGGTTAACCACAAAATGGGCGCCGATGAGAAAGAGCACGTTCGCGTTCAGCGCGTGAACGAACAGGACCGAACGCAAATCGATGATGAGATCATCGAGTGTGAAGCCTGGACCCGTTACACCTTCCCTGCCCGCGCCGGACAGTATTCGCAGTTCGTCTGGGATTACAAATGCTTTAGCGGCATCGACCACATCGAAAACCCCGATGAGGATGGCATCTTCAAAATCGTCAATGACTACACCGGCGAAGGCTGGAACGATCAGGTCGATGACGAAATGGGTAATTTCGACTATCTGATGGGCGAAAATATCGATTTCCGTAACCATGCCGTGACGGAGGAGATCAAATACTGGGCGCGCTGGGTCATGGAACAAACCGGCTGCGACGGATTCCGCCTGGATGCGGTCAAACACATCCCCGCCTGGTTCTATAAGGAGTGGATTGAACACGTTCAGGAAGTGGCGACGCAGCCGCTGTTTATCGTCGCGGAATACTGGTCGCACGAGGTGGATAAACTGCAGGCCTATATTAATCAGGTCGAGGGTAAAACAATGCTGTTTGATGCCCCCCTGCAGATGAAATTCCACGAGGCCTCGCGTCAGGGGCGGGACTACGACATGAGCCTGATTTTCACCGGCACGCTGGTGGAGGCCGATCCGTTCCATGCGGTGACGCTGGTTGCCAACCATGACACCCAGCCGTTGCAGGCGCTTGAAGCCCCGGTGGAAGCCTGGTTTAAACCGCTGGCGTATGCGCTGATCCTGCTGCGGGAAAATGGCGTGCCGAGCGTGTTTTATCCCGATCTCTTTGGCGCCAGCTATGACGATAACGGGGGAGACGGTGAAACTTACCACATTGATATGCCGGTGATTGAGCAACTGCACGAGCTGATCCTCGCCCGTCAGCGCTTTGCCCACGGCGTGCAGACGCTGTTTTTTGACCACCCTAACTGCATCGCATTCAGCCGCAGTGGCACGGAAGAGGATCCCGGTTGCGTGGTGGTGATGTCCAACGGTGATGATGGCGAGAAGGTAATCTGCCTTGGGGAAAACTACGGGAACAAAACCTGGCGTGATTTTCTCGGCAATCGTGAAGAAACGGTCACCACCGCAGCGGATGGCGAAGGGACATTTACCTGCAAAGGCGGAAGCGTGAGCGTGTGGGTGATTGAGGATGCATTGTAGTATTTGAAGAGTGCGGCCAGATGCCCTCACCCCGGCCCTCTCCCACAGGGAGAGGGTGCAAACACCAAAAACGGCTACGGTAGCTTACTCTCCAGCGGATTTTTGCTCAGGTAATCGGCACATTCAACCGTTGGGCGATCGACCTTCTGCAGCTCCATGCCATCATACTCCAGCACCGAGCCATCGCGCTCCAGCGGGTAGATATCCAGCTTGCTGGTTACGTTGTAATAGCTGTCTGAACGCAGCATGATTTTACCCGGCACGGCAATTACGCGCTGCCATTGACGGCAGTCCAGCGTATCGCCCTCCTCCGTCACCACCAGCGTGGCAATCGCCTCCGGGCTGACCATTTTGCTCTGCGGCCCTTTTGACTGCCAGTATCCCGCCAGATGTGCCGGAACAGGATGTTTAATCACATCCTTGTAGCTATCTACCTGTACGCACCCGGTGAGTGCCAGCAGCGCGCCAGCAATTGCTATTTTTTTCATCATCTTTCCTGCATTCGAAGAAAAAAATATTGTGGCATTAAAGCGCTAAGGCTGCCAGCGAAGATCGTCCAGGTCTTAGACCTGCATCCCCATCACATGAGCATATATTTTTCATAATCGACAAAGATCGTCCAAGAGCGCTCCAAATAACAAATGGTTGCAGTTGTCGAAAACATCAGTCGTCTAAGTTCACCTTAGAGCGAGTGCTGTTTTATGTCCCATCCATGCCCCATCACATCACCGGGGAGTCATCTTCCCTTACTCGGTTGATGAAGAACGTCGCCACTCCAAGCACCTCCACATCTGCAAGCGCAGCTCCTTCTATTGCCTCCCCATCATCCGTAATGAGCGCTTTACCCATCAGCTTTGCAAACTGCGTGCGTCCATCGCTCAGAATCAGAAGGACATCTCCTTCGCAGGTTTTCACGCACGGCTCGATAACTGCAAAACCAATATCTGTCTCAAGCACTCTGCTATCCGCTCCAATGTTACACAGCACAGCAGGAGATAATTGTTGCTCAACGTAATCTGATGCTGGTGAAGGAAAGCCCATTATTGCACCCTCCCCATGTTACGCAGGATCCAGTATCGGTTATCGCTGTGGTCTGTTGTCTTATCCACAAAGTCTTGCTGGTAACGCTCTATCCAGGCATTGGCATCTGACCTAGTAAAGTGCCAGTTGTACTCACGCAGCTTCTCGATGAAGCTCTCGGTCCGAAGGTACTGGTAGCCCTTTGGGTTTAGCTGTATAGCCGCGACAAAGGCGGTATGTATGTCTGCTGTGCGTGGCATAGTCACCTCACAAATGTACTGTGTGCATATACAGTATTATCATTCGTGGGCATGGATCAAGTGCAAGTTCCTAAAAATAGCATTATCATTGGGATAAACTAACTGCCCATTCGATAACAATATGAAATCATTGTATTACAAGAGGTTGACAGCTAATCAATCAGTATCCCTCGATACATTGCGTGGATTAGCGGCTGTGATAGTAGTGATTTGTCACTGTGCTCAGCTCTTCATTAATCAACACCTTCCTGAATATTACAGATTTTTCGCTGTTCTGGCCCAGTCGTGTGTAATGATTTTCTTTGTGCTCAGTGGATTTTTGATCACAAAATCCATAACTGGCAACATTGCACGTAATGGGTCGCTAGATTTAACAGATTATGCAATAAAGAGATTCGCAAGAATTTATCCTCCGCTTATATTCTCATTCATTATTGTTGCGGCTCTTACCATTCTTTCTCAAAGTTTTTTTATTTCTGGTGACGGAAGCCTTTCGACAGCAAATGGATGGGTAAACAAATATGGCTTTAATGTTGAACTGTTTGGCTATCTCCCGTCTGCCATTATGTCTAATGGGTTTGTAGGTGATATGTCGCCAGCTTCAAACTCTCCACTCTGGAGCCTGTCAATTGAGGTGTGGTACTACGTTATAGCAGGGATGATACTCAGCGGTAGGAAGGAGTTGATTATTGCAGGTTTAGCGATTGGATACGTGGGAATTTCTAATAACTCACCATTCTTCTATTACTCAATCGTGTGGGTTTTGGGTGCAATTCTATGCCTTATGCATGACGGGGTGATAAAAGCATCTCGACTAGCAACTTCCCTGGCACTACTTTGTGCCACGGTTTATGCATTTTACAGGCTTTTTATCATATACGATAATTTCACCAATTCAAATCTAACCCTTGTTAACGTTGCACTTGGTATGCTTATGGCGGCATTGTTGCAGAAGGTTGTGATAGAGCGAGATATCCGGCTTTCAATCCTTCCGTCTATGGCATCTTTCTCATACACGCTTTATATAATCCACTTCCCAATACTGCTCTTTGTGTTTGGATGCTCTCAGGAATACAGTCAGGACAATCTTAATAACGCGTTAACAATGTCTGCAATTGGCTTTTCTGTGAGTATGCTCATAGCATATATTTCTGCAAAATTCTTTGAGAATACAAAGCTATTTACATCAATACTAAAACAAAAGGCCGCATAGCGGCCTTTGTATTAGTGCTGTATCGTCAGATTGATCGAAGTAGCGCCAGTATTATTTATAGTCATAGTTCCCAATGCCCAGGATGATACATAGAATCCGGAGTTTCCACGAGCAACCATGACTGGCATACCTTCAGTGGTGATGTTGCTGTTATTAACAACGACAGAGCCTGATGATGGTATGCTCACCGTTTGCAGTCCGGTGTCAGTTCCCCTTGTATTTCTCCCCCACTGCATTGCCATCCTTGCGGCGGTGTATTGAATTGGTTTTTTGGTGGTATCTCCGAAATGACATCCATTTACTTTCAGTCTTTTACCAGTAGTAGTAAGGCCATCATCGCCAATCACAATAGTTGCCGAAACGCCGGAACCTACAGCGCCATTAAAACGACTGTTGTTGAACTCGATAGAATCTGGCAGTTCGAATGTGCTTCCGACAATCGTATCGCACCTGATAGATGCCATAGTTGATGTGTTTCCAGAATTGAAACCAAGCGCTGCTATGCCGTCAAACTTAACATGCTGAATACCACGGAAAACAACGTTCCAGTTGGTAGTGAATTCCATATCACAGTTTTGAACGTTCAAAGCAGTCATTTTTTGAGTGCCGTCAGAAGCGTATGGGAACACGGCTATGTCATAAGCATTACCCCTGAAAGTAACATTTTTTATATTAGTAAAACCATTGTGCTGAGCTTGGATTGCATTTAGCGTGCAGCCCTGTATAACACCACCATCAATAGTTAAATTCGTATTCCCATTGTAGAGATAATTAATCCCAGTGCCTGTTATATTTTTTAGGTTGATGTTACCAATCAGGACATTGCAATTACCTTCCATTGCATCATTAATCACTATCCCTGCCCCTGCTGCAACCGTTCCACAAGTATCAACAGTTACACCATCAAGAGTAATATTTTTGTGCTTACCAACTACTAATCCACTCTTTGCTGAGTTGATAATTGTAATCCCCGATGCCGTTCCGCTTCCTGTGTATTGAGCTACTTCATGGTTGTGTCCAAGACAAACACCACCTTCATCAAGATTCCCTTCTGAATAAATACCTGCAATTACAAAATTTGTACTATTGAAAGAACAATTAGTTTTCCCTGAACGATATGACCATATATTACATGCGATAAGCCCATTACCACCTGATGTACCAACGCCTGAGTATCCGCAATCCTCTGCATGGATCATGCCCATCTTCACGTTATCACACAAACGCGTCATGATTCCTTCTTTATCAGAATGGCTTCCTTTACAATTGTGCAAAACAACGCCATCGCACTGGTATGCATGAATAGGACAACCCCATGAGCCTGTAGGTAAGTATGTATCACATTTCGAACCAATTGCATTAATATTTGTGGCGGTGACGTTAGTACAGTTTTCGAATATAACTCCTGATACGTTTTCGGCTGTGTATAAACTTTTATTTAAATAATCTACATTTGTATTAACATTGTCAACGCGGACATCATGGGTATCATGTACCCATATTCCACCCTTGACTGAGCCATACAACACGTTGATGGTGCCATTGATGATGCGCATCGGCTTGGTTACTTCGATGTCTGTAACCGAGTAAGTCAGGCCCTGAAGATCCATTGTCGCGCCTGAAGGCATAGCAGCCATGCATGCGGTAAATGCCGCCGTATCGTCAGTGGCGTTAGCTAATGCACCATAGGCTACTGGAGTGAATTTCAGCATCAGGCCAAGAATATTGCTGGCGCCTGGTTGAGCCGACAGCAAATTATTTAGGGCTGCTGCGTAACCTACACTTACCCACGCACCTTTCCCTACCCCACCAGTTGTTGCTGGTGTTGAGCCTGCCGGAACGACTTTACCAGCAGAACCGAATGAACCATCCCAGCGATAATAATCGCCATCACCGTCAGGCAACTTCCAGCGCAGCACCTGATTTGGCAATGTAAGAGTTGCCCCATCCTGAAATGAATCGATCGTGATATAACCGAAGGCAGCTATTGCCTGCTGGGCAAGCCAGCGAATTCCTTCAATCGTATAGTGGTCATTGCCAAATCGGTCAGTGTAAGCATGGGAAAAAGAAGTAACGAACTCGTCAATTTTCCCCGCGTTAAACTTAGCATCGCGTGGTGATTCGCTTGGGACAGGCAAATTGGTAGGTTGCGTAGTCATATTGATTCCATAAAAAAACCCGGCGCGGTGGCCGGGTTCGGTTGGTCGGGGACGGTTCTTATTGGTAGATGGCGTCGCTGTATTCCGCGACGGTCAGTGAAACCGTATTATCTGTGTTCGGTTTGATGCTGTTGACCGTCCATAGCTGACCGTCCAGCTCCTCGACTGTCGCAATGAGATAGCGCGACGGAAGCTGCACAGTGTCTCCGTTCCATATGTTGAGCTGAATGTCGGGTATTGCCGCGGTAAAGCCGTACTTTGTGTCTGTGCGTGCGGTTGCCGGATAACGCAGTGTCGGATTGCCCAGGCTATCGGTGACAAGCACATACATCGAACCGGTGAAGGTGATCGGCTCGCTGGTATCGAAGTCATTTCCGGATCGGCCGGTTACGTAACCACCTTGCTGGTTGCTGTCGTAGATGTCCGGCATCTGAATGACGCTGCCTACCTGAATGATTCCATCTTCAAACACTTTGGCGTTCATCTTCACCCGGGAGTAGATCAGGCGTTTCGTTTCGCGCAGCGCGCGTTCCCGCGCCTGATACTCGTTACGGAAGCCGACTATCTCAAGTTTGTTCGGGTTCTCGGCTTCCTGTTCGACAATAGCGCCGTTCAGCACGCGGTAGTTGATGTATGTCTTGTTGTTCGTTGTGGGGTGGACATAGGACACCTGCACGCCGTCGTAGCCGCCCGGAAGAGTGGCTTCGTACGTCATTTTGTATTCGTCCGTCTTCATGTTGGCCCGGTTGAATACGGCAGCCGGGTAATCAACCTTCTGATCACGGGTAAACGTCAGCACGCCGTCGTCCCAGTACGCCACCACCGACGCTGCATTGCAGATCGCCTGCACGCGGTCGCCCAGCGAGTCGTTCTCGTCATCAAACGTGTAGTCGAAGTAACCCAGGCGCTCATCAGGCAGGCTTTCAGCAATCGAGTACAGGCCGTACAGGTCAATGCTGCTTACCGGCTGCTCACCCATGATGAGCCAGGTGTGCGCCACTGCATCAGCGAACGAGCGCGACGGACGCAGCGTGTAATCCACCGTCTGCGTGTCCAGGTCGTACGTTATGGTGTGGCGCGTCACCAGAGCGTTATATTTGCGCTCTCGGCTGCCAAGGGCGTTCTCTGTCGCCCTCACCTTCACACGTACCAGCGTGTCGGTCGGGTGAACGACGTTTGTCCTGATATTGATGCTGTGGATCTCTTCGACCTTCAACAGGCTTGCATCACTGGAGTTATCTGTGCGCTGGAAGCTGACCGCGTACTTTCCGAATCCCCCGGAAGGTGTGATTTTGTCAGTGCGGTAGAACACCTCACTCGTCGACTGGTGTGGAGTCGTCTGCCGGTACGTAAACGTCTGCTGTGTGCCGGGAACCTGGTTGTAGTCGTCGTCGATTTTCCAGATGACAACCTTCCAGTTCGTCTCTTTCTTCCCGCCGAGGCTGGACTGAGTATGCAGCCACAGCTGCGTTGACTCGACCGGGGAAAAGAACGGCCCAACCACCAGCGCCTCGTTATCGTTGAGGACGAATTTCGTGGTGTTGATCGTTGCATTCGCCGGGATGTCCTGCGGACCCTCCAGCTGGTTCATCGTAAACGTGTACCAGCGCACCGGGTTAACAACCGCGCCGTCGTTTGTTTCAACGGCGGAGATCAGCGTGCCGGAGAATGTAGCATCGGTAGTAACGGTTCCGGAGGCCGTGCTGTACGTCACGTTAATGGTGAAAGTCACCGCGTGCGGCAGCACCAGCCCCATGAAATAGTCAAACTCAGACTGCTTGACGATTTTCATCGCTATCTGTCCGCCGGAATACGTTCCGCTGACAACCGTGTTTGCCGTTGCTGTTTCTATCGGGAAGTCGCTGGCTTCGTTCTGACCGGGAACTTCCTGACCGTCAACGTCATCGAATCCGTACCCCTCAACGATCTGCGGGATAACTTCGCCAGGCTGGAAGAACTGGAATTCGGCACCGGCCAGTGAACCGAGGCTTGATTCTGAGTAGCGCACGGACTCGTAATCATATTTGCCGATCCCGATGCACATCCACTCTGTAACGTACTTCAGGCCGCCATCGGTGGACGTCTGGTGCACGTATTCGAAAACCGATTCCTGAATCAGATCCGGGAACGAACGTATTTGGCCGTAGATATCCGGCTTGGCTTTGTAGACGCGCGCGGTGTTTGTCTGACCGGTCAAACTATTGTTCGGTGAGTCGACGGTATTACCGCCGTTGTTAGCGATTGCTGGCTTCGGCGCCAGGAACGAAAATACTTGACCAACGACTTTAAAGATCGGACTCAGGATGTCGCCGACAATGCCCTTCGGCTGGTCGAATATCTGGATGTGGTCCAGTTCGCTCAACTCAAACGCCAGCTCGTCATCGTCGCCCAGCTTTACTCCGTTGCGGACGATCAGCAGATCGCGGTGAAAGTTAGCATCATTGGCCGCCAGCCAGTCATAAAAAAGGGTGCCGTTTGGCACCCTGCAACGCAGCTTAGGCGTTCCTGGAAAATTCGATATCTCAACCAGCGCCATATTCGAAAAACTCCACTTTAGTGAATGCCCGCTGAATGACCAGCAATGAATCCTCTTTCACGCTTCCGTTTTCCCCGCGTGCATGAATGGCTTTTCGGTTAAGCACCAGGCCAACATGCGCCGGTTGCGCGCCTCGGTACCCGACGAATATTCCGCCTTCGATCGGTTTATCGACCTGGAGCCAGAAAACGACGTCACCCTCATAGCAGGTGAAGAAGTCGGCCCCGGCTTCGTAATCCGGCGTCTGATGCAACTCAATGCCGAGGAC
>NZ_JBMKJG010000010.1:0-179713 GCF_049237765.1 Enterobacter cloacae complex sp. SHL021 | reverse complement strand
CAGCTGATAGAAACAGAAGCCACTGGAGCACCTCAAAAACACCATCATACACTAAATCAGTAAGTTGGCAGCATCACCGTGCGTGGCTGTACCCACATCCTGATATTCTGCAGAATGACCAGAATAGATGTTTATCTATTCATCAAAGAGTCTCAATTTTATTCATTATGTAACAACAAGATGCAAAAGCAGGCGGATATTTTTCATCTTTTGCTTTAAAGGGAATGAAATTTTCTGTATTGCCTCGTTATTTTTCGGGTGACTATACTTCGCCCCGAAAAAGGGGCTCCCCTTTTTTAAACATCTGGATTCTTTTTTGAAGGACTAAATAAATGAATAAACTGAACGCTATCGTTCTGGGCTCACTGCTGTCTCTTTCTGCCCTGAGCGTTGCTCATGCAGCGGAAACTACTGCTTCTGCAACCTGGCAAGCTTCTGCAACGAAAGACAGCGATTCCGATCTGGTTGTCACCCCAACACGCGCACTGAACTTCGTTTATAGCGCAAACACGAAAGCCTTTAACACCGACACCGGTCTGTTTGATGTGGCTATTCGTGGCGATCACTCTTCTGCAACCAGCTTCAAACTGGAAGCTATCGTTGATGACTCTGACAACACCCTGTTCAGCGTTGGCGGCGAAGCAACCAAACTGAAAGTGGGCGCGCGCTTTGGCGGGACCGATCTGGGCTCCATCGGTGGCACAGTGGGTACGAAGTCAACGGCATGGACTACCCTGGTTGACTCTTCAAACAACACCGGCGTCTCTTCTGGCCTGTGGAACCTGACCACCAGCGCAGGCGCGACGGCAAACACCGAAGTGACCGGCCAGGACAAGTTTGTGTTCTACGTCGATTCTGCACAGGACAGCACCGGTGCGGCGAAAGAGTTCAAAGACCTGACCAACAGCCTGTGGGAAGGTACTGTCTCCGTTGCGTTCCGCGCAACCTGGGGCTAAGAGCTGACAGTTACAGGGGCGTAAGCCCCTGTTTAGGGAAATATCATGTTTAGCCTCAAACCCATCTTCTTCTCTTTATTATTTATTTCCTCCTCCGCGCTGGCGATTAATGTTGGCAAAGTCACCACCATTATTCCTGCCGATGCGGATTCCACCGCCAAGGAATTAAAAAACGAAGCGGACAGCGTGCGCATTATTTCCATCAGCGCCCAGCGTATCAGCAGCCCGATGGATGAAGGCGTGGTGATTAATCCAGAGCAAACCGACGAGCTGCTGCTGACGCCCACGCGCATGGTCATGCCCGCCGGAACCAGCAATATCGTCAAATTTTACTATCACGGTAAGGCCGACGATCGGGAGCGCTATTACCGCATTACCTTCATTGATGAAGGGGTCAGCGAAGATCTCGACAACGGCACGCAAAAGAATGGCAAAGGGATGACCCGCGCCGTGGTGAGCACCATTCTGGTGGTCCAGCCCCGCAAGAAGAACGTCGATTTCGTCTACGTGGCCGGGAAGATCACCAATAAGGGCAATACCGCGTTTCGCGTGAACGCGAGCGGAACTTGCCTGAAACCCAACCCGGAATCGCCGACCACGCCGTGCGTCAAAAACTTTTACCTGATGCCGGGCACCTCCCGCGCGATCGACGATATCAACGTAACGGACAGCCATTTTCATCTCGGAATTTGGGACCTGAAACAGTTCATTCCTGTTAAGTAAGGATGCATGGTGAAAAATAAATTAGTGTTGCCGGTGATGATGGCGTGCACATCCGGCCTCTTGCCCGCGTATGCGCATGCGGCCTCCAGCTCCGTGGTTATCGCTAATTACCGTTTTCCCGACTCGCTCTATGCCCTGCTGGAGCAGGGGATCAAAATCCCCGTTTATCTGGTCAATACCCGCCCGGGTGCAGCGCAACAGGCGGGCAGCACCGGTGACGTGAGCGAGTATGTCCGTATTGGCGACGTAACGATCTACGCAGAAGACCGGCAGCTCGGGCTGCGCGATGTCCAGGTCCAGGAGTCAGACAACGGTATTCGCCTGTCAAAAGAGATGCGGACGCTGCTGCAAAGCATCAACGGCAAGCAGTTTGACGACCATATGCGTATTCCGGTGAGCGCCGGGTCGGCGTTCGAGCTGGATCAGAAAAAAATGCGCCTGCTGCTGAACCTCTCCCAACGTGACTACGGGGTCAATATTCGTCCGCGTGAGGTGGATATCGATGCCCCTGAATCAGACGATCTGAGCGGCACGCTCTCCTATAACCTGGGGGCGTATCACACCGAGAGCGGCTACGGCGACAGCTGGTCATCCGGCTATCTCAACGCCAAAAGCTGGGTCTCGATGGGGGTCGATCACCTGCTGGTCGATGGCTCGGGCTACGTTAACGAGAACAGCAGCGACACCCAGATGAACGCGGTGATGTGGGAACGTGACTATCAGGGCATGCGCTACGCCGCCGGGATGTTGAACGGCTGGGCGATGCAGTCTCTCGCCAGCGTCAGCGGGATCTCCGGCGGAGAGGTGTACGGCGTCTCCGTGGGGAACCAGGCCAACTCGCGTAAGCGGGACAATACCCTCTCCCTGACGCCGATCGTGGTCTATTTCCCGACCGCCGGAGAAGCCCGCATTCGTCGTGACGGCCAGCTTATTGGTATTCAGCGCTTTGACGTGGGTAACCACGAAATCGACACCAGCGCGCTGCCCTACGGGATTTACAGCGTGGAAGTCGAGGTGGTCAGCGGCAGCCGCACCGTGTCACGGAGCATGTACACCGTGAACAAACCTTTCACCAACAACGTGTCGGAATCGCTGCGCTGGCAGACGTGGGGCGGGATTTATAGCCGCGACAAATCCGTCGTCAACTATAAGAAGTACGCCAAACGGAAAAACGAGCAGGACAACAGCTACTACTACGATTACGACACCAAACATAAAGACACCATGTCGCTGGTCGGCGCCTCCTTCAGCAAGCGCAGCGGGATGGTCGACTGGAACGCCTCCGGCTATATGATGCGCGAACACGTGGTCAGTGAACTGTGGGCCTCCCTGAACCTGACCGGGTACTTCTCGGTGAATACCCAGACGATGGCCGCCTCTGACGGAACGTACCGCGCCAACTACGGGGCTAACGTCAGCCTGCCGTGGAATATCGGTTCGGTCTGGTACTCGCATGAGCAGCTCTCCAGCGGCAAGTTCCTTGATATCTATGAAAACAAAGGCAACACGTGGGGGGCATCGTTCAGCCTGCCGTCGTTTGGCCTGCCGTCCGCCGGCAACCTGAGCCTGATGCGACAGGAAGACGACGTATACCGCTATAAACGCTATCAGGTTGACTACTCCCAGGGGCTGTATGCCGGTCGTTATGGTACGGCGCGCCTGCGGGTGGGGATGTCGCGTAATAAATACGAAGGCTATTACGAAGAGAAAGACCGCTACGTGATGCTCGATTTCTCGATCCCGCTGGGTAACACCGTCTCGGTGGGCGTTTCCCATAACCGCGATACCGGCACGGCGCTTAACGTCAGCGCCAGCCGCCAGTTCGAAGGAGATTACCTGAAGTCGGTTACCGCCAACGTTTCACGAGCTTTCAGCAGCAACCAGGATCGCACCGTGAGCGGCGGGGGCAGCGTGAGCTTCGACACGCCGTGGAACAGCAACATTCTGAGCGTGCAGAGCGGCACCAGCAAAGGCTGGAACTCCACGCTGACCAGCGACGGCAGCGTGGGCTGGTCGAAAGAGGCGGTTGCGGCCGGTAAAGGCACCCACAGCGCAGGGGTGATCGTCAGTACCGGGCTTAAGTCCGACGAGTCGCTCACGCTGAAGCTCAACGGCCGCACGGAGCGCATCAAGGGCGATAAAACCTGGCTGTCGTTACCGGCCTATCAGGCCTATGACCTGGAGGTCATGAACAGTGAAACCGGCACCGAAAGCTATGACATTGGCGCAAATGCCCGTCGTCATATCACGGTTTACCCAGGGAACACGGTGGTGATGAAGCCGCAGGTGAAAAAAATCGTCACCCTGTTTGGCCGCCTTGTTGATGCCAACGGTAATCCGGTGAGCGCCACGCAAATCAAAAACCACGTGGGTCTGACCCGCACCGAAAACGACGGTCGCTTCGTGATTGACGTGGACAAGAACAATCCGGTGCTCAGCATTGCCACGCCGGACGACAGCGTCTGCGAGGTGCGTCTGGATATTGCGTCCAACCGTGGCGCGCTGTGGCTTGGGGACATCTCCTGCGATAAAGGCGATTTCGTCTGGCAGGAAGCAAAAGGAACACGGGAACGTGACGATGAAAAAGATATTCGCTCTTAATCTGCTGCTGATAAGCGCGGCGGCGCAGGCGCAGCAGATGCCCTATTTCGCGATCAACAACCCGGACAACAACGGGACGGGCAACACGGCGGCGCTGTTCAGTCTGAACAGCACCTCCACCGCGTTTTTACACGGCTCGCGGGAGTGGCCCACCCTGAGTGCCAAAACCAACAACGGGATTGCCACCTATATTCCGGACAACAGTTTTAACGGCCCGGCAGGCAGCCCGCTGACCATCAACTTCAGCGTCACTGGCTCCAGCGCCTCGCCGTTCTTTAAGGGCACCGCGTGTTCGTCAAGCTGTGGTACCACGGGCTATACCGCGACGACCAGCTATACCGACACGTCCATGGTGGTGAAACCGCCGGTCATTGAGCCGGGCACCGCTTATGGCCGCTGGGTGCTGGGGGATCCGTTCTTTGATTATCTGCTCAATGCTGCACCTGGCAACGAGGTGACGATTACCTCCACGCCGCAGATCTCCTCTATCGGCAAGGTCACCACCACCAACACGCTGCATAAGGTCGGCACATTGACCATGACCAACTCGCGGGCGCTGGATCTGGGCATTGACCCGATCAGCGGCGAGGTGACCATTGTGGATGGTTCAACCGGGGCGACGTGTACTAAATACACCCGCAATACGGTGTCGGGTGTGCTTTGCGAACTGCTGGAATACACCTTTGTCGGGGAAGATATCACCGGCTACAACCCGGGGCTGGCGCTGACCTCGTCCCGCGTGAACGGCGTGCTGCAATCGCACATGAACGGGGGGACGGGGCTGGCGGCGGAAATCACCTTCGATGAGAGCAACTGGTACAGCATCTCCGGCGGCATCCTGAGCGACACGCGCGTGCTGGCGAATACCTTCCTCGCGGCGCCGCAAAAAAACGGCGGCAAGGCGTACCTGAAAATCTTCCTCCCGAAGGCGCTGATTTTGAGCGTGGCGCAGGCGGGGGATGGCAACAACATCGGCAATATCGTCAGCCTGTGCCTGACGCCGGGTAACAGCTCGCTGGCGGCGGATTTCTGCTTCCAGCCGGGGGGCGGGCTGGTGATTGACCCTATCCAGCCAGGCCTTGCGATCGTGCCGGATAACCCGGATTACACGCTCGACCCTAACGGCCTGGGCGGTTCCGGGAAAGGCACGATTGGCGAGGGGCCGATAGAGATCCCCTACACCATTACCTACAGCGGCGCGCAAAAAGATGCCGCGATTGCGGTCACGGTGAAGGTCACCGGGCCGACGCAGAGTCTGAACGGCGTGGACTACTGTGCCTTTAGCGGTAACGGCTTCACGGTGCCTGTCCCCGGTAACGTGCTGCTGGGCAAAAGCCAAACGCTGAAGGCGCATAACTGCAAAGGCGAGGCGCTGTCCATTCCCGCACCCGCCACCCATGCGGAAGAGTGGGACAAGATAAGCTCAGGCGTGACGGACATGTGGCTGTGGAAAACCCCGCTGGTATTGCAGTTTGTGATGAATAACCCGGTATCGAAAACCACCTATGACGGTAATACGTGGTTTGGTGAAGTGACGGCTCAGGGTCGAATTGATGTCAGTGCATCCTGGAATTAAACGTGTATGACTGGAAAATTCCTGGCTATTTTCGCAATAAATTGCTTCATTTCCGCAAGCGCAAATGCTTTAATTATTGAAAATCTAAATATTGATTTTCTACCTGAAAAAGAAGTTGTTTTTCAGCCAATAAAAAACGATACCAGCGTACGGCAGAATTATACTGTTTCGCTTATTCAGGTTGATGTCCCAAAAGAACACGGGAAAGAGACTGAAATAAAAGATGGCGAGGTGATGTTCTCGCCAAAACAGTTAACTCTGGAGAGCGGCGAGCGGGCCGGGTTTAAGTTTTATTATACCGGCCCGCACGACAGCAAAGAACGCTATTATCGCGTTAAATTCACCGAGACGCCGCTTCAGGCGCGGGTTGTGATGAGCAAAGGCCAACGCATTCAGTCGGATGTGGTGGTTTCGCTTGAGGCTATTTTAATTGTCCGACCATGGACAAGGCATTTTGATTATACGTTTAGTAACGGGGTGGTGAGTAATACCGGGAATACCTGGTTTAAATATGTCTCTTCTCAGGGATGTAGCTCACAATATAATGACTCAAAATATCTTCCACCGGGTCAACGGCTGGAAATAGATAATTACGCGCAGCCCGCAAGGCGGATGATTATTTATGGAAATAAAATCATCCCGCTTACGCGCTGCCCGTAACAACCGCTTTCCTTCATAAAAGGAAATTATCCTTTGGCGCAAGCTGAAGATTTACAACTACAGGAGAATAAAATGAAAGCGATTTCATTCGTAGAAGCGAAAGATATTATCGGTGGTGCATTAAACCCATTCGCTGGCCTCGTTAAAGGTGCACAGCTGGGTTATGACACCGGTGCAAGCATCATGGGCATGGTAGGCGGCGTGGTTGGCGGAATTCTGGGTGGCGCAATGGGCTTCCTGGGTGCGCTGGTTGGCAGCTACAACTAATTCAACGAACAGGAAGACAATCATGCAAGTTATCGATTTCAAAAAAGCACAGGCCATCATCGGTGGCTGGGATCCGTTTGCTGCTGCCCTTCAGGGCGCGAGCGCAGGCTATAACGCAGGCAGCCAGATGTTAGGCGCGCTGGGCGGCACCATCGGTGGTGTGTTTGGCCTGGTGGGCGGCTTCATCGGCGGCTTCTTCAGCGCATAAGTTATCGACCTATGCTTATGGCCCGCTTTGCCGGGCCATTTTTTTATTTCAGCCACGGATAATTATGTTTTCGCTTTTTCAGTATAAAAAAAAGGGTAAGACACCCGTTATTCGCCAGCATGAATATACCGAATGTGGGCTGGCCTGCCTGGCGATGGTGCTGGGGCACTATGAACACCACGTCTCCGTCAGCCAGCTGCGCAGGGAGCTTACCGTCTCTGCCGACGCGGGCACTTCGATGGCGGAACTCATGACCCTCGCCAGCGATAAAAATATGACGGGCCGGGTGCTCAAGGGCGAAATCACTGAAATTGAAAGTGCCGAACTGCCGCTCATCGCCTTCTGGCGCGGCAATCATTTCGTGGTGATCGTGAAGGTTGACGGGCGCAGCGTAACGGTCCACGACCCGGCCAGCGGCGTGCGTCGCTACAGCCTCAAGGAGGCGCAAAAACTCTTTTCCGGCTACGTGCTGGAGCTGAAGCCGACGCCGCGCTTCGACAAAAAATCCCCTGACGAGACGCTCACGCTGGGGCGGCTGGCCAATAAATCCCCGAGCTTATTTCAGCGGCAGGTGCTGCTGTTTGTGCTCTCGATTTTTACCCTCATCACCATGCTGGCCAGCCCCACTTACGTGCAGCTGATCATGGATGAGGCCATCTCGCGCAACGACAACGATCTGGTGATCTTACTCACCGCCATTTTCGCTATCGTCTTTATTTTTGAAGTCATAGGTAAGTTCCTCAAGCAACTGCTTGAGATCCTGATGCGTAACATCGCCTATGACGACCTCAGCCAGTCGGTTCGCCGCTATATGCTGCGTACCCAGACCGGCTGGTTCCGCAGCCGTCCGCCGGGCATTGTGCTGGCGATTGAAAAATCGCTGCATGCCTGTGCGGAGTTCATCAGCAATGGCTATGTGCAGATCCTCTTTTCCAGCCTGATCGCCTTCACCAGCCTGCTGTTTATGCTGCTGTATAACGTGAAAATCGCCGTGCTGACGATGCTGCTGATGGGGGTGTTTTTCCTGATCCGCTTTTCGCTGATCGGCCCTTACCAGCGCGCGGTGGACGACTCCATCGAGCGCACCGCAAAGTATGAATCGCTGCTGGTGGAGACGCAGAAGGGGATCATCACCCTGAAGGCCAACAACATGGAGCAGGCCCGTGACGCGGTGATGGACAAATCCCAGCGTGAGCATATAGCCGGGCTGATGCGTAAAGAGCGCCTGCTGGCCCGCTTTGATGTTGCCTCGCTGCTGGTGATCAACGCCGAGCAGCTGCTGGTGGTCTGCTTCGGCGCGTGGCTTATCCTGGAAGGGCAGATGAGTATCGGGATGCTCTACGCCTACATCAGCTACAAACGCTATTTCTCCGACGCGATGGTACAGGTGGCGCAAAAGCTGCTGGACAAAAATGCGCTGAAAGGGCCGCTGGATCGCGTGGGCGACCTGCTATTTGCCCCCTCTGAAGCCAGCCAGTTTGGCCGGAAGATTGTGACCTCACCCGTCAGTCTGGCCTTTGAGGATGTCTCTTTTGCTTATCCGGGACGTGAGGCGACCCTGCAGCACATCAACATGACGCTCAAGCAGGGCGAAGAGGCGGTGATTGTCGGCCAGAGCGGCTCCGGGAAAACCACGCTGCTGCGTCTGATCTCCGGGATGTTGCTCTCCACGTCGGGCAGTTTGCGGATCAATGCGATCCCGATCACCGAGTGCGATCTCTCCTCTTTGCGCCAGCATATTCGCATTGTGCATGCGGACGATATTCTCTTTACCGGCTCCATTCTGGATAACCTTTCCTGCTTTGATAGCGCGCCGGACAAGGAGCGGGTGATTGCTGCCTGCCGGCTGGCGGAGATTGACCATGTGGTTGCGCGTCTGCCGCACGGATACGAAACGGAGCTGCTGCCGGGAAATACCTTTTTCTCCGCCGGCGAGATGCAGCGTCTGGTGCTGGCGCGCGCCCTGTACAGCCAGCCGAAGCTGCTGCTGTGCGATGAAGTGACGGCAAACCTCGATAAAACCACGGCGCAGAAGGTGCTGGCGAACCTGCGTGGTCTGGGGATTGGCCTGGTATTTGTCACCCACTCGCCGGAGGTGGTGGGCTGTAACGGACGGCTCTACACCATGGAAAACGGCACGCTGCGGGAGAGTGAGCAATGATGTTTCTGCCCCGTCTCTACGCCCGACTTTGCGCCCGGCAGGCCGGACGCACGCTGCTCGCAAGCCGGATCACGCAAAACTACAGCCAGTTTATGCGCTGCCCGGAGACTGACGTCCCGCCCGATTTTCTGCGCCAGAACGCCCTGGAGATGAGCGGCTTTCATTTTGTCGAGCAGATCTTCCCGCCCGCGCTGTGGCGGCGCAACGTGCGTTTCGATCTCCACGCCCGGGTGGCGGCATTTACCCGCGAGCAGGATTTCTATTCTCAGTCCCGCACTCTGCTGCTGGGCATGCGCTGGGCCGGATTTGGCCTGATCGCGGATGCGCTGCTCGCCACCGCGCCAGACGACGTGCGCTTTCAGTTTGTTACCCGCCTTCCCGCGCTGCACAAGCTGATGGCGGCACACGAGGAGCGGCGGGCAGGGGCGTTTTTTACCCCGCACCGGCTGGTGACCGTGCTGCTGGTGGATGAGCGCCTCCCGGATGCGCCGCTGTTCATGACCCAGGCGGGCGACCAGAAAGCGTGGTTAACGGACGTGTCGACGCGCTTTTTAACGCGCTACGGATACGTGATTCGTACGCTGCTGCCCGGCTGTTCGCTGCACTCGGCGGAATTTGCGCTGGAGAGCCAGACCTATGCCCCTGCGGAGTACCGTCAGGCCGCCACCGCCACGCTGAACGCGTTGCGTAAAACCCCCACGCTCTGGAGTGCATGGGACGATCTTTCAGTGATTTATCATGGATGACATGTCGTGAAATTAAGAAACCGAAACCGACAACGTCGGGCGCTGATCCCGCACCATTTTTCAAAGAGCTACGAGATCAACGCCCCGCGGCTGAAAGGCGTGTTAACGCTGTTTATCTCCTTTTTTCTCTGTCTGCTGGTCTTTTCGATCGTCTTTAACTTTTCGGAAACCACGCTGGCGCGCGGGGTGCTGATCCCGGCCCAGGGGGATGTGGAAGTGCGTGCCAGAGAGTCCGGCACCATCGTGGATTTTGCCGTACGTCCAGGCCAGTACGTGAAAGAGAATGACCCGCTTTTTACCGTGTCGCAGGACTACGGCGGCAAGCAGGGCTCGGTGGTGCAGTTCGATCGCCAGCAGATGGAGGCGGAGAAAAAGCGCAGCGAGCAGCGCGTGCAGACCATTGAAGATTCTATCGCTACGTACCGGAAAAACCTGGCGCAGCAGCTGGATATTGCCGACCGGCAGATTGTGGTATCCCGCGACAAAGTGAAAAAGCTGCGTGCGTTGCTCAAAAACAGCACCGATACCTATGAGGCGTGGAAAGCGATATCCGGGAAAGGCTATGTGTCGAAGGTCGATCTGGATAAAAGCCACAACGACGTGCTCAACGCGCAGCTTAACCTGACGCTGGAGGAGAGCAGTATCCTCGATCTGGAGGCGCGCAAAACCAGCCTGACCGACAGCACCCAGTCGCAAATCGACTCCCTGAGCCAGGAGCTGCTGTACGTGAAAAACCGGATCAGCGAAATTGACCGCAACCTCTCCAGCCGGGGCAGCTCTACGATGGCCATGCTGGCCCCTGCCGATGGCTACGTGGTAGCGATCAACTTCCCGCCGGGCCGGGCCATTACGCAAAACAGCGAGGTGGTGGTGGTGATCCGTAAAAACACCGCCGCGTCGATGGAGGGGTACCTCTATGTGCCAGCTACGGGCGTGGGCCGGGTGGCGAAAGGGGATAAGGTGAAGCTGCGCTTTGACTCCTGGCCGGTGGATAAATATGGCTCGGTGGAGGCCACCCTGTCTGATTTTTACGAGGTGAATATTGATGCGCATTCGGCGCTTATCCCGCTGCAGGAGGGGCAGAACTACTATCTTGCCAAGGTGCGGGTGCCTTCCTGGTTTACCGATCCGGACAACAAAAAGCGTCTGCTGATGGGCGGGATGACGGTTAACGCCGATATCGTTATCGATCGCAAACCGCTTATCAATCTGCTGATTGCGCCGCTGGAGCGGGTGCGTAAACGGTTTATCGATTGACCCGATTTCATCGTTCATCGCCCATTAGCCCACAGGCTAACGCCGGGTCGCGGGCTATTCTCCTTATCACACGCACAGGAGAATAGCCCATGAACATCACTCATATTCGCAATGCCACCCAACTGATCACGTATGCCGGTAAACGCTTTTTGATCGACCCGATGCTGGCCGCAAAAGACGCTTACCCCGGTTTCCCCGGCACGGCGCGGGCCGAGATCCGTAACCCAATGGTTGAACTGCCCGTTGACGTCAGCACGCTGCTGGACGCCGATGCGGTGATCGTCACCCACACCCATGACGATCACTGGGATCGCGCGGCGGTGGAACTGATCGCCAAAGACAAACCGATCTATGTGCAAAACGATCGTGATGCCGCGCTGCTGCGAAGCCAGGGTTTTGATAACCTCACGGTCATGACCGACGAGTCCACCTTTGGTGATATCCGCATCACGAAAACCCACGGCGGCCAGCACGGTACCGATCGCGCGTACGCGGTGCCGGAGCTGGCAGAGCGTCTGGGCGAAGCCTGCGGTGTGGTTCTGCGCCACCCCGACGAGAAAACGCTCTACATCGCGGGCGATACCGTCTGGCGTGATGCGGTGGCGGCCGATCTGCAAAAACACCAGCCGGATGTGGTGGTGCTTAATGCCGGATACGCTCATGTGATCGGTTTCGGGCCCATCATTATGGGGGAACAGGATTTGCTCAACGTTCACTTCCTGCTGCCGCAGGCAAAAATTGTGGCGGTCCATATGGAAGCCATTAACCACTGCCTGTTGAGCCGCCGCGCGCTGCGGGAATACGTGGAAGCGAACCAGATCGGTGATGCGGTGAGCATTCCCCAGGACGGCGAAACCGTTATATTCTGAGCACCAAAAAGGGAAGGAGAGACAGATGCCACTTATCAACGTCGCGATTGTCGCGGTGGACGGGTTTAGCCCGTTCCACTACTCCGTTCCCTGTATTCTGTTTGGCGACGCGGTTTCCGGCGAAAAGCGCTTTAACGTGACGATCTGCGCCGAAAAACCCGGCGTTCTCACCTCAAAAGAGGGCTTTGCCCTTAACGCGACGCAGGATTTTTCAGCCATCGCGCAGGCGGATATTGTGGTGGTGCCCTACTGGCAGCACGTGCTGGATCGCCCGCCTCAGGTGCTGCTCGACAGCCTGGTGCAGGCAAGAGATAACGGTGCGGAAATCGTCGGGCTGTGTCTGGGGTCGTTTGTGCTGGCGTATGCGGGCATTCTCGACGGCAAGCGCGCGGCCACCCACTGGGAGTTTGAACATCACTTCCAGTCGCTTTTTCCGCGCGTCCAGCTTGATATCAACGCCCTCTATGTGGATGACGACAATATTATTACCTCCGCCGGGACCGCCGCCGCGCTGGACTGCTGCCTGTATATCATCCGTCAGCGCTTTGGCAGCGTGGTTGCCAACCAGATCGCCCGTCGGATGATTGTGCCGCCGCACCGCGAAGGCGGTCAGGCGCAGTTCATTGCCCAGCCGGTGCCGAAGGACACCCGCGACGCGCGGATTAACTGCCTGATCGACTACCTGCAGCAACACATTACCGAGCCGCATAATCTCGACTCGCTGGCGAAGGTGGTCTCGATGAGCCGCCGCACGCTGACCCGCCATTTTGTCAACGCCACCGGCATGACCGTGGCCGACTGGCTCACCGCCGAGCGCCTGCGGCGCAGCCAGATCTTACTGGAAGCCGGCAATATGCCGGTTGAACGCGTGGCCGAGCTGGTGGGGTTTAACTCTGCGGTGACCTGGCGACAACAGTTTAAGGCGCGTTTTGGCGTCAGCCCGACGGAGTGGCGCAAGACGTTTCGTATTCAGCCGTCTGTAGCCAGGCATGATGCGACATGAAGTAACACCGTCTTTTAGGCCGGGAGACCCGGCCTGCGGATGCTTTTAACTCACAACACCTTACTGAACAATCACGCGGCCATTCAGCGGCTGAAGCGGACGGTTATTGCTGTGCTCAAGCGCTTGCTTAAACATCTCCAGCTGCTTTTCTGACAGGGTGACGGTGTTTTTCATCACCAGCCAGCGCAGCCCTTCGGTGCACGGTGGGGTGGTCAGCGAGCCGCTGAAGCGATAATAGTGCAGGTCAGCCGGGAACAGCGGACGAAGATCGAGGTGTTTATCAATCGAGATTTCGTGGTCCTTTTCCTTCGGAAGGCGCGCCAGCAGCGGGTTGAGTGCGCTGTTCTCCGGGCCGACCTCAAACATAACGGCAAGCACTGCGACGTCGCCCTCTTTGCTGGCATGAACAAAGTGCGCTTCCAGCGGGAAGGATTTGCCGTTGATCCGGTTTTCGCTCGGGGTATGGAAATGGTACTGGCGCAGGGTAAAGATCTGATCGTCCAGACGGAATTCATCTTCGTCGCTGGCGGTCACCTGCAGGGTATGGCCGTTGTTCACCAGCTTTTCGGCGGCGGTATGGAAATTCATCTCCAGCGGCGGCAGCGTGGCGTTATAGGCGTTACGGATATCGATGGGCGACTGGAATTTCCCGGTCTTGCAGGTGGCAAACTCGTCGCTGAGCTCGCCCCAGTTTTCCGGACCACTCTTGCCTTCATACGTCCAGTGTGGGGCAGACCCCGCAAAGACAGAGGCAGATAAGGCGAATAAGGATGCAGTCAGAATGTGTTTCATGTTGTGTCTCTCAGAATAAGAAATGCGCGTTAAAATACTGATGGCATTGTACTCTTTTCCAAAAGACCCGTCTTATATTGTGGTTATTTGCGTTAAAGAAAATGAAAGCCCCTTCTTACCCCAGCTTCTCCATCTTCGTCTCTCCCTCCGTCATTGACAGCTGATACAGCGAAAACGATCGGTGCTTCTCAATCAACGTCGCCAGCTCCGGCGAGTGGCTGGTGAGCCAGATCTGCGAGTAGCGGCTGGCCTCGGCAATCAGGCTTGCCAGCGCGGGCAGCATCTGCGGATGCAGGCTGTTTTCCGGTTCGTTGAGGGCGATAAACGCCGGTGGGCGCGGGCTTAACAGTGCCACCGCCAGGCATAAAAAGCGCAGCGTGCCGTCAGAAAACTCCGCCGGTTCCAGCGGGCGGCTTAAGCCCTCGCGCTGCATCATCATGCGAAAACGTCCGCCGGTGTTGTCGCTGTAAAACACGCAGCCGGGGAAAGCCTGATCAAGAATGCGCATCAGCAGCAATTCATCGCCAATCTCGACAATGGTCTGAAACGCCGCCGCGAGGTTGGCGCCGTCGCTCGCCAGCACCGGAGAGCGGAAACCCACCTGCGGGGCACGCATCATGGAGCCGCTTGCAACGGAAAACTCATGATAAAATCGCCAGTTACGCAGGGACTCGCGCATCTGCGACACTTCCGGGTAAAGGTGCGGTTCGCCGAGCTGTCCGAATACCGATTCGTTCTCGTACAGCGTGCCGCTGTGGGTCACTTTCTCGTGATGGACGTTATTCAGGAAAACCGCCTGATTTCTGCGCTTCATCAGCTGTGCCGACGGGCGGCGGTGCTGGCCGCTCAGCCAGAGCGACTCTTCCTTGATCACCGGATCGAGCTGAAACTGCGAGGGATAGGGCAGCTTCTCAACAAAGCCTACCTGCAGCTCGTATTCGTAGGTTTCGGTTTCTACCGCCAGGTTCATCCGTCGCAGCTGGTCGCTGCGGGTTTTACCCGCCCAGAACACTTTCAAAATCCCGCCTTCATTCGCCAGAGCCTGAGAAAACTGCCCCTGCGCGGCGCTGTGCATCAGGTGGATCGCCTTGTAAATATTTGATTTCCCGGTGCCATTCGGGCCGAAGACAATGTTGAGCTGTTCCAGCTCCAGCGACATATCGCGAATTGAGCGGTAGTTTTGAATGTGCAGGGTGTTAATCACAGGCCGATCCCTTTTTTGCGTTATAACCTGTATATATTTACAGTCTTTCAGGCGAAATGCAAAAAAGAGACGACAGTGAGGATGTCGTCTAAACGGGCTACTGCTTCGGGCCCCTGAGGGTCAATGGGGGCCTTCGCCTTATTGATTATTTAACGGCCAGACGCAGACCCAAATCATCAGGATAGGGATCAAAGTAGTTTTGCGTCATCAGATACTGATCCGGGTATTCGGCCAGGTAATGTTTTAGCAGCGTGATCGGCGCAAGAATGGGCAGAAGCCCTTCGCGGTAATGCAGGATCACGTCACGAAGCTCACCCCGCTGGCGGCTGTTAAGCTGGTTACGGAAATAGCCCTGAATATGCATCAGCACGTTGGTGTGATTTTTCCGCGAGGCGGGCTTTTTCAGGATGGTCATCAGTTTTTCGCGGTACGCCTCGAAGAACGCGTCCAGATCGTCCCATTCATGCAGCGAGGCGACAAACGGACCAATCTCACGGTAACCCGCCTGATGGTGTGCCAGCAGCTGCAGTTTGTAGCGGCTGTGAAAATCCAGTAGCGCGCGGCGCGTCAGGCCGTTTTTACGCAGCGTGTTCAGTTCGTGCAGCGCAAAAACGCGCTCGACGAAGTTTTCCCGCAGCACCGGGTCGTGCAGACGGCCATCCTCTTCTACGGGCAGCCACGGCCAGGTTTCAAGGAGCGCGGCGGTGAACAGCCCGACGCCCTCCTTGCGGCCCCGGTTGCCGTTTTCATCGTACACGCGCACGCGTTCCATGCCGCAGCTCGGGGATTTTGCACAGACGATAAACCCGGCGAGATCGCCGATCTTTGGCAGATAACTGGCCGTAAAGTCGGCCATTTTCTGCGTGACGTCATCATGCGGCGGATGGCTAAAACGCATCTGCGTGTCGCCGCCGGTCGTCATGATCAAACGCAGCGCAGGGCGTGGTGTAGGCAGGCCGATGGCCATTTCGGGGCAAACGGGTCGGAAATTCACCCACTGGGCCAGCTCATCCATGACGAAACCCATACGCTTATGCCCGCCGTCAAAGCGAACGGCGGACCCGGTCAAGCAGCCGCTAATACCCAGCACAGGTTTCGTTGTCATGGTATGTTCCTCCAGAGCCAATACTTAAAACTTACACAATCTTGCTTATTTGTCCAAGTATTGGCGGAGGTATTTTTTATTGCCGTTTAAAATCAACAGGTTTTAACTGCCCTTGTAGGTTGAATAACCGTACTGACTCAGCAGAAGTGGAATGTGCAGTTTCTCGTTGGTCCGGGTGACGGTAAACAGTACCGGTACTTCCGGGAAGAATGTCTCCAGCTTTTTAGCGTGGAAATAGTCTGCGGTTTTGAAGGTCACTTTATACACGCCAGGCTGCATGTCCTGTTCCTGGGGATAGAGCGATTTGATACGTCCGTCATGGTCGGTTTTGCCGCTGGCAACCGGGATCCATTTGTCCTGCTGCTGCTTTTCCAGGGTAACGGTGACATCCGAAGGCGGCATGCCGGTTTGCTGGTCGAGAACGTGTACGCTCAGCGTGCCGGCAGGGGCACTGAAGGCGGCAGGGGCAAAAGCCATGGAGGCCAGGATCAGCAGAGGGGCAGTTTTTTTCATGTTGTTTTCCTGTGAAGTTGTCAGTCACAGGAAAACGTTAGCATCTGCGGCGCGGAAAAATATTCAACTTTTCGTGAAGATTCCCGCAGGAGAAAATCATTAGAGGATAATGACCTCAAGGGAAAGCTGCTGCTGCCACTGCGCCACCTGTTTTTTCCGCGCGGCGGTCAGTTTACCGCTGGTGACCAGCAACCATTTGCGATCGGGAAATATCTCCGGTGCCAGCGTGGCAGGGGGCGTGGGTAATACGTCGATGCGGTGACCCTGACCGGTCCGCGACAAGGCTTCGAGCCAGATTTCACACGAGTCGTTCAGGTACCAGCCGCTGAGCAGAATGTTATCGCCCGGCGCTTTTTTATCGCCTTCGAGGCAAAACGAGGTGTAGGCGATGAGGATGCCGTCGAGGATCGCGCGCAGGGTCATGGCGGCGGCGACGTTGGCGGACACCTGGCTGCGCAGCGGACGCAGCACGTTGGTCACCAGCTCAGGTCTGGGGTATTCGCGGCCCGCGTCGTAAATCATCTGGCGCAGGGACTCGATTTTGCCCCCCTGCAGGCGTTCCAGCATGTTCTGCTGTAGCGTTTGCCAGTTGTTGGTCCGGCGGGGTACAGGGCGCTCAAGCAGGGGTTTTACCTGGCCAATGGGCACGCCTTTTTTCACCCAGTCGAGGATTTTCAGCGCCTGCTGAACGTCTTCATCGCTGTACTGGCGGTGACCGCCCTCCGTGCGCTGTGGCTTGAGTAAACCATAACGACGCTGCCACGCCCGCAGCGTGGTGGCGGTGATGCCGCTAAGTCTGGCGAATTCGCCGATGGAGTAAGCCATGTCCATGTCCAGAGTGGAGGAATACTCTCAATATACTACGAATTTTTCAGAACGGGATGAAGCGCCGAAAGGGTGCACTACACTTAACATCCAACCGTGCAAATGAAAGGAATTCTCATGAAGCTATGGCCTGTTGTCACCGGGGTTGCCATTGCGCTGACCCTTGTAGCCTGTAAATCCCCCACGCCGCCGAAAGGCGTGCAGCCTATTTCCGGTTTTGATGCCAGCCGCTATCTCGGCAAGTGGTATGAAGTCGCCCGCCTGGAGAACCGCTTTGAACGCGGGCTGGAGCAGGTGACGGCCACCTACGGCCAACGGAGCGATGGCGGAATCAGCGTGCTTAACCGGGGTTACGACCCGGTGAAGAACAAATGGAACGAGAGTGAAGGCAAAGCGTACTTTACCGGCGCGCCAACCACCGCCGCGCTGAAGGTTTCGTTCTTCGGCCCGTTCTACGGCGGCTATAACGTCATCAAGCTGGACGATAAGTACCAGTACGCGCTGGTCAGCGGCCCGAACCGCGACTACCTGTGGATTTTGTCGCGCACGCCAACCGTGCCGGACGCGGTGAAGCAGGATTACCTGAACACCGCGCGCAGTCTGGGCTTCCGGGTCGATCAGCTGGTGTGGGTAAAACATTAACCCCTACTGGTACGAGAACGTAATGCTTGCCAGCGCGTTCGCCGAGCCGGGGAGCAGTTCGCCGGTTCGGATGTATTGCGCCTGGAACGGCAGCGACAGGGTTTGTGCCGCAGTGGTGCTCTGGATAAAGAACTGATTAGTTGTGCCCGCCGCCGAGCTGTCCGGCCCCATCATCAGCGGGCCGGTGCCGTTATAGAAAAACTGCACCCCTACGCCGGACGCGGTGGAGTCGCCGGTCAGCGTCACCACCGACGAGGTGTTTGACGGCGTGGTCTGATCGGTCATCACCGCGCTCACCGCGACGTTCGCGTCACAGGTCAGGCTGACGTTAAACGCACCCGAAGGCGATGTACTGCCCACGGTGGCCAGCGTGCGGATATCGATCGTACCCAGATCGACGTTCGCGCTTTTGGTGCCCACCGTACAGCCGCTCGCCGTCACGGTGATGGTGGTGGGGTTAATGATGACCTTTGCCGTTTTGACCTCGTTGTTATAGGCGGTCACCACCGCAGCGTCGAGGGTAGGGATCTGGTAAACCCCTGACTTCAGTGCTGTCGCGGTCTTAATAAAGGTTACCTTGGCAGACCAGCCTAAACTAGTCGCATAACCATTGGTGCCCTCTGCAGGATAGCTTTGGGTAATACCGCTTTGCAGGGGTATCCAGGCCGAGCCGTTAAAATCTTTTAGCCCGATGATATACCCCACCCCCGGCACGCCGGTTTCAAAAATGGTGTAGTTCACCCCGTCGACGGTGACCGTTGTGCCGCTGGAGATAGCGCTGCTGCTCGGCTCCAGCGTGCCTTTGGAGCAGGTAAAGACCCAGCCGCACCAGAACACTTCCTGTACGCTGACGGAGGCGCTCCAGGTGGAGCCGATAATGCTCCCCGGCACCACCGAATCTGCCGGGCCGCTGTAGGTCATCGGCTGCGGGGCGAGGGTGATATCTGATTTCCATTCCATCGCCTGTGCGCTGGCGCAGAGCAGTAATCCGCTAATAAACAAGAATAAACGCATCATTGATACTCCGTGGTCCAGGTGGCAAAGGCGGAGACGTCTCCGGCATTCACCGGCGCGCCCGTGGCGGCCAGCCGAGCGTAGAAGGTCATCTCTACGCTGTCATCGCCCGGCGTGCCCCGGGCGGTGGTTTGCGTGTCGAGGGGGATCAGCCCGCCGTCTTTATCGAGGATCTGCACCGCCACGCCGGTGGCGCCGCCGTCGGCAATTTTCACCAGCTGCGGGTTGTCGTTATCCGGCGTGCCGCTGAAGCGGATTTTGACCCCGGCAAAGGTTGGCCCGCACGCTTCAAGCCTGATCGTGAAGGGCGTTTTGATATTGCTGACCGCGCCTGCACGGGGGAATTGTTTAATCCCGATGGTACCCAGCGGAACGTCCTGCTCTTTAGAGTCCGCCGCGACAACGCAGGTGTTGCCGATCAAATTCCCGGTGACGGAAACCAGCACGTCATAGCCGCGAACCGGGAACGTGAAGATCAGCAAAGCGATGCTGAACGTCCGAAGCGTTACTGACATACCACCTCCTGTGAATAGAGCCCGGTGCGGGCGTTATAGCTCTGCTTGTTCAACGCGTAGTTGATGGTGCAGCGCTGGTCGCTGTTGCGCCCCCATACGGCACTCAACGTGCCCTGCTCGGTTAACCCCGACAGATACAGGCTGCCGCCGTCGCCGACGATGCCGCTGGTTTTGTCATCGTTCAGTGAGACCAGCGTGCCGAAGGGCAGCACGTCGTTGCCGCGGCGCACGACAAACATCGCTTTTTTCCCCTGGCGTGTGACAAGGGTGGCGCGAACCAGCGCACCGTCGGTCGGCGTTTTGTTGACGATGGCATTCTCCAGCTCCACGTCATTACCTGCGGTTGTGACATCCAGCGCGACCTGGTTCACGCGGTACGGCGTGGCGTAGGGGATCACCGCGTAGCCCCGGCTGTCGGTTTTGATACCCTTGTGGTTAAGCACGGCAACGTCACTGGCGCCCGGGGCTTTCACCAGAATGTTGGTGTTGCCGAGCGGCTGGCTCAGCGTCAGACCATCTTCATGCAGCACCGCCCCGCCGCTCATCCCGTAGCTGAGGTTGCGGGATGAGCGGGTGTAGCTGTAGCCCAGGTTGTAGTCTCCTTTTGCGCCTTCGTATTGCAGCGTGGCGTCGCCGCCGTAGTGCTGCTGCGCGCTATAGCGCTGGTTGACGCTGTAAAACAGGTTCTCCTGGCCCGGCAGATAACCGCTCACGCCGGTACTGGCCGTAGTGCCGGTTGAATCCGCATGGGTGGTGGTAAAGCGGGCGCGGGTCGACAGCGCCGGGTTGCCCAGCGGCACCGAAAGTGACATCGCCAGCACGTTATCTTTTTTGTCGTCATACAGGCTAGAGCTGCGCTGAACGCTGACGCCAAGCGACACGTTACGAAACGTGGCATTCCACGCGAACTGCAAACTTTGCGTGGTTTTCGACGTGTTCCAGTAGGTTTGCTGATCCCACGACAGCGACAGCGAACCGTATTGCCCCATCGGCTGTGACAGCAGCAGCTGGTTTTTGGCCTTACGCGACATGCGCAGGTTATATACCGTGTCGTAGTGGGTGGTGACGGTGCCATCGTCTTCCACAATCTGCTTTGGGGATCCGCCCGCCATGCCCTTGTACGTGGTATCGCTCAGGGTATAAAACCCTTTCGTTGAGTAGCGCAGCGAGAAAAAATTAACCCGCGTGCCGATATCATTCAGCAGCTTGCTGTAACGCAGGCGCACGGAATCGCCGGTGTAGTGCTGGTCGTCCGCCAGCTGGCTGCGGGCGTGGGTCAGGTCGATGGAATACGCGCCAAAGCGCCCCAGGTTCTGCCCAATCCCGAAGGCCAGACCGTTATAGCGATCGGCAAACTGCGCCCCACCGTAAAACGTCAGGCCATAACGCCAGCCGTAGAACAGCTCGCCCTGCGCGAAAGAGGGCGCATCCTGATGGCCCATCGGACGATATTTTCCTGCTCCCAGGGCATATTTCAGCTGTCCGTTACGCACCAGGTTTGGCACGCTGGCATACGGAAGCGTGTACTGCGTCTGGCTGCCGTCGTTCTCCTGGATTGTGACCGCGAGATCGCCCCCGGAAGAGGTCGGGTAGAGATCTTTCAGCACAAACGCCCCCGGCGGCACTGAGGTTTGATAAATGATGTTGCCGTTCTGGCGAACCGTCACCGTGGCGTTGCTGCGGGCGATGCCGCGCACTTCCGGCGCATAGCCGCTCAGGCTGGCAGGCAGCATATTGTCATCGGTTTTCAGGGCAATGCCGCGCAGGCCCACGGCGTCGAACACCTGGGCGGAGGTATACGTTTCCCCGGCGTAAACCTGCGCGTTCAGGGTGGGAATATCCCGCTGCAGCCAGGTCTGCACGTGGGTGAGTTCGTTAGTATCTTTGGTCCACGTGGTGAAATCACGCAGCCGCCACGCGCCGAGATTGATGCCGCTGTTCAGGCTCGCAAACAGCTGCTGGTCGCGCGTGCGCGTCTCGCCCTGATAGTCATTGTTCGAGCCGTTTACCACATAGTTCAGCCACGCGGCAGGAATGCCCGCTTCCCAGCTTTCCGGGCTGACATACCCGCGCGGCAAATTGCGCATCGCGCTCTGCGGTACGGTGAAGCTGAGGGAGAGCGTCTGCTGGTCAAAATCAAACCGGGTATCGGCAAACGCCTCCGTCAGAAAAATGCAGCGCTGCGCGAGCGGCAGTGCGCCGCCTTTCGCCTGCTGGCTGTCGATGCCCAGCGCCGCGATCTGTTCAGGCGTGAGGCATGGCAGGGCTTCCCCTGTATTTTCAGCGGTGCGGAACGTGACATTGCCGGTGAACGCATAGTTGTTATTGATATACACGTTGAGGTTGTGATCGCCCGGCGGCAATGCGCTCCCGGCGTTGACCCAGGCGAGATCGGCGCTGTTGGCGCTCTCACCGTTGAGGAACGCAGGGTTAAATTGCAACGCGCTTTCAGCCGCCATGGCCTGCCGAATTACCAGGGAGATCACCGTGGCACACAGGATTTTTCTTTTCACGTGGTCACGCCTCACAGTCGGGATTATTGGGACAATGCCGCGCGTGTCGCGGGCGTCCATGCGCCGTAATCGTTAATGGTCTGGTAGCTCACGCTGCTGGCGTGGCTGAAGGTTTCGCCCAGCGTTACGCTGGATTTCGGCGGCACCATCACCGGCTGTACCGGCATGCCATCGATTTTCAGGTTGATGGTGGTGAGGTAGTACGGCGTTGGGTTGCTGAGCGTGACCTTTCCGCCGCGATAGGCTCCGGTCAGGCTTTTCCAGGCGTCCCCTGCGCCTTGCCCAAGGCTCTCCGGGCGATAAAACACCTTGATGCGGTTTGCCGAAGCAAACTGCAGCGAATTGCCGGAACCGCTTTTGGTCTGCTGTGGAATGGCTTTCACCGTCATCCAGTAGAGCGTTTCGCGATCCTCTGGCAGGGCTTTACCGTTAAACATGATTTTCACCGCGCTTTCGCTGGCCGGTTTCATGACGAACAGCGGCGGCGTAATAACGAAGTCGTTGGTTTTTTGCCCTTTTTCGTTTTCCATCCATGACTGGATCAGGAACGTGGCGTCGGGATGCGTGTTCCTGACCTGCAGCATGGACTGGTTAGTAGTGCTGGAGTAGACCATTCGCGTGGCGCCCAGCCCTACGCCGCCTGCATATGCGGCGGATGAACATAATGAAATAGCCAGACAGATCCCTGCTTTTGCGCGCATGGTGCGTCTCCTTAAAGCTGAGTCAGGCCCGGCCAGCGAACCGGGCCTGAAAATTACGAGTAGGTAACGGTGTAGGTTGCAACCGCGCTGGCATCACCCGCCGTGGCGTTGCCCTGCGGTGAGTAATATTTCGCGCTGAAGTTCAGGGTGTTGGCCCCCGCACGCAAAGGAATGGCGGCGGCAGGTTCACCCAGCTTCACCACTTTGCCCTGCTCGTCGTACAGGCGAATCGCAACGTGCTGCGCCGAGTTAGCGCCGCCGTTTGCGCCAACGGCCAGGCTGTTGGCATCGGCCGCATCCGGCGTACCGGTAAAGGTCACGGCCACGGTGGTGGCGGCAATCGGGTTGTCTTCCGTTGAGGCGGAGGTATCGGCGATTTCGCAATCTTCCAGGGTGATGGAGAAGGCTTTCGCGGTGCTGGCTTCACTGCCTGCCGCGGCCAGCGTGGCGGTACGCACTTCGCCCATGTCGACATCAATGTTGGCGCTGCCAGCACTAATGGCGCAGGCTGAGGTCACCACCTTGCCGCTGAAGTTCACCGTACCGCCGCTGGTGGTTGCAGCGAACGCCGACCCTGCTGGCAGTACTGCCGCAACGGCGACGGCAAGCAGTGTTTTCGTTTTAAATTGAGCTTTCATTGTCCTGATTCCATGTTGTCGTTATGTCGGGTTGTGCTCTTGGTCGACAGATCTAACTGGTTAAAAAGACCAGCAAATCTGTCTTATTTCTGAGCCCAAGTTTTCTTATCGCTGAGCTTTTTAACGCGCTGACGCGGCGGTAAGAAAGCTGCTCTGTTTCGGCGATATAACGCATATCCAGACCTTTTCGCAGATCCTTCAATACTCGCCATTCGCCCGGCGTCAGCGATAACGCCGTGGGTTTCTTTTTTGGGCGATATCGGCTATCGACCATTTTTAATAAGCTGGCTCGCCAGTGATAAAGTGGCTCCTGCAGCGAGATATAGGCATCTATATCGCCGCGTATCCACAGCCAGGAATTGGCTGGCGTGGAATACATACAAATAAGGACGTCAGGCTGGCGGGATTTGATGTTTTTTATATATTTCAGGCAATCAAATCCCGCGTGATACTTTTCCGTGCCGGATAAAAAAATGACATCAACGGGGGTGGTTAAAAACACGGTTTCCATTAATGAATAATCATCGCTTGATGCTATTACCTGCATTTCAGGAACCATGTTTTTTAATACCGCGGCGATCCCCTGACGTGAAAAGTGATCGCCTCCCAACAGTGCGGTTGTTAAATGACGTTTATTTCCGGTTTTATTCGCCATGTTATTCCCTCGATTTATAATTGTAATGAGGCTCGCCCGTCTGGCAGAACGATGCCTGTATTTTCGAAGCAATTAAGCATTGCACGGTATGGAGTCACTATACGGATAGTGCGAAACAGGTAATCTGAATTAATCTTAATTTGTATTAAGTTGAGCTAAACGGATTTCTTCATTATCTCCCTGCCGTACCGGCTGCCTCATATTTGCCTGTAATTAATCATACCGACACTTTTTAATGAAAAGTTGGCTTTACTAAATGTTTTGTAAGGAAATTGTCTGGTGGTGTCAGGTATTCGGCCCTGTTACTTACTTCTGCTAACAATTTCAGGGTGAAACTGTTAATTATGCCAGGGCTTTTCGACGAGTTTGGGATGACTGAAATTGCCGACAGGCCGCGTCTTATCTGGTTTCCTCGGAAAAAGTGAATAAAGGTCTCTGAATAATTCAGACACGGATGGCCGAAGCGTTCAATTCGCCGTTTTGTCGAGTTTTGTCAGTGTCAAGTCCGCGTGGGAAAAGGTAGCATGAGGCATTTTCAGGTGCTTTGCCAGGTCTCATATGGCCAAAAAGGCGGTTAAGAGAACTTCAGATAAGCGGTTAAGAAAAAATAAAAATAAGATTTTTCGCCAGGCGCCAGGATATACAGACGCGGGTTTATCGGTCACATTAATCCTTAAACCGGCGTTTACAGGAGGTATTTAACGAGTCTTATGCATAAGTATTATATCATTAATGGCATCGTCGAGTTTCATCCTGCGGCCAGCACATTACGCGACCTCAATAATCCTGAACAGGTGGTGGTATTAAACTCGCCTGCCGGACGTTGTTTGCTGTTATTGATTGAAAGAGCCGGGAGTATTGTCACTCAACAGGAGTGTATGGACATTGTCTGGCAGCGTCGGGGAATGATGGTGTCGCCGAATACCTATTACCAGAATATTTCTATTCTGCGTAAGGGGCTGAAAAAAGCCGGGTTTGAAACCGATCCAATCGTCACGATCCCCCGTATTGGCCTGACGCTGGCAAGCGATACGCAAATTACGATTAAAGAGGCGCAGTTGCCCTTGGCAGAGCCAGAAGCGCCGGTCCAGACCGTTCAGGAAGAGGCTGGCGTACCGCAGTCCGTGGCTCCTGTGACTCCCGTTGCTCCGGTTGCGAAACGTCGCTTCTGGCTGGTGGGCGCACTGCTGGCGCTGTTGTTAATCGTTAGCGTGAGCGTCATCAGCTATAGCCGGCCGCATGACAACTATTTTGTGGACGGTTACCGCTTCACGACAATGATGGGAGAGTGTCGGCTCTATTTTGCCCGCGATATCGAGACGCCGCAGGACAGGGAAAAAGCGCTGGCCTATGCTGCGCCATTTAAAGATGAATGCAGCAGTTATCCCTGGATCTATATCGGTGGATATAGCCTGTTGCCGCGTGCTTCGGTGATCCGCTGCGACCGGGCAATGACGGAACCAAACCGTTGTATGTCAGATTACTTTATTCAGGATCATTAATATGGCTCGTTACCGTCAAACGCTGTTAACGCTCTGTTTGTGCCTGCTGGTGGGGGCGTTAGCCGCTGGTTATTATCTGTGGCAGCGTTATTACATTCACCCTTTTGCCTGTCAGGTGAACTTTATTCAGCACCATCCTGAAGAGACACTGACCCTGTGGCTAAATTATACGGTGGACGGTAACAACGGCACGCTCAGCATGAACGGTCGGGTGAAGAGCGATCCGGGTAAGACCTTTAATCGTAAAATATTCTTTCAGGTAGAGCGCAAAGATAATGTCTATTACATGCGATCTGTCCGCAATATCAAATTCCCCGATGATGACGTGAGCGACAGCTGGCTGGAGAAGTACGAACCGTTATTTTTCATCTACCCCAACGAGAGTATTTATGTGCGAATTAAGAAACAGCAGAATGATAATTATTTATTCATTCTGGGGACGTTACCGACCTATGTGTGCCACCCCTCAAAAACGGAGGGCTGAACGGGAAAAGCGTTGCTGTTTTGTGGTCATCATTTATACTTTATTGAACCGCTAAGAAATATCTTAGAGTAATATAAGAGCAACACAATATGTTGCGATAATGTAATTAATATTTTTTGGCAAGGTAATGAAAACTTTAATTGATGACTCATGCAGGCGTGGTTCTGCACGAAATAAACCCCTGCATATCGGTTTATTTCTGTGGCCCCATTTTTCATTATTAGCCCTATCGGGGTTAATGGAGGCGTTACGTACGGCGTCCTGTGTACAAAAATCCAGACAGAAAATCACGTTCAAACTCAGTCTGATAAGCACCCGGGCGGAATTGCCCATCACCAGCAGCGCCGGTATTAGCGTGCAGCCTGAAGCCGCGCATCTTACTCCGGGGGAATACGACTATATTGCCGTGATTGGCGGAAGCCTGGAGGATCTGGATAAGGGGCTCCAGGACGACCGGGCATTTCTTGCAGAGGCGCATCACAACGCCATTCCGCTGATCGGTATTGGCACCGGGAGCTTTATCCTGGCGGAAGAGGAGATCCTCAATGAACGGCGCGCCTCGATCCATCCTTATCATCATGACGTCTTCACGCAACGGTTTCCGCAGGTTTATGCCGAGCAGGGGCTGGATTTTATCGATGAAGGCGATGTGCTGACCTGCCCGGGCGGGATCTCGACGCTGACGCTAACCACGGCGCTGATTCGCGCCCATGCGGGCGACGATATTGCCGCCACCACGTCACGGCGTTTATCGCTCTCACCGCACGCTGTTACTACCCCGCGGCCTGCCAATATTGCGCTGATCCCGGACTCGCGGCTGCGCAGAGCGGTCATGATCATCGAACAGTACCTGACACGCCCGCTTAGTGCCGCCGGGCTGGCCCAGGACGTCAAGCTGAGCGAGCGTCAGCTTAATCGCCTGTTTCACGCCGAGTTTGGTAAAACGGCACGTGAATTTATCCGCAGCGCCAGACTGCGCTATGCCTGCTGGCTGTTGAAGAACTCGCAGCAAAGCGTCACGGACATTGCGCGGCGGATGGGCTTTAGCGACTGCGCCCATTTTATTCGTCATTTCCAGCTTGAGTACGGCTGTACGCCAGGGGTGTGGCGCACGTCGCAGAGCTAATGCCCCGATTTCGTGCTTTCTTCGTAGGGTATTACTGGTTTGCCTGGATACACTTCCGTTAAAAGCCCAACGGGGGGACGATGACATGAACTGGCAGCCTTTTCGCGGCAGCGCACCGGGAAATATGACCATTTTCAGCGCCTCATTTCCTGATGTCAGCGACCAGTGGCCGATGAAAGACGAGACTGCCCGGGAGATCAACGCGCTTAACCAGGCGCTGAAAGCCGACCCGGCGCTTCGCCCTCCGCTGATTGAATACGAAGAGGGCGGGCAGGCGGTGCTTGTCCCGCAGAACCGTTACTCCGAACAGGCTTTTCGCAACCGGCCTGCGCTTCTCGCGTGGCGCGCCCGGCTGGTTCCCACCGCGCTGGCGCTGTTTGTGGTGCAAAATCCGCTGGAGGAGCGCCTCCCCGAAGGCACGAAAATGGACAGCGACAGCCGCCAGTGGTTTATTCACGCTAACGACGCCATCGGCGTGCGCTCCCGCGCAAAAGTGCTGGCTGCGCTGGTAGAGAAGTACATCCATAACGAGAGCGAGAACAACTGGGTGAGCCTGGCCAGCGGGGCGGCCATTCCCGTGCTTGAGGCGCTGCGCAACGCAAAGCTCGACGGTCAGGAGGTGTACCTGACGCTGGTAGATAAAGACCCCGTCGCGCTGAGCTGGGCCGAGACCATGGCCGCGCAGGAGGGGCTGGTTGTGGGCGAACAGCTGACGCTGCTCAGGCGCAACCTGCTGCATACGCTGGTGCGTAACGACGATTTACTGCTGGAGCTGGGCGAGCATCAGGCCGAACTGGTCGACGCGCTGGGTATATTTGAGTACTTCAACGATACCGATGCGGTGACTTTCCTGCAGCGCGCGCTGCGGCTGGTGAAGCCCGGCGGGGCGGTGATTGTGTCGAATATGCTGACCAGCAGCCCGCAGATCGACTTTGTGCTGCGCGGTATTGGCTGGGAGGACATCCATCCCAGGTCGTTGCAGCAGTTGCAGGATATCCACCTCGCGGCGGGCGTGCCGGTGGAGAATGTCACCGTGGTGGTGCCAAAGGATGGGGTGTACGCGGTGATGGAGGTGAAGGTTTAGCGCGATCGGTTCTCTCTCCCTGTGGGTTGAGGGTGAGGGGGAGCAGCACGCACAGCGTGACTTGCATTAGTTCGGTTTTCCAAACATGATCCCCTCATGAAAATAGAAACCGCACATCCCTCACACTTCGAACGCCTGGTCGCAATCTGGGAATCTTCCGTTCGCGCTACCCATCACTTTTTACAGGAAAGCGATATCGCGGCTCTGCGCCCGCTATTGCTCAACGCGTATCTGTCAAACCTCACCGTCGTGATGGCCCGCGATGATGCAGGTGTTATCCACGGCTTTTTAGGCGTGGATGAAAACCGCATTGAAATGCTGTTTGTTGATGATGCGAGCCGGGGAAAGGGCGTGGGGAAATTACTGCTGCACTATGCCATCGCAGAGTTTGGCGTAAACGAAGTGGATGTAAATGAGCAAAACCCGCAGGGCGTCGCGTTTTATCGCCATATGGGGTTTGTGCAGGTCGGCCGCTCAGAGGTTGATGGGCAGGGGAATCCGTTTCCGCTGTTGCATATGCGGTTGAATAGGGATTAGCGCTTAGCCTGCTTATCCCATTTTAATAAGCCGACAATATCTTTCTCTCCCTCGGCTTCTTTCAGCAGGCGCTGCTTCTTTTCATACTCAATGTATTCTGAACACGCCTTTTCATCCGCCGCTTTTTTGCTGATTTTGCCTGCGCCTTCTAAAACGTCCCGGTCGTTAAATTGCAGGAACTGATCGAGTTTGGTTTGCCAGTCTCGTAAAAATACCTGCTTGCGGCGTTTGGCCTGATCTTCAGCAAAGTCGAGCCACATATTAACGACACGATTTAGTTCGCTGACTTCATCCTGAGACAGATAATTTTTTGCTGTGGTGACATCGCATTTACGGACTTCTTCGCCTTTATAGCTGGTCAGCCCCATATACGGTTGCGTGGCGTCCGCACGCTGGTGAATCAACTCAGCGGCGGTAAGGCCGGTGCAGGCAAAATGCAGTTTATTCTGGATGGTCTGGAAGAATTGCGTGGTTTCTTTGAGTGACGGCTGATAGTCAGCGGCTAATGCAAAAATCTCCCTCACACGGAGATAAACCCGGCGTTCGCTGGCCCGTATATCGCGAATGCGTTCCAGCATTTCATCGAAATAGTCAGGTACGGCGGATGATCCCACAGGCGGGTTTTTCAGGCGCTCGTCGTCCATAACGAAGCCTTTTACCAGATATTCCTGCAGCGTTTGGGTGGCCCACTGGCGGAACTGTGTCCCTCGCGTGGAGCGGACGCGATAGCCGATGGCGAGAATGACGGGCAGGCTAAAATATTGAACGTTATATACTTTACCATCGTTGGCAGTTGTTCGGTAAAACCGAACAACTGAATTTTCGACCAGCTCACCCTCATCAAAAATATTCTTGATATGCCCACTGATCGTTGCTTTGGCTTTGCCGTATAACTCACAGATCGTAGCCTGTGAGAGCCACAAAGTATCGCTTTCGAAGCGGCATTCAATGCGAACTTTTCCATCCTTGCTGGCAAACATGACGAACTCACCGGCTGGTGAATTGATTAATTCTTCATATGTCATGCTGCCCCCCACCCTATAAGGTTGATGTCGGTAAGTTCGTAGTATGCCAGAAACAGCCGCTAAGCCAGGTGGTTTGTATTTGTTTTTGCGAGGCGCTTTCCAGCACGCGGAGTTTGGATGGCTGTAAGCGCGTTCTCTATCTCAATAAGCTTTGCTTTCGTCCGTTTATAATCATCCTGCAACCTCTGCTCTTGCTCGTTATACGCCACCAGAACGATGCATCCTTTCATGACTTTTATCGTGACTTGCTGCCCAGTATCAAAACCCGCCGCGCGCAGCCACTTGCCGGAAAGGATGATTTTCGGCGTGGATTTGTCGAAAACATTCGGCCGGTATCCCACAATTAACGAACGCTCGGTTCCGGATTGGTCGGTGTCTGGGGTAGAATGCGAATCAGCCATAATCAACTCCTTGATAGTTGGTGAGGTTAGACGCTCCTGTTGTGTTCCCGCACATCGGAGCGTTGCTAGTAGAGGAGGTTTAGGTGGCCTCCTATATGGCTCAGAGTAGATGGATAGGTGGCCTCATGTCAATCATATCGCGCGAAAAAAAACCAAAAGGCGGTGGGCAGTCCCCGCAATTTAAGATGCGTATTGATCCGGCATTGAAGGAGCAGTTGGATGCCGTGGCGGCTGAGGAAGGGGTGAGTCTCGCCAGTTGGTTGAAGGAACTGGCGAGGGAGGCTTTACGACGAAAAGGCCTGGAGCCAAAGGGATAATTCACTACGGGTTCATCGCACTTCGACAATGAGTCGCGGTTGCTAAGCAAGGGCAAGTCTGCGCACCGTCATCAGGAAGTCGTAAGAGGTCGTCTCCCACAGCTCAGGCGAAAAATCAAATCCATATCGGCTTTTGAACTCATCATCCAGCTTGTCTCCGTAACACTCAATAAAATTATCAATCTCTTCGGCTAGCTCTTTTAACAACCAACCAGGTGCCGTCTTTTTAAATAGCCCAATTATTCCCTCAATTGTATCCTCACCATCATTAATGAGGTCATAATCCTGATTGAAGTAACCATGAATCAACTGATCAAGATGATAGAAATTTTGCATAATTCACCTACGGGGTCGGGAATGCAGTAAGGATATAGTAAGGCTTACCATTATATTCTTTCAGCTCAATAACAATCCTCACACTTCGCATGCTGATACGCTGTGTACTACCTCGTGAAAACCCATATCCAATCTCCTGACCTGCCGGGTAAACGATAGTGAGGCGCCCCCCTCTGTTTCCGCCGCCAAGTAATGATTTTATATTTGCTCGATTATAATATATTGCTCTTGATATAACGCTTTCTGCAACGTTTAAATTTTTAAATGTTGAAGACATTATGAGTCGCTTATTCTGCCCGAATCGGGCAAGTAACTCATTATCCGTTTCTACTGCTCCAGGTAAAACGCCAAGCCCCCCCAGTAATCGGTTACTTAGCGTTTCCGCTTCTGTCACGCTCTTATCTGAAAGCACCGCCGCCAGTTGTACCGGTGACATAACGACGGTCATTCCACTTTCTTCCATAATATAATTCCATCACCATATCCTTACCCGATAATAACCATAAATATCTTCGTTTGGTAAGAATAAATTCCTAATCTGTCTTTCTTGTTAAATTATGAAATAACAGTAGATGTAAAAGGATCGACTATTATTTAATATAGATTCAAAGATAGCTCGTCGGACTGCTACGGTTCAATGAATAATAATGCGAAGGAAAATAGAGATTTTTTAGACTTTCTCGGATAGTTGCGGACGAACTTTTGGCGGAAGATCACAGGAGTCAATGTTGAGTTATAACTTAATGTTTTATATTGTTTTTTTTACTGGATTATGATGTGGTTATACGCATTGCTATACACATGTGCTGTGGCACAGTGTATAGCAATTTAACTCCGGCTCAATCCAGCTTGGTCACTACTTCATTCATTGTATAGTGCACAAATTGCTTTCCTAGTTCGGTCAGTACATAAGATTTTGTGTTCTCGAAAGCAGACTCAAGCGTTGATGTGCCTCGCTTGGCTTGCGGGGCATGTCTTTGTTTTAAGAACTGACCATCTTCTGTGGTATTACGTGCTTGCCTAATCACTCCACCTGTTGACAGATCTCTAATTAACATTTTGTAGAGATCAGCCTCAGCCGAATCTTCGCGCGGAATTATTTCATGCAATTCCATCCATATTTCATAACGGGTTACTCCTGGATTTTGATAAATAATTCTGATGACTTGAAAATGTACTTCGTGATAAATATTAAGCCAATCTATAAATAAACGAATAATATCATCAGAACATATTTTAGAACTGACAGCATTAGTTATCATATTAGAGACTAGCTGTCTTTTTTCTTGTGTATCAGCATCATTCCATACACGAAAACTTTTGCGGACTAAATCAAGATACTCCTCAGACTCAAGTCTTTCATTGATATCCTCGCCTAGTTGTTCAAATCTCTTTGCTATAACATTTAAAGTGGAATTTAAATTTTCTAGTTTTTTATGATGTTCTTCAAGCCACTTTGTTTGTAATGAGTTTAATTTTATATTGCCTTCTTCGCTTTTAAAATTTGCAATAGCACCTAAAAAACCTCCAATCCAAGGTATGCTCCCTAATGCTGCAAGAGCGAACTGTTCTGCTAATCTTTTTTTATTAGAAGGATTTAAACTATCTATTTCATTTCTAAATTCAATAATATCGAAATTATCATCATCCATCTGAATGATTCCTTATATGTTGCATGATAATACTTAAAATATATGCTTGTTTAACATAAGGATGAATCGATTGTTGAGATTTCTATCAAGGATTAACATTTTAGTTACTATGGGCACGCAGTACTTTCCATTCAAGCACTAGTTTCGACTATACCTACAAAAAGTTTTTTTGCATTTAACTGTTCACACTGTTCACCTCGATTATTTTTCATTTAATATCAATTTGTTAGGTGGTGATGAGTTGGTGAAGAGTGAACAGTCGACTCTTCACCTTTGTGATTTTTGCTCGTTCTGGATCCGTCCGCTCAGGCGATGCGCAGGGTGAAAAAAAGTTTTTTCAGGTTTTATTGTTCACACTGTTCACCTCTGGTTTTTTAGCAATGATTTCATGGTGATACAGGGTGAATATACGGTGAAGGGTGAACAGTGGACTGTTCACCTTGTGGCAATGGCCAGAAAGGAAAAGACCGGCTGTTGCCGGTCTGAGTGAGGTTATGTTGCTATGGGTTCGTCGCACTTCGGCAGCCAGTCACCGTAGCTTTCCTCTTTCAGCGACAGATTGGTCTGTATCCCCTGCTTTGTGTGCCGCTTTTCATAATTCAGGCCGTACTCTTTCAGCATCATGGGCAGCCCCAGCCCGAACATTTTCAGGCTGAGCACGTTCCTGTATCCGTTAGCCTCCATATAGGCCAGATACGCGTGATAGAGATATTTACGATAATTACGCGGGATGATGCTGGCATTCCCCATAAACATCCCGTTGGTCTGCGGGAGCATTTCCAGATAGCCGCAAAAATCAAACGTCGGGTCAGCATCGCGCTTGATGTTGAGAGCCTCGTCGGAGTTCTGCTGTGACTGGAGCAGTGCACGGGCGGTCATCGGGTCGCTGAACCGCTGCATAAGCTGGCGTACGATAACGGCCAGCTCACGGGCTATTTTATCCTTAAGCTGCGGGTCGCGTTCTTCCGGCGCAATCTGCTCCGGGAAGTGAATAATCACCCGGCGACGTGAGACGCCGCCGCTGCGGTCGGTAAAGCGCATCGGGTTATTGTTCACGGCCAGAATCACCGCCGGAATATGTGTTGAGTACGGGTTCTGGTATTTCGGGTCAACCGAGACCGCATCGCCGCCGGTGATGGCCTTGAGTCCTGCGCCATCACCGCTCCATTTTTCCTGGTCGGGCAGACGGATAAGCGAGAAGCCAATCAGGGATGCACGCTTGCGCGGGTCTTCCAGCGTGTCGATGTCGGCCGACGTGGCGTTATCCTCTCCGGCGAGCAGGGTCGCAATTTCGGCCAGAATACTTTTGCCGCTCCCGCCGGGACCGGTGACTTCGAGAAAGAGCTGCCAGTCGTAGCGGTTCGCCAGCACCATAAACAGTGCGGCCAGAATCACGTCGCGCTTTTGTGGATTTTTACCGGCCGCCCGGTCGAGCCAGCGCCAGAAGTTCGGCGCGTGAGTCTCCAGCATTTCGCCTTCCACCGGCGGGGTAAAATCCACGTCGCACAGCGTGCGCAGCCAGTGCGATTTGTGGTGCGGGCTGAACAGGCCGCTCTGGGTATCGAGTACCCCGTTGCGAAAACCAATCAGACGGCGTGCCGGTGCCTCCTGCTGAGGAATAATCAGCTTAAGCGTCTCCACCACCGAGGTGATTCTCCCCGACGAGAACGGTGCGCGTACGCGCTGGAATAAATCAGCCACACTCCGTGAAAAAGTGGCGGCCGGGATATTTTTCCAGATGCCGTTTTCATAGCGGGACAGGAGCTGGCCGTTCGCATCGACGGCCAGCGCTTCTCCGTAATGCTCATGCACCCGCAGAGCCTTGTCGCTGGCACCCATGGCGGTAAATTCCGCCTCGCTCATGGTATCGAACGGACTTTGTGCCGGTGGGCGGACGGCGTCATAAATGGCTTTCCGCGTGGCCTCCCCGCCATTCTGCATAAACGCATCATTCCAGTCACCGAACACCGGCGGCAGGGCAACAATGCCCTTACAGGTGTCTGCGGCCGCAGCGGCTTTGCTCTGGCCATCGCCGTTAAGGTCACGGTCGGCGGCGAGGACAATCTGACAGGCCGGGGATTTCTGACGGGCAAGGCTCACCAGAGAAAGGAGGTTCACGGAGGACAGCGCCACCATGACGGTTTCCCCGGTCAGGTGATGCACGGTGAGCGCGGTCGCATACCCCTCCGCAATCCACAGGCGTTTTCCGGCCTGTTTTTTCCCTTCGATGATATGGCAGGCTCCTTTGACCTGCCCGCCTTTCAGGGTGCGTTTGAGACCGTCAGCATTGATAAACTGGAGGTTAGCCAGTGCGCCGGTATCGTCATACAGCGGGACCACCACATCACCGGCGCGGAACGTCACGCCGCCGGTTTTATGCATGACGGTGAGCGTCAGACATTCCAGAGCGTGGAAGCCCTTGCGGGTGAGGTAAGCGTTGCCGGTGGCCGGTCGGGTTTTCTCCATCAGTTTCGCGGCTAGCCCGGCCGCCGCTTTGCGGTCGGCATCGGTTTCTGTCTCTGCGGCCGCAATCACCTCCGGGGCAACCGGCGGCAGGTTGCCGGTGACAGCATTCACCTTTCCGGCGGCCTCGGAGGCCGACACGCCAAATACTTTCTCAACCAGCTTAAGCCCGTCACCTGCGCCGCACTGGTTGCAGAACCATGTGCCTCGCCCCTCTTTATCGTCAAAGCGGAAACGGTCAGAGCCGCCGCACACCGGACAGGACTGATGGCGGTTTTTAATGACCTTCACACCCAGCGCCGGGAGAATATTCGGCCAGTGGCCGCACGCCTGTTTTACGGTTTCCGTTACATTCATTTTCATTGTTATTTTCTCCCTCAGTGCAGTACCGGTGCGGTGATATGACGGGCGCAGAGTTCATCCATTACGGCGAGCCCGAGAAATGACAGCGACGGCGCGGCCATGAGTGGTCCGGCTTCCATTAAATCTTCCAGCAGTGCACAGGCAATCTGACGGCCTTTTTCCTCGCCATGCTGGCGCAGGTAGAATCCCTCCAGCTCGGCGGCAATGGCGCTTTCCAGTGTGTCGAGGGTGAGGTTTGGGTAGCGGCGCTGGCGTTCGCATACCGTCAGCCATGCACAGGCCACGGCGCGACGATACAGCGCGGCGCGTAATACGGGCGGTAATGGCTTTTTCATACGTTGCCCTCCCCGGTCAGCCAGTGCTGATTGCAGCGCTCAACCACACCGTCGAGCTGGGCGGTCATAAGGTAAATCACAGAGGTGAGCTGTAACTGCTGCGCCGGGTCACGGCGCACGGTTGTGCAGTCCTGCACCTGCATCAGCTCATTGACGAGCTGGCCGACGTTGCGCATATGTTCAAGGCATTCGAGGTCACGGGCGGTAATGGTGGAGTGTCTCATGCGCGCACCTCCGCAACCGGCAGACGGCCAGCAAACGAGAGGACGTAATCGCGAACGAGGGAACGACGTGCGGCGTGTTCATCACCGGCAACGGTGCGGAGCATACAGATACGGGGTTTACGGTCTGCGCGAGGAACGGCGGCAAACACAAAGACGAATTGCGGGTGTGACGGGGTGAGGGTCGTAGCCATAGGGGCAACCTCCAATAAGTAGCGGTAATTGCCACCACCGGAGTTCCTACGCTCATGGGTGGTGACCCGAACGGGGGTAGGAATACCGGCCTTATTGGAAACCGGCCAGCCCGAAGGCTGCCCCGCCCGGACCACCATTATCTGACAGGGGCTAAGGTATAAGCACCACAGCCCGGAAAATGGGTGTGCCTGAGCAACGACGTAAAAAAAGACGCATGGCGCGTCTGGTGTCGCCAATAAGTAACTCGGGTTCCTACGCCCGGCTGCCGATTTTGCGACAGCGATAAAACTATACCTGGAAACGGCGAAAAGAAGCAAGCCAGAAAAAGGGGCTGTTTGCTGAACGGTCATCATCATGCGTCATAGCCCCGGTTACGTTCGGCAATGCGATCCGCCATCCATGCAGTGATTTCAGACTGCGCCCACGCCACGTTTTTACCGCCGAGGGAGATTTGTTTCGGGAAAGCCTCCCGGCTGATGAGGTCGTAAATGGTTGACCGGGACAGGCCGCACAGGTGCATCACTTCGGGGAGACGGATAAAGCGCTCGTGAACGGTATCAGAAACCGGCATCAGCGGCGCGGCAGGGGCAGAAGACGGGGAAGAAAAAGCGGTGTGCATCGGGCTACCTCATAATGTCCATACAGTGCCGGTCATGTCCGTCCGGCTTCGGGTAGCTCCTTATTATGTCTATATTTTTCCTCAGGTCATGTGAGATTTTTGGGGAAACAAACATTGACTTTTCGCTATGGCAAACAAAGGAAAACGCTGGCAAACATATGCAAATCACTGCATTACAATGCAGCAATTTCTATTGCTTTTAGTTATACGTTTTTCATTTTTAATCGAAATAAAGTCTAAGTGGTATAGACAGATCAAAACAGAAGGGTGAACAGTGGTGAACAGACGGTGAACAGTCATGTCGTCAACTGTTCACCCTTTATCTTACTGTATTGCTTATATTTTTATTTAAGGTGAACAGTGGTGAATAGTTATAAGTAAAAAAACAAACGATGAGCAAGGTTTTGCTGAGACCTTTCTCTGGCAAGCCGGGTTTTGAGTGGTGTTTGTGCCAGAACTGCCACAACTGCAATGAATCGAGATGTTGTGTGATGAAGGGCAGAATCATTTCAGGTTGAACACAAGGAGAACCTGAATATGAAACCCGAAACAGTCATTACCGCCATGCAGAATGTAGCTGCTCAGCAGTCCGCAGAGAAAAGCCAGCGCATCACAGACAAGCTGAGCACATTCACTGCGGCCAGAGACACCCACATGGCCAGCATGCAGGAACTGAAAGAGATTGATACGTCCATTGAACGCTGTAAGCAGGAGCGGCAGACTGCCCTCGATGAGAGCACTGAGGCGGAGCAGGACTGGCGCAGCCGCTTCCGCACCCTGCGCGGCAGTCTCACCCCTGAAATGAAAGCTGAGCACAGCAAGCGTATCGCCAGTCGCGAGCTGGCCGACGAGTTCACCGGCCTGATTGCGGAGCTGGAGACCGACCGGACACGCGCCATGCTGAATGCCTGCTCCACCGCCAGTAAATACCTGTCAGCGCATGACGATGCCTTTACCGCTTACGCCAGTGCGGAATGGGCTCAGGCTGTCAATTCGGTTCCCGTCGCCCTCATTCGTGCTTTCCTGCTGCGCATTCGCGCCCTCGAAATGAAGGGAGAAAGCGCCCCGCAGTCCGTGGCTATCAGTGAGCTGCGCGATGCGCTGAGCCGTCAGGGCAGCCTGTATCACTTCGATATGAAGCAGGAGCCGGTATTGTCCGTGACGGGCATGCACCGGCCGCAGATTACCGGTGTGGATACGGAGTTGTTACGCAGCCCGGCGAAGAGAATGAAGCTCGCCAGAAAGCTGGCTGAAAATGACGGCACTAAGGCGGAGGCATAAGTATGTTTCACTGTCCGTTCTGCAAAACCAGTGCACACGCCCGCACCAGTCGTTATCTGTCAGAGAACGTTAAACAGCGCTATCACCAGTGCATGAATATCGAGTGCTCGGCAACTTTCCGCACGCTTGAATCCGTTGACGGGATTATCTGTTCGCCGCCGACAGAGCCGGTCATTCCTGCGTCCGAACCGGCAGCCACCGTTAACCGTGCCGGTGCGTAAGCACGACCAGTCATCAGGAGAAACTTACATGACCACACTGACGCTACAGAAAGCCTTTGAGGCCTGTCAGACAAATAAATCCGCCTGGCTGCAACGCAGGGAAGAACTGATGCAGGCCGAACAGGCATACCGCGAACAGCTTGCCGGTAGCGGCCACAGCGGCCGGAGCCTGCAAACGCTGCGCGAGATTATCGACGTGAAAAAGTGGGAAATTAACCAGGCTGCCGGGCGTTATATCCGCTCGCATGAGGAGGTGCAGCGCATCAGCATCCGCGACCGATTAAATGATTTTATGCAGGCGCATGGCGCGGAGCTGGCCGCCGCCCTTGCCCCGGAGCTGATGAATTATTCCGGGCAACATTCCGCCGTTCAGCGCTGCGCCATGCAGCACTCGGTCGACTATCTGCGTGAGGCGTTGCAGGTCTGGCTGGCCGCCGGTGAAAAAATTAATTATTCGGTGCAGGATAATGACATTTTAACGGCCATCGGATTCAGGCCTGACGCGGCTTCGCGCGATGATAGTCGTGAAAAATTCACACCTGCACAGAACCTGAATTACACCCGCCGCCGTGCAGAACTGGCTGCGCAGTAGTCCTTTCAAAAATCCCCGAAAATCCCGCCATTTTTACGTAAAAAAGCCATGCATGCATAAGGTGCATGGTTTTGCATGCGTTTTACAGACACAGGATCCCCCGCCAGCACCAGCACTGGCGCGCCCTGAGGCCGGTCATGCACCTGCATTAAAAGCGCCCCATTAAGCGGGCAGGCGGGGCGGGGAGAGCATTGCGCGCTGAGTGGATTATTTATTTTTATTATCTAACGCCTATACCTCGTAGTACTGTTTTGGCTTTGTAACAGCGTTGGGGGGTATCGCTGTATATGTTGTGACGAGCATTCGAAAGGGTGAGTAAGGACGTAAAAATGCGCCCATGAAGTAGGCGCATAGGGATATTATTTAGCATTAGCGGTTGAAATATTATCTTCTACTTATTGTCATTCGATGGGGATGCGATAATGCAGTTAACTCCATTGTAATTGCTATTCCTGGTGCAAGTTGCTTCGATATTTACTTTGTTTAGTTGGTTTGTTTTTTGTGGGGCCTTAAAGATAAACAGCGCGAAACATATGGCTAGTAGAACACTTAAAACCCCAAAATAGAATAAATTGGCTTTTCCAGTGCTATGCATGTTTTTCCAGCACAAAATGTTTTTTGGACTGCTATTACCTATTGTTTCCGTAAGGTTTATATTTGGGAGGTCAGATGCGATCTCTTGTTCAAGTGCTAGCCCCTTTTTAACAGCCCCAAGAAGCAAAGGGTGGTACCAATATACATCGACAAAATAGAATAACAACCAAACAACGGATGCACCTAAAGCGAGAATAGCAGCAACAGAATGATTATATCCAAAGACTATAAATTCAGAGCCAGAATTAAAACTTACACCAATGGCGCCAATAAAAGCTGATAATATTAGAATGCCAAAGTTTCTGACCTTCATCTCAAGGTCATTAAAATGTTTTTGGACGTCAATAACCGTTTTCCAAACATCAATTTTTAACTTTAGTTGCTCGAGTTTCATAGCGTCTTCATGTCGTTTTAATTCTAAATCACTCATTTCATTTACCTTTGAATGTGGTGAAATTAAAAAAAGATAAAATGTCTGAAAATTGTTGGGCTACATAAGTTGGTTTTGCACCAAATGAGTTTTCTTTAATTTTTCTCTCCCGCTCTACGTCGGCATCAGTCCAGTGAGTTACAGCACGAAGTAATTCATATCCTTCCTTGTTATCTTCAAAATGACCGGTTCCATAACTGGCAAATACATCTGAAATATTCGCTTTTTGGGCCATTTCAATATCTTTCATTTCACTATCACCGATATATACACACTCTTCTGGAGTTGCTCCAATTGATTTTATTATATCTAGTAGAAGTTGTGGGTTAGGTTTTATTTCATCAACTGGTGTATACTCTTGCTTTGTAAGAATTAAGTCATATTTACTTTGTTTTTTCTCACCATCTGGAATTTCATGATCTTCTGGTGAGAAAAGGACATTGATTACCCCATCTAATCCTAAGCGAGTTAAGCGAAAGTTGGAGTAATAAGCTTTAGATTCAGTGTATGCAACAATATAACAACCTTTATTTTTTAGTGTGTTTAAGGTGTCCATAACTGTTGGGTAAAGGGTAAGGTATTTCTTTCTCTCACTTCTGAAAGCGTGTATGGCATCATCCATCGCTGAATTAATAGAATCTCTGTCGCCATATTTTTCTTGCAACAAAGGAATGCTCTCTAAAATAAAAGAGTACTCGGCAGTGCCATATCTTTGATGAATGGGTTTTATCTGTGCTATGAGATCATCTCTAGAAAACCCTGAAATTTCGACAACTTTATTTAGCATTGCATTAAAGCTATGATACCAAACACTAAACCAATCGAATAGTGTATTATCTAGATCGGTTATGAGCACTGTCTTTTTCATTCTTACCTCTTGCGATTTGTTTTTATATACAGTATATAACATTAATTCTAATTATTCTATATGTTATCTTTATTCATAATGTTATCACTATACCATTGCATCATAGAACTTCTTTTCTCTAAATATTGAGCATGATTATATGTTCCTCGAATAGTATTTTTATCAACATGAGCCAATTGAATTTCAATCCATTTACTATCAAATCCCTGTTCATGCAATATTGTCGACATAGTATGTCTAAATCCGTGGCCTGTAGCACGCCCTTTGTAGCCAAGAAGTTCAATCACTTGTGACACGCTTTCTTTCGATATTGGTTTGCTACGATTATTCCTACCAATAAAAATGTATGGATAGTGGCCGGTGATAGGCTTGAGCTGCTTAAAGAGGTCAATCACTTGAATAGATAAAGGGACAATGTGAGGTCTACGCATTTTCATCCGTTCTGCCGGGATTTCCCATATTCCTTTGTCGAGATCGATCTCTTCCCATTTAGCAAAGCGCATTTCCTGAGTTCTTACACCGGTTAGCATTACTATCTTTGTTGCATTTTTAGTGATGATGCTGCCGGTATACGCTTCAAGATCCCTAATAAAATGAGGTAACTCTTCAGCGGATAAAAATGGATGATGCTTTTGCTTCGGAACGGCCAAAGCAATAGCCAAATCAGGAGCAGGATTATATTCTGCGCGACCAGTTATGATTGCATAGCGATAGACCTCGCCGCATCTTTGGCGCACTTTTCTGGTCTTCTCTAGTGCTCCACGCTTCTCTATTCGTCTCAATACTTCAAGCAGTTCTAACGGTTTGATTTCACTGATAGGGCGTTTACCAATGAACGGGAACACATCTTGTTCAAATGTCTTAATGATTTCTTCGCGATAGGCCACTGTCCAGCGGTCAGCTTTGTTGGTGTGCCATTCTCGACATATGGCTTCGAATGAATTCTCTGTTGAGAGTTGCTGTGCCAGCTTTTGGGCTTTACGTTCTTCTACTGGGTCTATGCCGTTTGCTACCTGCTTACGAGCTGTATCGCGTTTCTCACGTGCTTCTGCGAGGCTCACAAGGTCGTAGCTGCCAAATGACATTAGCCGTGCTTTACCGGCAAAACGAAAGCGGAAGCGCCAGCCCTTTGAGCCGTCTGGATTGATGAGTAATGACAGGCCTTGTCCATCGTTCAATGTGTAGGGCTTGTCTTGGGGCTTTGCTCGTTTAATTTGAATGTCTGTGAGTGGCATGTGTATAAGTCAAAAATGTGTATAAAAGATCTATACACATCACTATACATATTTTTCACGGATTCAGGGAGAACCTGTCGGACGGTTACGGATAAGTGATTTACTATGTATGTTGAAAATAAAGGATTTTTAGACGTTCTCGGATGACGGCGGAGGAATTTTGGCGGAAGATCACAGGAGTCGAACCTGCCCGGGAACGCTGGCGTCCCCAACTGGATTTGAAGTCCAGCCACCTCACCGGAGATGACGATCTTCCGCGCCTGCATTGCTACATGGAGGCGGGGCGCATTATAGCTACTTTCAGACATTTACCACATACCCCGACACACTTTTTTCACCTCTCTTTTGACCTGAACACCCCCATTTCAGTTAATTCTTAAGAAAATCCTCAGGTTAGCATTTCGTGCTCCGCGACATTTACCCCGATCACAAAAAACAAGAAACGTAATTTGCTAACCAGAAAACGCAATACTCGCTCCTGAAACAATGGTTTAAAACCTCTGTAACCGGTCTCAGTGCCCGTATCGCCACAAGGCAGGCACCTGACGGCCAGCAAAGGATTACAGAACCAGGAGGACGAAAGTATGAAAATCAGTGATGGAAACTGGCTTATTCAACCTGGCCTGACCGTGACGTATCCGGTCCAGGTGTTCGATGTGGAGCAGCAGGGCAATGACCTGGTGGTGTATGTGGCACCGCGCGACGTCCGCGAACGCGCGTGGCAGCTCGATACGTTAATGTTCACCGTCCGGCTCTTCGCACCGCAGGAAGGGATTGTCGGGGTGCGCATCGAGCACTTCCAGGGGGCGCAGGACAAAGGCCCGCACTATCCGCTCAACGTGCTGAAGGACGTAAGGGTCGAGACGGTAAATAACGCCGAATACGCCGAGCTGAAAAGCGGTAATCTCAGCGTGCGCGTCACCAAAGGCGAATTCTGGGCGCTCGATTTTCTGCGTAACGGCCAGCGGATCACCGGCAGTGAACTGAAAAACAACGGCTACGTGCAGGACAGCAACACGAATCGCAACTATCTGTTCGAACGTCTGGATCTGGGCGTCGGGGAAACAGTTTATGGCCTCGGTGAGCGCTTTACCGCCCTGGTGCGTAACGGTCAGCGGGTCGATACCTGGAACCGCGACGGCGGTACCAGCACCGAGCAGTCCTACAAAAATATTCCGTTCTATCTCACCAACCGCGGCTACGGCGTGCTGGTCAACCATCCGGAAAATGTGTCGTTTGAAATCGGCTCGGAGAAGGTCTCCAAAGTACAGTTCAGCGTCGAGGGCGAATATCTGGAGTATTTTGTGATCGACGGCCCGACGCCAAAAGCGGTCCTGGACCGCTACACGCAGTTCACCGGTCGTCCGGCGCTGCCGCCGGCGTGGTCCTTCGGCCTGTGGCTCACCACCTCGTTTACCACTAACTACGACGAAGCGACGGTGAACAGCTTCATCGACGGCATGGCCGAACGCGACCTGCCACTGCACGTCTTCCATTTTGACTGCTTCTGGATGAAGGCCTTCCAGTGGTGTGATTTTGAGTGGGACCCGGTGACCTTCCCGGATCCAGAAGGGATGATCCGCCGCCTGAAAGATAAGGGGCTGAAGGTCTGCGTGTGGATCAACCCGTACATCGGCCAGAAATCGCCGGTGTTTAACGAGCTGAAAGAGAAAGGTTATCTGCTGAAGCGCCCGGATGGTAGCGTGTGGCAGTGGGACAAATGGCAGCCCGGGCTGGCGATTTACGACTTCACTAACCCGGACGCGTGCCGGTGGTACGCCGACAAGCTGAAGGGCCTGGTGGAGATTGGCGTGGACTGCTTCAAAACCGATTTCGGCGAGCGTATCCCGACGGATGTGCAGTGGTTTGACGGTTCCGATCCGCAGAAGATGCACAACCATTACGCCTTCATCTATAACGCGCTGGTGTGGAACGTGCTGAAAGAGACGGTAGGCGAGGAGGAGGCGGTACTGTTTGCCCGCTCGGCGTCCGTCGGCGCGCAGCAGTTCCCGGTACACTGGGGTGGCGACTGCTATGCCACCTATGAATCCATGGCGGAAAGCCTGCGCGGCGGGCTGTCGATTGGTCTGTCCGGCTTCGGATTCTGGAGCCACGATATCGGCGGGTTCGAAAACACCGCCCCGGCGCACGTCTACAAACGCTGGTGCGCGTTCGGGCTGTTCTCCAGCCACAGCCGCCTGCATGGCAGCAAATCCTACCGGGTGCCGTGGGCGTACGATGATGAGTCCTGTGACGTGGTGCGTCACTTTACGCAGCTGAAATGCCAGCTGATGCCGTACCTCTATCGTCAGGCGGCGCTGGCACGGGAGTGCGGCACGCCGATGCTGCGGGCGATGATGCTGGAGTTCCCGGACGATCCGGCGTGTGACTATCTCGACCGTCAGTACATGCTGGGGGATGCCTTGATGGTGGCGCCGGTGTTCTCCGAGGCGGGTGAGGTGCAGTTTTACCTGCCGGAAGGTCGCTGGACGCACTTGTGGCACAACGATGAGCTTCAGGGCTGTCGCTGGCATAAGCAGCAGCACGATTTCATGAGCCTGCCGGTTTATGTGCGCGACAACACCCTGCTGGCGCTGGGTAACAACAAGCACAAACCGGACTACGCCTGGAATGAGGACACGGCCTTCCAGCTGTTTAACCTGGATGAGGGCGCAACGGCGGTGAGTGAAGTGCCTGCTGCTGACGGCTCCGTGGCGTTTACGCTGAAGGCGTCACGCAAGGGCGACACCATGACCCTTACCGGCGCGGGTGAAGCGCGGAACTGGTCGGTATGCTTGCGCAACGTGCAGAAGGTGACTGGTGTGAAAGGTGGCTCATACGCGGGCAGCGAGTGGGGCGTGGTGGTGAACGCGGAGGGGGATGAGGTGGTGGTTCACCTTTAATTCCCCTCACCCTAACCCTCTCCCCAAAGGGGCGAGGGAATGGTTTACTCCCTCTCCCTTTCAGGGAGAGGGCTGGGGTGAGGGTGGTGTTGAAACTACACCACCCGTCATGGTCTGCTGAACCTGCTGTTTATCCATATTTACCGCGCTCAGCTTGCCATTTACCGTTGGCTTCAGCGGGGCATTCGCCTGCACACTCCCGCTGGCAGTCAGCTGAATATTGCCGTCGCCGCTCACCGGCAGCGCGGGCCAGCCCCACTGCTGCAGGATGTTGAGCGGCACGCCGCGCCCGTTCAGGCTCACCGTGGTCTGTCGTTGCGCAAGCTGAGAAACCGTCGCGGTGGCCTCCAGAATGCCTTTCTCGGTAAAGGCGCTCAGATCGGTGATATTGACCGTGGCGGCGTTAGCGTTCAGCGCCAGCGACGGGCGTCGCACGTCCACGCGGTTAAAGGTGGCTGCTGCGCCGTTTAGCGTGGCGCTGCCGCCCCATACGCCCCATTTGTGGTCCTGCGCCAGCTGCAGGTTAGCCCCATAGCCATCAAGAGAGGTGATCTGCCACGGGAACGCGGGATCAATGTCGATCACCAGGTTGCGGCTCAGGCCGAATTTCTTCAGCGTCACGCTGTTCAGCCATTCCGGCAGCGGATCCATCCACAACGTTTTCCAGTTCTGCGGCAGGGTGTACTCCAGCCCGGCGACGGCGACATCGTCCAGTACCAGCGCTTTACCGTCGCGCAGCCAGTTGCCGGAGGTGCGCACCATGCCCCCTTCCCAGCGGGAGGTGAACTGGCGCAGCGCCACGCCCTGCGGAGAGAATTCCGCATTCAGGATCGGGTCGAACAGATGCAGCGAGCCGTAAATAAATTCGCTGGCATTCATGGATAAACGCCCGTCCTGGCTCTGCCAGTCTCCTTTGCTCAGCGTCAGGTTGCGCAGGCTGAGATCCAAATCGGTTACGGCCCAGTCTGGCCCCTGCAGGCGCGCATCGGTGACTTCCAGGCGGCCAATCTGCAAGGAGGGGATGGTATTGAGCGGCGCGAAGAAATCCAGCAGCGATTTATCGCTCTGCAGGCGGATCTCGTTCAGGCGCATGGTGTCGATGACCCAGCTTCCGTCGGCGTTGCGCAGGGCGGAGCCGGTAAGCGAGCCGCGCGCCATATCGGCGCCGATGGTGTTCAGCACCACCTCCTTGCCGTTCAGCTGGCCCTGGATCAGCACGTTAGTGGCCGGTACCCCGTTCAGGGTGAGCGAACCCGCGCTCATCTGGATCTGCGCATTTTTGCCCAGCACGTTACCCGCTTCTGGCTGCCACGGACTGACGCCGCCCGTCACTTTTTGCGCGCTTAAATCCCACTCCGTGTTGGGGCTGTTGAAGGCCATGTTGTTTAGCTGCAGACGGTCTGCCTGGAAGGGCATCGGCGCGGTCTGCGGAGAGAGGTTCAGCGTGCCGTCGACCAGGGTGATGGTGTCCATATGCAGCGGATCGGTGAGCTGTCGGCTGCCAAGACCAATATCGACTTTTTTAGCCACCAGCGTGGCGGGCTGACCGTCGCGGCCAAAGGTGACGTTTTCCAGAAGGATGTGGGAAGGCGACGAAAAGCGGTGGTCCATCAGGTCGAAACTAAGTTCGTAATCGGTGTTCACCGTTACCCAACTGCTGACCTGTGACGCACCCCAGCGGGTCTGAAGCAGAAAATAGAGTGCCAGCAGCACAAGGAGCAGGGCTACCAGAAGATAGACGAGCAGCTTTCCAATAAATTTCATGGTCTTCCTTCCCGCGAAACGTACATAAAGGAGTTATGCACGATTTATGCGCAATGCTCAAGGCGGGAATGGTGTAAAGAGATGTCACGGCAGGCATTGACAGCCTGCCGTGAGGACAATCAGTTTTTCTCTGGCGGGAAAACGAGGTTCAGCACGATAGCGGTGATACCGCCAGCGGCGATGCCGGAAGAGAGCAGGTTTTTCACCCAGTCCGGGGCAAACTGCAGGATCAACGGCTGCTGAGAAACGCCCAGACCCACGGCCAGCGACAGGGCAATAATCATGATCGCGCGGCGGTTCAGTGGCTCGCGGGAGACGATTCGCACACCCGAGGCCGCGATAGTACCGAACATCACCAGCGTTGCTCCGCCCAGAACCGGCTCAGGGATGTGCTGTACAAAGCCACTCACGGCCGGGAACAGGCCAAGGACAATCAGCATCAGCGCCACCACAAACCCGACATAACGGCTGGCCACGCCGGTCAACTGGATCACGCCGTTGTTCTGCCCGAAGCAGGAGTTCGGGAATGTATTAAACACGGCGGAGACAAAGGAGTTCAGACCGTTTGCCAGCACGCCCCCTTTCAGACGCTTCATGTACAGCGGGCCGGACACCGGCTGCTCCGAGACATCGGAGGTGGCGGTGATATCGCCGATGGTCTCCAGGGAGGTGATCATAAAGACCAGCATCAGCGGCAGCAGCAGACCCCAGTCTATGCCCAGGCCGTAGTACAGTGGAGTAGGAACGGTGATCAGCGCGCTGTTGGTCGGCGCGGTGTTTTCCGGCAACATGCCCAGCGCCCACGCCAGCAGGTAACCGGCCGCCATGGCGATCACCAGCGAGGCCACGCGCAGGTACGGGTTACGCTGACGGTTGAGCAGAATAATGATGGCCAGCACCACGCCAGCCAGCAGCAGGTTTTTTGGTGCGCCAAAGGTGTGGTCGCTCATTGCGGCATAACCCCCACCGATGGAGGTCAGCCCCACCTGAATCAGCGACAGACCGATAATCATCACCACCACGCCCGAGACCAGCGGGGTGATCACGCGGCGAGCCAGATGCAGAACACGGGAGATCACCATCTCCGTGCAGCTGGCCAGCATCAGCGTGCCGAACAGCGCCGCCATCATGGTCGGGACATCCGCCCCGCCGGTTTTTAACGCCGTACCGCCCATTATCAGCGGTGCCACAAAGTTAAAACTGGTACCCTGAATCGACAGCAAGCCAGACCCCACCGGACCCCAGGCTTTAATTTGAATAATTGAGGCTACGCCGGAGGCAAAGAGGGACATGCTGATGATGTGCTGCGTATCCTGAGCCGGTAAACCCAGCGCCTGGCAGATCAACAGCGCCGGGGTGATCACCGCAACAAACATGGCCAGAAGATGCTGGCAGGCAGCGAAGAGCGTCTGCGGAAGCGGTGGGCGGTCTTCAAGACGGTAAATCAGTTCGCTATTTTGCTTCTGCGCAATCGGTTGCGCATCAGGAGACTCTATGCTGTTAACGGACATCGACGGTAATCCCACGGTGGAAAAGCGGGCATTTTATCTGACCACCTGGTAAAAGCAAACGATTGCCAGCAAAAAAAACAGAGAAAATCTGCCGGTATGAGCAGGTTTTCTACAACGTGGAGGAAAAAAAAATTACACTTTTCGCGCCGGTGGCTCATGACGAGCATAAGCCGGCCCAGGATAACGCCGCGTGTGTATGGAACACGCGCATAACAGGAGCCTCTTATGATTCATCTCGATACGTTGTCGACCCTTGTTGCCGCAACGCTGGTTCTTCTGCTTGGTCGCAAGCTGGTACACAGTGTTTCCTTTCTGAAAAAGTACACCATTCCTGAACCTGTTGCCGGTGGGTTGCTGGTGGCGCTGGCCCTGCTGGTGCTGAAAAAAAGCATGGGCTGGGAAATCGATTTCGATATGTCCCTCAAAGATCCGCTGATGCTGGCCTTCTTTGCCACTATCGGCCTGAACGCCAACCTGGCGAGCCTGCGCTCGGGCGGTAAGGTGCTGGGCGTGTTTCTGATTGTCGTGGTTGGTCTGCTGCTGATGCAAAACGCCATCGGCATCGGTATGGCGTCTCTGCTGGGGCTGGATCCGCTGATGGGTCTGCTGGCTGGCTCCATCACTCTGTCCGGCGGGCACGGTACCGGGGCGGCGTGGAGTAAGCTGTTTATCGAGCGCTATGGCTTTGAAAACGCAACGGAAGTGGCGATGGCCTGCGCGACCTTTGGTCTGGTGCTTGGCGGTCTGATTGGCGGCCCGGTAGCGCGCTACCTGGTGAAGCACTCCACCACGCCGGACGGCAGACCGGACGATGAACTGGTCCCCACCGCGTTCGAAAAGCCGGACGTTGGCCGCACCATCACCTCGCTGGTGATGATTGAAACCATCGCCATGATCGCCATCTGTCTGACGCTGGGTAAAGTGGTTGCGCAATGGCTGGCGGGCACGGCCTTTGAACTGCCGACCTTTGTTTGTGTGCTGTTTATCGGGGTGATCCTGAGCAATGGTCTGGCCCTGATGGGCTTCTATCGCGTGTTTGAACGTGCGGTCTCGGTGCTGGGTAACGTCTGCCTGTCGCTGTTCCTGGCGATGGCCCTGATGAGCCTTAAGCTGTGGGAACTGGCGTCGCTGGCGCTGCCGATGGTAGCCATTCTGGCGGTGCAGGCGCTGTTTATGGCGCTCTATGCCATGTTCGTTACCTGGCGCATGATGGGCAAAAACTACGATGCCGCGGTGCTGGCGGCGGGGCACTGTGGGTTTGGTCTGGGTGCCACGCCAACGGCAATCGCCAATATGCAGGCAATCACCGAACGTTTCGGGCCTTCGCACATGGCGTTTCTGGTGGTACCGATGGTTGGGGCATTCTTTATTGATATCGTCAACGCGCTGGTGATCAAGCTGTACCTGATGCTGCCGATGTTCGCCTGAGATCAGGCGTTGGAGTAGCGCTCAGTTTCCGGCATCCAGCGCTCAATTAACGCTGCCGCCTGTTCGGGGTAGCGTTCATGAATATGGCGGGCAAGGCGCTGAACTTCAGGGATCATGGCCTGATCGCGCAGCAAATCTGCCACTTTGAATTCAGCGTTCCCGGTCTGACGTGTGCCCAGGAGCTCGCCCGGGCCACGGATCTCCAGGTCTTTTTGCGCAATGACGAATCCGTCGTTGCTGTCACGCAGTACCTGCAAACGCATCTGCGCGGTTTTTGAGAGCGGGGCTTTGTAGAGCAGAACGCAATGTGAGGCCACCGCACCACGGCCCACACGGCCACGTAGCTGGTGCAACTGCGCAAGCCCCAGACGCTCCGGGTTTTCGATGATCATCAGGCTGGAGTTTGGCACATCCACGCCCACTTCAATCACCGTTGTGGCGACCAGCAAATGCAGCTCGCCCTGTTTGAAGGATTGCATGACGGCCTGTTTTTCTGCGGGCTTCATGCGCCCGTGCACCAGGCCCACCTTCAGTTCCGGTAGCGCCAGCTTCAGCTCTTCCCACGTTGCTTCTGCGGCCTGCGCTTCAAGCAGGTCAGACTCCTCAATCAGCGTGCAGACCCAGTACGCCTGACGTCCTTCATGGGTGCAGGCGTTGCGCACGCGATCGATGATGTCGCTGCGGCGGGTATCCGGGATGGCCACCGTCGTGACCGGCGTACGGCCCGGCGGCAGCTCGTCAATGGTGGAGGTGTCCAGATCGGCGTAGGCGGTCATCGCCAGGGTTCGCGGAATAGGCGTGGCGGTCATGATCAGCTGGTGCGGATGGAAGCCCTGCTGCAGCCCTTTTTCCCACAGCGCCAGGCGCTGATGCACGCCAAAGCGGTGCTGTTCATCGATGATCACCAGCGCGAGGCCGTTAAACTGCACCTGCTCCTGGAAGATGGCATGGGTGCCGACAATCATCTGCACCTCACCGCGAGCGATGGCGTCCTGTTGCGCAAGACGCGCTTTGCCCTTTTGTTTTCCGGCAAGCCAGCCCACCTCAATGCCCAGCGGGGCGAACCAGGCGCGGAAGTTATTCGCGTGCTGCTCCGCCAGCAGTTCCGTCGGCGCCATCAGTGCCACCTGCTTGCCGTGGGCAATGGCGCGCAGGGCTGCCAGAGCAGCAACCAGCGTTTTACCAGAGCCTACATCGCCCTGCACCAGGCGCATCATGGGCAAATCAAGCGCCATATCGCGTTCGATCTCGGCGGTGACGCGCGCCTGGGCACCGGTAGGTTTAAACGGCAGGGAGGCCAGCAGCTTATCCTTGAGCTCATCACGCGGGCTTAAGGGCTGGGCATGGAAACGCTGCGCACCGGCGCGCAGCGCCAGCATGCTCAGGTTATGCGCCAGTAATTCCTCAAGGATAAGACGCCGTTGGGCAGGGTGTTTGCCGCTTTCTAAATCGCTGAGCTGCAGCGTGGGCGGCGGGCGATGCAGCGTACGCAGCGCTTCCGGCAGGCTCATCATTCCCTGCGCCAGCTCAGGCGGTAGCAGCTCGGCGATGGCGCAGGTATCGAGTAACTCCAGGGCCTGGTCGGTGAGCTTACGCAGCGTCGCCTGCTTGATACCTTCCGTTGTCGGGTAGACCGGAGTGAGCGTCTCCTGCAGCTCCGGCGTGCTGAGATCGCCCTGCACGCGGTACTCCGGGTGGATCATCTCTGCGCCATATTTCCCGCGTTTGGCTTCGCCATACGCCAGCACCCGGCGGCCTGTTGCAAGGCTGTTTTTCATCGCCGCGTTGAAGTTGAAAAAGCGCATGGTGAGAATGCCGGTGCCGTCGCTGATTTGACAGGTCATCATCCGGCGGCCGCCAAAGGTGATGTTGCAGTTCAGCACCTCGCCCTCAACGGTGGCGTAAATCGCGGGCAGCAGATCGCCAATCTTATAAAGTTGCGTGCGGTCTTCATAACGCAGGGGGAGGTGGAGCAGGAGATCCTGCACGGTGTGCAGGCCAATTTTGCCCAGTTTACTGCTTTGTGCCGCGCCCACGCCCGTCAGGCTATTGAGCGGGATGGCATCCAGCAGGCGGCCTTTCATCGGTTACCCTGCGTACTGCATGGTGGCCCACCACCCGGCATCGGCTTCAATTTCGCCCTGCGCGTTGACGTGGGGGTAGGGCAATTTTTTCTGCTTCGCAACACGAGCCAGCACCGGATAGCCGCCTTCAAACAGCAGGCGCTGCTGTTCGTCTTCCGGCAGCATGCTGTTGCTGCGCTCGTACATCCCGGCGTTCTGACGCTGGCGTTGGGCTTCATACAGAATGAGCGCGGAGGCCACAGAGACATTCAGGGACTGCACCATGCCGATCATGGGGATGATGATGTCCTGATCCGCCAGATCCAGCGCTTCCTGAGTGATCCCGGTTTTCTCCTGACCCATCAAAATGCAGGTCGGGCGGGTGTAGTCGATCTCGCGGAAATCGACCGCTTTGGCAGACAGGTTGGTGGCAAGAATTTGCATACCGCGACCTTTCAGGTGCGATACGGCTTCTCCGATGGTCTGATGGGTTTTGACGGACACCCAGCTGTTACTGCCTGCGGCTGTCGACGCCATGGTGCGCATGCGGGCACCGGGCCAGACGGCGTGCACTTCATGCACGCCGACGGCGTCTGCGGTACGGACAATGGCAGAGACGTTATGAGGTTTATGGACCTGCTCCATGCAGACCGTCAGATCAGGCTGACGCCTGGCGAGCATTTCGCAGATACGTGCATAACGTTGTGCATTCATAAAACTAGTTTCGGTTTCGGGTGACTTTAATGACGTCCGGCATGACGCGGATCTTGCGCATAATATTTGCCAGATGCACGCGGTCGCGGGCGGTCAGACGAATAAAGGCGCTGTACACGCGGCCATCTTTTTCTTCCGTATTCAGGCTCTGAATGTTGGAAGAGGCCGTGTTGATCGCTGCCGTCAGGTTCGCCAGGGCACCCTGGTGGTTGAACATATCCACCTTAATTTCGGTGATAAATTCCTGCGCCGTCTCTTTATCCCACTCGACCGCCATAAACTTCTCCGCCTCTTTTTGATAGCCGCGGATGTTACGACAAGATTCATGGTGGATAACCAGCCCTTTGCCCGGGCTGACGTGCGCAATAATCGGATCGCCAGGAATTGGACGGCAACACTTCGCAAAGGTGATAAGCACCCCGTCCGCGCCTTTGATCGGCAGATGCGCGTGGCCGGATGCGCCAGGTGCGGAAGGTATTGCTTCACCCTGCTGCAGGTTTTTGGCTACCACGACGCTCATGGCGTTACCCAGCCCAATTTCCGCCAGCAGATCGTCCAGAGAGGTGAGCTTCATCCGGTCGAGTTCACGCTGGATATGTTCTGGTGGGATCTCTGCCAGCTTACGGCTGCCACCCAACGCATGGTTGAGCAGACGACGCCCAAGGCTAACGGAGTCATCACGCTTGAGGTTTTTCAGCAGCTGACGGATTTTGGCGCGCGCTTTGGAGCTCACAACAAAGTTCAGCCAGGCCGCGTTTGGACGTGCGCCGGGTGCGGTGATGATTTCGACAGTCTGGCCGCTGGCGAGCGGTTGAGACAGCGGATAAGGCTGTCTGTCAACGCGTGCGCCTACGCAGGCGTGGCCGATATCGGTATGCACGGCATACGCGAAGTCGACCGGGGTCGCGCCCGCAGGCAGTTCGACAATACGCCCTTCAGGCGTGAAAACGTAAATCTCATCCGGGAAGAGATCGGATTTTACGCTCTCGATAAATTCAAACGAGCTACCCGCACTCTGCTGCAGCTCCAGCAGACTCTGCATCCAGCGCTGGGCGCGAATTTGTGCCGTGGTGCTGCTTTCACCACCGTGCTCTTTATAGGCCCAGTGTGCGGCGACACCCATCTCCGCCATCTGGTCCATGTCTTCGGTGCGGATCTGCACTTCAACAGGGACGCCATGCGGGCCGATCATCGAGGTATGCAAAGATTGATAGCCGTTCGCTTTTGGAATGGCGATGTAATCTTTCATGCGCCCTGGACGCGGCTTGTAGAGGCTGTGCATCTGCCCCAGAACGCGATAGCAGGTGTCGGCATCGTGGACGATCACGCGGAACGCGTAGATATCCATGATCGAGTGAAAACGCTGCTCCTTGAGCACCATTTTGCAGTAAATGGAGTACAGGTGTTTTTCGCGACCGCTCACGCGGCAGGGAATGCCCGCTTCCTGTAAACGTCCTTCAATTTCCGAGAGGATCTTTTGAATCATCTCTTTACGGTTACCGCGGGCGGCTTTCACCACCTCTTTAATGACGCGATAGCGGTTCGGGTACAACGCTTCAAAACCCAGCTCTTCCAGCTCGGTTTTAATGTGATGGATACCTAAACGGTGCGCCAGCGGACTGTAGATTTCGAGGGTTTCACGGGCAATGCGGCGACGTTTGTCCGGGCGGAGTGAGCCCAGCGTGCGCATGTTGTGGGTACGGTCAGCGAGTTTGATGAGAATGACGCGGATATCCTGCACCATCGCCATAATCATCTTGCGAAAGTTTTCGGCTTGCGCCTCTTTCTTGTCGCGGAAGTTCAGCTTATCAAGCTTGGACACCCCTTCCACCAGTTCGGCAACGCTTTTGCCAAACAGCTGTTCCATATCCTGGTAAGTGGCAGGGGTATCTTCGATCACGTCGTGCAGCAGAGCGGCCATCAGCGTTTCATAGTCGAGTTTCATCTCGGCCAGAATGCAGGCCACCGCTACCGGGTGCGTGATATAGGGTTCACCGCTTGAACGTGTCTGGCCCTCGTGAGCGTCACGTGCAACGAGATAAGCCTGCTGAAGACGCTTAATCTGGTCTTCAGGCAGGTAGGTTTGAATCAGTTGATTCAGGCTTTCAAACAGATACAAGGGCGACCCGCAGGTTTAATTAACGACGACCTTCAGCAATGGCGGTTACGGCCTGCAGTTCTGCGGCTTCCTGCTCTTGCTGCTCCTGGCGCTCACGTACGTCGAGGATCTGGTTGTTGATCAGACCTTCTTCGATTTCGCGAAGTGCAATTACGGTGGTTTTATCGTTTTCTTCCGGTACCAGCGGATCTTTTCCGCCTACCTGCATCTGACGAGCGCGACGCGCGGCGACCAGCACCAGGTCAAAACGGTTACCAATTTTCTCTACAGCGTCCTGAACAGTTACGCGTGCCATACTTAAAATGCTCCACAGGTGAAGAAATGACTGGGCATAATACTGAAAGTGGGTTCAGTCTGCCAACAGTTTGGTGATTAATGCGTCATGTCGCTGCTTCTGGCGGCTCATACGCAGACGTTCTGCGCGAAGGATGGTTTTGAGATCGCTCAGTGCGGCATCAAAATCATCATTCACAATAAGGTAATCATATTCGGCGTAATGGCTCATTTCTGCAACTGCCTGTTCCATACGCTTTGCAATGACCTCTTCGCTGTCCTGACCGCGGCCACGCAGGCGGCGATCCAGCTCATCTTTCGACGGCGGTAAAATAAAGATACTGCGCGAATCAGGCATTTTCTTGCGAATTTGCTGTGCGCCCTGCCAGTCGATATCCAGGAACACATTCACGCCGGTTGCCAGAACCTGCTCAATGGTTTCACGCGAAGTACCGTAGTAGTTCCCGAAAACTTCTGCGTGTTCAAGAAACGCATCTCGGCCAATCATCGCTTTAAATTCGTCGTGATCGACAAAGAAATAGTGTTCACCGTGCACTTCACCCGGACGCGGTTTACGCGTGGTGTGTGAAACAGAAACCTGAGTGTCATACAACGGTTGGGTTTTTAACAGTGCCTGAATAAGGCTGGATTTACCCGCGCCACTAGGGGCAGAAACAATATAAAGCGTGCCTTGAGCCATGAGAGTCTTTTGTATGTGTTAACGAAGAAGTCCTACATACGGGCTTATTATACACGTCGCCGCTGTGTGACGTAGCCTTTGTCACACTTTTTCCCCTGGATTATTGCATTTTGCGTGTCGTTTTCAGGTTTTACCTGTGTTTTGCAGCAACATAAATTCACTCTGGATAGCGCCTCGCAAAGCGCAATGTTGCCATTAGCGTGGTTTTCGTCGCCGGGTTATACCTCCAGCAACGTAAAGGAGGGGTAGCGATGTGGCGATGGATAAGCGGCTTCATGCTGTTGTGGTGTGGTTCTGCGGCGGCGGTGTGCCCGGTGTGGTCTCAGGCGAGGGCGGAGAAAGAGATTACGACGTTAAGTGCACAAATCAAACGCTGGGATGACGCCTACTGGCAGCAGGGTATCAGCGAAGTGAACGATGAAGTGTATGACCAGCTCAACGGGCGGTTAAAACAGTGGCAGCACTGTTTTGGGCATGCATCACCTGACGCAGCACTTCCCGCCTTGACGGGACGTATCAAACACCCCGTCGCCCATACAGGGGTTCATAAGGTGAGCAGTAAAGAAGAGCTTGGCCAGTGGATGCATGCCCGGCGCAATCTCTGGATGCAACCCAAAGTTGACGGTGTAGCGGTAACGCTGGTGTATCGGGGGGGAACATTGGCTCAGGCCATTAGCCGTGGCGATGGGCTAAAAGGTGAAGACTGGACATCGCAGGTGCGTTTAATACCGTCGGTGCCACAACACCTTTCCGGCGCGCTGGCGAACAGCGTGTTACAGGGAGAGCTTTTTTGGCAGCGTGAAAACCACATTCAGCAGCAGATGGGCGGAATGAATGCACGCGCAAAAGTCGCAGGTGCGATGATGCGCCAGCAGGATAACGCGTTTTTGAGAGAGGTTGGGGTATTCATCTGGGCCTGGCCAGACGGGCCAAAAGAGATGAAAACCGCACTGGCGGAACTGTCTGACGCGGGGTTTACCCTGACGGCGCGCTATACCTTGCCCGTAGAGCATATTGAGGCCGTCGAAAAGCAGCGCTCAGCGTGGCACACCGCAGCATTACCCTTTGCCACGGACGGCATTGTGGTTCGCTCGGCGGATGAACTGCCGGGTGAAAACTGGCTGCCTGGAGAGGGCAGTTGGGTTGTTGCCTGGAAATATCCCCCTGTCGCGCAGGTTGCTGAAGTACGGGATATTCACTTCACTGTGGGCCGAACGGGGAAAATTGCCGTTGTGGCGGGGCTGGAGCCAGTACGGCTGGATGATAAACAGGTGCAGCGGGTTAGCCTCGGGTCCGTTGGCCGCTGGCAAAGGCTGGATATCGCGCCGGGCGATCAGATCCAGGTAAGCTTGGCCGGACAGGGGATCCCCCGATTCGACAAAGTCGTCTGGCGAGGGACCGACCGGCAAAAACCAGAACCTCCAGTCCCGCAGTACCATTCTCTCAGCTGTTTTTACGCTTCACCGGAATGTATGGAGCAGTTCTTTGCCCGGCTGACGTGGCTCAGTTCTAAGCAGGGGCTGGATATTGCCGGTTTAGGCGAGTCAGGCTGGCGGGCGCTCTGGCAGGCGCATCGCTTTGAACATATTTTCTCATGGCTGTTGTTAACCCAGGCGCAGCTGCAAACCACGCCGGGGTTTTCGGCTGCACGCGGACTGGCGCTCTGGCATCAGTTTAATCTGGTGCGCGAGCGTCCTTTTATTCGTTGGATCATGGCGATGGGTGTTCCGCTGGCTCAGGCGACTCTGAAAGCCGCCGGAGAGCTATCATGGCAGATCATGCACCAGCGTAGCGCTATGGACTGGCAGACCTTGCCGGGGACGGGAGAGGAGAAAGCGCGGCAAATCGTTAACTGGCTCCACGCGCCGGAGGTGGATGTGCTGGCAAAGTGGCTGGCTGAACAGCACATCAAGGGATTCTGAAATTAGTGAGCGCTGTGTTTGTAGTGAAACACCGGCAGGCCGAGCTTCAGTCGCAACGCCAGCATGCGGGCCGTAAAGCCGAACAGCAGCGTGGAGATGACCACCACATCATGGTTCGAAACATAATGCTGCAGGGCAATATAGAGCACCGCTGCCGCGAAGGAGATGCCGGCATACAGCTCTTTTTGAAAGACCAGAGGAATACGTTTGCAGAACATATCGCGCAGCACGCCTCCAAACACCCCGGTCACCACGGCGGCAATGGTGGCGATAACTGGCCCTTCACCCATATCGAGCGCGATTTGTGCGCCAATGATGGAAAAGACAATCAGCCCGAGCGCATCAAGCACCAAAAACAGGCGACGCAGATGGGTCATAACGGGCGCGACAATGGTGGTTACTACGGCGGCGGTCGCCACAATAATCACGTACTCGGGGTTTTTCACCCAGCCCAGCGGGTAATGGCCCAGCAGAATATCGCGCACGGAACCGCCGCCCAGCGCGGTCGCTGTGGCAATTATGATCACGCCGAAGGTATCCATTCGGCGACGACCGGCTGCAAGCGCGCCAGTCATGGCTTCTGCAGTAATGCCAATGAGATAAAGAGTGTGAAGCAGCATATAACCTCCGGTGTGAAGCCGGGAAGGTTAACGTTTTGTGCGCACGATCACGATTGAGATTTTCTAAAGTGAGCAGGTTTGCCATATAAAATTTTATCAACCCATAGTGGAGAAGGTTGATTGGTGGCGGCAAGGCGAGAAAAGACGGGTTAAAATGGATTAGAAATAGTAATGGGTGACGTCGGTCGACGCCACCCGAATAGTATTACTCGATATTCTGGATCTGCTCGCGCATCTGCTCAATCAGTACCTTGAGCTCAATGGCGGAATTCGTTACGTCGGCATTGATTGATTTAGACGCCAGGGTATTCGACTCGCGGTTGAATTCCTGCATCATAAAGTCGAGACGACGACCAACGGCTTCTTTCTTCTTCAGAATGTTGTAGGTCTCTTTAACGTGTGCTTCCAGACGGTCCAGCTCTTCGGCAACGTCAACGCGCTGCGCCATCAGCACCAGCTCTTGTTCCAGACGGTTATTTTCCAGCTGAACTTCCGCTTCTTCCAGTTTGGCAACCAGACGCTCGCGCTGCCACTGCAGCACTTCTGGCATATGGGTACGTACTTTTGCCACTTCGGCGCTGACGCCTTCAAGGCGCTGTTCAATCATCGCTTTCAGCGCCTGGCCTTCGGTTTCGCGAGCAACGATAAAGTCATCCAGCGTGCTGTCGAGGGCGGCAAGGATTTCAGCGGCAATTGCATCCAGATCCTGCTCTCCGGCAGCCATGACGCCAGGCCAGCGCAGAATATCAACCGGATTAATTTCGCCTTCGTCGCTTTGCATTTTGACCCAGTTCGCCGCATTGACGAGCTGTTTTGCCAGTTTTTCGTTGAGGATCAGTTCGCCCTGCGCGCTGGCATCCGGCTCAAAACGCAGATTACATTCCACTTTGCCGCGCGTCAGACGCGTACGGATACGCTCACGCACCACAGGCTCAAGGCTGCGGAACTGCTCCGGCATACGGAAATAGGTTTCCAGATAGCGCTGGTTTACCGAACGCATTTCCCAGGTAGCGCTACCCCAGCTACCCTTGATTTCACGCCGGGCGTAGGCGGTCATACTGCGGATCATAGATATTCCCGTTTTTAAAGGAGAGATGGGGGGATTATAGCTTTCAGGGGCTTCTCAGGATAGGAATAAGCGTCCTTTATCCGTATAATGCGCAGCCACATTCGTTTCAAGCCGGAGAATTCATCATGCGTCCAGCAGGTCGTAGCGCCAATCAGGTGCGTCCCGTCACCCTGACCCGTAACTATACAAAACACGCTGAAGGCTCCGTTCTGGTTGAGTTTGGTGACACCAAAGTGCTGTGCACGGCTTCCATTGAAGAAGGCGTTCCGCGCTTCCTGAAAGGTCAGGGCCAGGGCTGGATCACGGCTGAATACGGCATGCTGCCGCGTGCAACGCATACCCGTAATGCCCGTGAAGCGGCAAAGGGTAAGCAGGGCGGCCGTACCATGGAAATTCAGCGCCTCATCGCGCGTGCGCTGCGCGCCGCTGTTGATCTGAAAACGCTGGGCGAATTCACCATTACCCTGGACTGCGACGTCATTCAGGCTGACGGTGGCACGCGTACCGCATCGATTACCGGTGCCTGTGTGGCGCTGGCGGATGCCCTGAATAAACTGGTTGCGGCTGGTAAGCTGAAAACAAACCCAATGAAAGGGATGGTTGCCGCGGTGTCCGTCGGTATCGTTAACGGTGAAGCGCTTTGCGATCTGGAATACGTAGAAGACTCCGCTGCCGAAACTGACATGAACGTGGTGATGACCGAAGACGGACGTATCATCGAGGTGCAGGGCACCGCAGAAGGCGAACCGTTTACCCACGAAGAACTTCTCACCTTGCTGGCTCTGGCCCGAGGGGGAATTGAATCTATTGTAACGACGCAGAAAGCGGCGTTACAAAATTGATTTTAAAGGCGACCAATGAGTCGCCTTTTTTTTGCCTGTAAGACAGAAAAGACAAAGGAGCGAATCCATGAAACCGTATCAGCGCCAGTTTATTGAGTTTGCGCTTAACAAGCAGGTCCTCAAGTTTGGCGAGTTTACGCTGAAATCCGGGCGCAAGAGCCCCTATTTCTTCAATGCCGGGCTGTTCAATACCGGGCGCGATCTGGCGCTGTTAGGCCGTTTCTATGCCGAAGCGCTGGTGGATTCAGGGATTGATTTCGACCTGCTGTTTGGCCCTGCCTATAAGGGCATTCCGATTGCGACCACCACCGCGGTTGCGCTGGCAGAACACCATGACCGCGACGTGCCGTACTGCTTTAACCGTAAAGAGGCCAAAACCCACGGTGAAGGCGGCAACCTGGTCGGCAGCCCACTGCAGGGGCGCGTGATGCTGGTGGACGACGTCATCACCGCGGGTACCGCCATTCGCGAATCCATGGAGATTATCCAGGCCAACGGCGCGACGCTGGCTGGCGTGTTGATTTCTCTGGACCGTCAGGAACGGGGGCGTGGTGAAATCTCGGCCATTCAGGAAGTTGAACGTGATTACAGCTGCAAAGTGACGTCAATCATCAACCTGAAAGACCTGATTGCGTATCTGGAAGAGAAGCCAGAGATGGCGGATCATCTGGCTGCGGTGCGGGCATATCGCGAAGAGTTCGGCGTGTAACGGAATCGCCCGGTGGCGCGTCGCTTGCCGGGCCTGCGCAATCCGTAGGCCGGATAAGGCGAAGCCGCCATCCGGCAACGACGTTACTGCAACTGCGCCGCCACTAACGGCCAACGGGCGTCGAAATCGTCCGTTGGGCTGTATTTGAACTCACTGCGTACAAAACGGGAGAGCATCCCTTCGCAAAACGCCAGGATCTGGCTTGCCAGCAGCGTTTCATCCGTGTTGTAACCTTCGCCTTCACGCATTTTCTTCTCACGCAGTACCTGGCGCAGCTGCGCTTCAATACGCTCGAAAAGCTGGTTAATGCGACCCTGCAGTCTGTCCTGCTCAAACATCAGCGCATGGCCAGTCAGAATACGGGTCAGGCCCGGGTTACGTTCTCCAAATCCCAGAATCAATTGCACAATCAGACGCAGACGCGCAGTGGTGTCTTTTTCGTCTTTCAGAATCAGGTTGATACGCGTGATCAGACTGTCTTCGATAAACTCGATCAGGCTGTCGAACATCCGGGTTTTGCTCGGGAAATGACGGTACAGCGCCGCTTCAGACACGCCTACAGAGGCGGCCAGTTTTGCGGTGGTGATGCGTTGACTGCCATCGCTGGATTCAAGCATCAGAGCCAGAGATTGAAGTATTTCTTCGCGACGGTTCCTTTTCGCGGTTTGTTTTTCTGCCATGTTGCAAAATACCCCTGAAAATAAGCACTTGTCAGGCTGGCATCCACACAGCGACCGCAAACTGGCGTTTGCGGTTTGTTATGACATTATGGCGCTGTGAGATGCGTGTCTGTCGGGCGGTTATTTGCGCCCGGAATGGCCGAAGCCGCCTTCGCCACGGTCGGTGGCATCAAAGTCTGCCACCAGGTTAAATTCTGCCTGCACCACAGGTACAAAGACCATCTGCGCGATACGCTCGCCCGGTTCAATGGTGAAGCTGTCCTGACCCCGGTTCCAGACGGAGACCATCAGCTGGCCCTGGTAGTCAGAGTCGATCAGGCCGACCAGGTTACCCAGCACGACACCATGCTTATGACCCAGGCCTGAACGTGGCAGGATCACCGCCGCCAGTGAAGGGTCAGCAATGTGAATCGCCAGGCCCGTTGGGATCAGGGTGGTCGCACCCGGAGCCAGTTCTACGGCGTCATCGAGACAGGCGCGCAGGTCAAGACCGGCAGAGCCGGAGGTGGCATAGGTTGGCAGCGGGAATTGCTCGCCAACACGCGGGTCCAGAATCTTAACGTCGATTTTTTTCATCATAACGGGTAACGATCTCGTCCAGTAATTGTTGGCCCAGGAGTTCCTTGCGCTCAAGCGGTAAGATTTTATCTCCATCCTGCCAGAAAAGGTGCAGTGCGTTGCTGTCGCTGTTAAATCCTTGCGTGGCCAGCGATACGTCATTCGCGCAAATCAAATCGAGGTTTTTGCGGGTACGTTTTTGCCGGGCATATTCTTCCACATTATTTGTTTCTGCGGCAAACCCAACAACGTAAGGACGATGGGTTTTCAGCGCGGCGACACCAGCAACGATATCCGGGTTTTTCACCATTTTTAGTGTTAATTCATCGCCTTGCTTTTTGATTTTGGCATCGGAAATGGTCTCTGCGCGGTAGTCCGCGACGGCAGCACAACCGATAAAAATCTGCTGGTTTTGCGCACGGGCCTGTACCGCGGCCTCCATTTCCAGCGCGGTGGTGACGTCAATACGCTGCACAAAAGGCGGCGTAGGTAAGGAGACCGGGCCACTGACCAGCGTGACGTTCGCGCCGCGTTTCGCCGCTGCGGCCGCAATCGCAAAGCCCATTTTACCGGAGCTGTGGTTGGTAATGTAACGTACCGGATCCAGCGGCTCGCGCGTTGGGCCGGCTGTAATCATGATGTTGAGATGTTGCAGGTCGTTGACAGGCGAAAAATGGGCCGCGGCCATATCGACAATAGTCAATGGATCAAGCATACGGCCTGGGCCAACATCGCCACAGGCCTGGCTCCCGCTGTCCGGCCCCCAGATCAGCAGGCCGCGCGAGGCCAGCGTCTGTAGATTATGCTGGGTCGCGGCATTGCGATACATCTGCTGATTCATGGCCGGCACAACGGCAACAGGGGCGGGCGTGGCCAGACAAATGGTCGAAACCAGATTGTTCGCCATCCCGGCGGCAACGCGGGCAATTAAATCGGCCGTGGCGGGGGCAAGGATAACCAGGTCTGCCCATTTCCCAAGCTCAATATGGCCCATCGCGGCTTCTGCGGCAGGGTCAAGCAGGCTGTCAGATACCGGGTATCCTGAAACGGCCTGCAGGCTCAGAGGAGTGATAAAGGCTTTGCCGCCTTCGGTTATCGCGACCCGTACGTCGGCCCCGCGCTCGCGCAGACGGCGCACCAGTTCCGGCGTTTTATAGGCTGCAATGCCGCCGCTAACGCCAAGAACGATTTTTTTACCGGCCAGGCTCATCATGATTCTTTCCTGTTGGGTTTCACCAGAGAGCGGGCATTTTATCACAATCCCAAAAACGGGGTGATCTTGTCCTTCGGTCACTTTGCGAGGCGTTACGCAAGAACGAGACGCGAGAGTCAGGTACCTGAGTAGCCTATGGCAAGATGGGCAAAAAACAGGGAGAAAAAGCATGGACGACGAGGATGAACTGCTCTTGCCGCGCGAAAAATTGCTGCGCTATGGCGTCACTTTGCTAAAAGATGAGGAACTGCTGGCGCTTTTTTTGCGCACCGGTACGTCGGGCAAAACGGTCTTTACGCTGGCAAAAGATCTGATAGGCCATTTTGGTTCACTCTACGGTTTGATGACGGCGGAACTGGCGGAGTTTGCGCATGTGGAGGGTATCGGTGTGGCGAAATATGCCCAGCTCAAGGGGATTGCCGAACTGGCCCGCCGTTTTCAGTGTGTTCGTATGCAGGAAGAGAACCCGATACTGACTCCTGCGATGACGCGCGAGTTTCTGCAAAGTCAGTTAACCGATATTGAACGCGAGATCTTTATGGTGATCTTTCTCGACAACCGGAACCGGGTGCTCAAGCATAGCCACCTTTTCTCGGGCACGCTAAGCCATGTAGAGGTTCATCCGCGTGAAATTGTGCGCGAAGCAATAAAATTGAATGCAGCCGGCGTGATACTCGCGCATAATCACCCTTCTGGCTGTGCAGAACCAAGCAGGGCTGACAAAGAGATCACCGACCGCATTGTCAAATGCTGTCAATTCATGGACATTCGTGTGCTGGACCATCTGATAATTGGCCGCGGAGAGTACCTTTCTTTTGCAGAACATGGCTGGATTTAGGCTATTTCTCGCGATCCATCGGGATCTTTGTCTGTTCGGGACTTGAGCACACCGCCGAGTCAGCGTATACTACGCCACCTTTGAGAATCTCGGGTTTGGCATTTGGGCCTGGCAATCGAGAGTTCAATAGAACTATGCGATGACCGGGCTGTAAAGCCTGACGAGGCGCCGATACCCCATACGAAGCTCGAGCTAATTTGATTTTTGGAGAATAGACATGTCCCGAGTCTGCCAAGTTACTGGCAAGCGTCCGGTGACCGGTAACAACCGTTCCCACGCACTGAACGCGACTAAACGCCGTTTCCTGCCGAACCTGCACTCTCACCGTTTCTGGGTTGAGAGCGAGAAGCGTTTTGTCACCCTGCGCGTATCTGCTAAAGGTATGCGTGTAATTGATAAGAAAGGCATCGATACAGTTCTGTCCGAACTGCGTGCCCGTGGCGAAAAGTACTAAGTACTTAAAGAGGAAATAAATCATGGCTAAAGGTATTCGCGAGAAAATCAAGCTGGTTTCTTCTGCTGGTACAGGTCACTTCTACACCACCACGAAGAACAAACGTACTAAGCCGGAAAAACTGGAACTGAAAAAATTCGATCCAGTTGTACGCCAGCACGTAATGTACAAAGAAGCTAAAATCAAATAATTTTAGCCTCCTTGTATTGAAAAACCCCGCAACTGCGGGGTTTTTTGCATTCTGCATCTTACTACGGAGGAATCATGCCTGAATTACCTGAGGTGGAGACCAGCCGCCGCGGTATTGAGCCGCATCTGGTCGGCGCGACTATTCTTCATGCTACCGTGCGTAACGGTCGCCTCCGTTGGCCGGTTTCTGATGAGATCCATGCGTTAAGCGATAAACCGATCCTCAGCGTCCAGCGCCGCGCGAAATATCTGCTTCTGGAGCTGCCCGATGGCTGGATCATCATTCATCTTGGCATGTCCGGCAGCCTGCGGATCCTCACTGAAGAGCTGCCTGCGGAAAAGCATGACCATGTCGATCTGGTGATGAGTAACGGCAAAGTGTTGCGTTATACCGATCCCCGCCGCTTTGGCGCATGGCTGTGGACCAAAGAACTGGAAGGACATAGCGTACTGGCACATCTGGGGCCAGAGCCGCTTTCAGAAGCGTTTAACGCGGAATACCTGAAAGCGAAGTGTGCGAAAAAGAAAACCCCGATTAAACCCTGGCTGATGGATAACAAACTGGTGGTCGGCGTGGGGAATATCTATGCCAGCGAATCGCTGTTTGCGGCCGGGATCCATCCCGATCGGCTGGCCTCTTCGCTGTCGGCGCAGGAGTGTGAGCTGCTGGTGCGGGTGATTAAAGCGGTGCTGCTTCGCTCAATTGAGCAGGGGGGAACGACGCTGAAGGACTTCCTGCAAAGCGACGGTAAGCCTGGCTATTTTGCTCAGGAGCTGCAGGTGTATGGCCGCAAAGGCGAGCCGTGCAGGGTGTGTGGAACGCCGATCATCGCAACAAAGCATGCCCAGCGCGCCACATTCTATTGCCGTCAGTGCCAGAAATAGCGCTACTTTAGCTTGTCCATCAACGCCTGGTGGACGTTAACCGGCAGGAAATGGGTAACGTCCCCGTGATGACGCGCCACCTCTTTCACCAGCGTGGAAGAAATAAACGACCACTCCTTGGATGGCATCAGAAATACGCTTTCCAGCTCCGGCATCAAATGACGGTTCATGTGCGCCAGCTGCATCTCATACTCGAAGTCTGCCACTGCGCGTAAGCCACGGATCAGAATCGTCGCCTGCTGAGCGCGGGCAAAATTGGCCATCAGATCGCTGAAGCCCACCACCTCCACGTTCGGCAGGTGCGCAATGGCCTCGGTGGCAAGCGCGACACGCTCGTTCAGGTCAAACATCGGTTTTTTACTGGGGCTGGCAGCAATCGCCAGAATCACCTTGTCGAACATGCACGCCGCACGGGTGATGATATCAAGATGACCATTGGTGATCGGATCAAAGGTACCTGGATAAATCGCTTTTGTGCTCATGGCTCACGTTTTCTCTGAGTAGCCGCGGCTGAGCGCCCACAGCTCGGTGTATTTGTTGAAAGTATACTGGGCATTTACCACGGCCAGTAACCAGCCCTGTTTACCGTCCAGCACGCCGCCACGCAGCAGCAGCGTTTTCAGAAACGCCCCCAGCGTATGGGTGAAGATACCTGTCAGCGTGGCCTTCTTGCCGCGCTGATGGCGCTCCTGTGCCCAGGCAGTGGCATAGTTGAGCTGTTTACGCTGGAAGCTGGCGAAATCCCGGCAGGTCAGGTGCAAAAGATCGCCCGTCAGAGGGACGACTGGCGAACTGTCGCAGGCCAGGGATTCATGGACCAGATTATCATTGTACTGATACCGCTCGCGCTCGTAGAGGCGCGTGACCCGGTCGGGGTACCAGCCGCTGTGACGCATAAAACGGCCAAGGAAATAGTTACGACGCGCAATGCTGTAGACCGTGCCCGGCGTTGGTGCGGCAAGCACCGCCTGAATGGCCTGACGCAACTCCGGCGTGATGCGTTCGTCTGTGTCGAGCATCAGTACATAATCACCGGTGGCATATTCCTGCGCGCGCTGGCGCTGGATGCCATAACCTTGCCAGTCGGTGTTGGTATAGACTTTTGCACCCGCTGCGCGGGCAACGTCCGCCGTGTTGTCTTCACTACCGGAGTCGAGCAGGATAATTTCGTCAGCCCAGGCAACGGAGGCCAGGCAATCCGGAAGCAGGTCGGCAGCGTTTTTGGCGATCAGAACGACCGACAGGCGCGTTGACATTAGTGGCTCCGCTGCGGCAGATAAGGTTGCAGAAGCTGCAGCAGACGGGTGAGGGCACCCTGGTTCTGATGCAGTACTTCGACGGCATGACGGCCGTACCACAGGCGGTAATCTTCGTCGGTCAGCAGAGTCGAGACCTCTTTGACCACCGAATCCGCATCGGTCACGGTAATTAGCCCTTCCGCTTGCTGCAATTTCGCACAGATATCTTTGAAGTTGAAGGTATGTGGACCCATCAGCACGGGAATGGCATGGGCCGCTGGCTCCAGCGGGTTATGGCCACCACGCTCCACCAGGCTGCCGCCAACAAAGGCCAGATCAGCGATGCCATACAGCAGCATCAGCTCACCCATGGTATCGCCAATAACCACCTGCGTGCTGGTGGAGGGGATCTCACCGCTGCTGCGCAGGGTGAAGCTGAAGCCGCCTTTTTGCACCATTTCACGGGCGTCTTTAAAACGCTCGGGATGGCGAGGCACCAGAATCAGCAGCAAATCGGGGAATTTCTCCAGCAGCTTACGGTGTGCCTGCAGGATAATCGCTTCTTCGCCATCATGGGTGCTGGTCGCAATCCAGACCTGGCGACGCGGTGCCCACTGGCGGCGCAGCGTGATAGCACGGGCGGCAAGTTCAGGCGTGACGGAGATATCGAATTTCAGGCTGCCTGTCACCGCCAGCTGGTTGCGTTTCAGGCCAAGCGAGATAAAGCGCGCTGCGTCTTCTTCGTTTTGCGCAGCAATCAGTGTGATCTTGCTGAGCAGGCGGCGCATAAATTTCCCCAGCTTGCCGTAGCCTTTCGCCGAACGCTCTGACAGACGCGCGTTAGCGATCACCAGGGGGATTTTGCGGGCATGCAGAGCGGAAATCATATTCGGCCACAGCTCGGTTTCCATCACGATCACCAGTTTAGGGCGAACGGTTTCCAGAAAACGGTTCATGGCGCAGGGAAGGTCGTAAGGCAGATAGACGTGATGCACGTCTTTACCGAAGGCGGACATCACGCGCTCAGAGCCGGTCGGGGTCATGGTCGTGACGGTGATCGGCAGCGACGGATAACGGTGACGCAGGGCGCGAACCAGCGGGATCGCTGCCAGCGTTTCGCCAACAGAAACGGAATGCAGCAAAATACCGTCCGGGGCAACTTTATTGCGACAGAAGCCATAGCGTTCAGCCCAGCGTTTTCGGTACGCAGGCGCTTTACGGCTACGAAGCAGCAGTCTCAGCCACACCAGTGGCTGAATGATATAGAGCAGGGCGGTATACAACAATTCCAAGCGATTATCCGTCTTTTTAGTTTCGGCGGGCAAATTCTAAGCATTTGGGCCAGGTAAAGCTATCTCTTATGCCACATAGCGCTTCAAACGGAAGTAACGACGGCCCAGTCGCCAGCGCAGTCGGGGACTTTTTGCATTTTTCCAGATGAGTTTCCAGATCCCTTTATCGAAAAACTCTTTGATAATAAATGCTTTTTTCTGCTCATCTTTCATGTTGTCGAAAGTATGAATGATGCCCAGCCCTTCTTTGGCAATTTGCCAGTGGCAAGCAGGGATCCCTTTCACTTTATCGGGGTAGCGCTGATTAATGGCATCGAGCATCTGCAGGATTTTCATGTAGTGACGCGCCGAGCGAATGAGCGTGTCATCATTGTCCGGCATATGAGACACCGACGCAGAGTGAATGTAGTAGTCGTAGTAACGTTCACTGGTGTACTGCACCCGCTCCGCCGCCAGCAGTACTTCTGTGGTCCACGGAATATCCTGATGGCGCAGCCCCGGTTCAAAGTGAAAACCGTGCTCGCGAATAAAGTCATGACGATAGATGTTCAGCCAGGTCACGTGCAGGAACTTACGGGAGTCGAGCGCCATTTTGAGCCATGCAGGGCCGGACATGACGCCCGTTGATGCCAGTTTGTCTTCAGGGAAAATAGGGCGTGAAGGCTTCTTATTATTTTCCCAGACGTAGTTGCCGTTACAGGTAGCAACATCAAGACGTTGCGTAACAGCCATATCAAGCAGGTGCTGATACATGCCGGGTTTAAAGACATCATCAATATCAGGGAAAGAAAGATATTGGCCCGTCGCGACGGCCAGACCGGTATTACGCGCGATGGATACGCCCTGATTTTGCTGCTCAATAACCTGCATCTGCGGCAGCTTTTCGCGCCAGTTTTCGACGATCTGCATCGAACGGTCCGTGGAGCCGTCATTGACGATGATGACTTCCATGCTGTCGATGCGTTGATCCACAAGGCAGGTAAAGAACTGATCCAGGAACGCTTCACCGTTATAAACGGCTACCACCACGCTTAATAATGGCGCTGAATTTTGCATAAGAAACCTGATTATTTTTGATTGTCGACCAAAGCAATATATTGCTGGCAAATGGCCTTGATACCGAACGATGCAATGGTTGCGCGATCAACGACCGGTGGAGAGGTATAAATATCCGCCAGCGTTTTTGCCAGAGACTCGTCATTCATCTCTGCCAGACCGCGGGATAAGTCTCCCTTGAGGATTTCGGCGGGGCCACCTGGACAATGTGTACTGACGGGTGGCGTCTGGCAGATAATGGATTCAACCAGCACATTACCAAAACCTTCGCAGTCAGAACTTAACACTAAAATGCGTGCCCCTTTAATCCAGGGATAAGGATTAGGTTCGAACGGACGGAAAACCGTTTTGTCTTCAATGCCCAGTTCGCGGGCAAGCTGCTTAAGCTTTTGAATTTTAGCCTCAGAGCCATTGCCCATCATAACCAGCGTGGTATTGAGCTGACTCAGCGCGAACGCCCGTAGCAGGCGATCGTGGCGCTTGTGTTCATGGAAGCGGCCGACGTGAATGATGTAATCCTTTCCCTGCATCTCAAAGGGGGCGTCCGCCAGACGCTGGATTTCAGGAATATCAAAAGGATTATGGATTACCGCCGTGCGTCGGAGATTCAGGGCCAGCGTTTCTGAAAGATCTTTCAACACGGCGCCGGAGACGGCGACCACGTTGCGGTTTTCGTAGGTATGGCGAATCTTAGTGTGTTTAAACCAGCGTGAAAGCCCACGGCGATGGCGAAGGTAGGAGAATGAGAACATGCCATGCACGCAGAACCACACTTTATCGCGCTCCAGGGCGCGGCAGTGTGCCACGATGCGGTCAGTTTTGTGCAGATGCGAGAACACCACATCAAATTTGCCGCTGCGCTCCGCCCGCTCGATAGCCTGATCCAGCAGCCTGGCGCGGCGTGGGATCTCCGTTAGCTTCCGCCACGGTTTTTTGCAGGTATCCTGAACGACCTGATAATCGATGCCTTCCGGAATGGCGTAGTCGCACACTTTCCGCAGCGAGAAGAGAGAGACCTGATGCCCCATCTCTGTTAATCCGCTGGAGAGTGTAAGAACCGTTTTTTCAGCTCCTCCACCGGGTAAACCATCAATAATCATTAGGATGCGCATTTTTAATCCAGTAATTTTTGATAAAGCGAAATAAGCTGACTTGACAGTTTTTCGGGGGTGGCGTCTTTTACACGTTCACGTGCCGCTCGTCCCATATCGTTATTTTTTTCCAGCGAAGGGGTGGCCGCTACCGCCTCCTTCAGGGTGCTGATATCAAGTGCGTCACAGTAAAATCCGTTCTGGCCTTGCTGAATAAATTCTGCCCCACCGCAACTCTCTGATGTAATGACCGGCAAACCGCAGGCCATCGCTTCAAGAATGACGTTAGGGAAAGGATCATACAGCGTTGGTAGCAGTAAACCATCAGATAGCTGATAAAATGGCAGCGTCTCTTTTTGCATCCCCAGAAAACGGATTTGCCCCTCGCAGCCTAATGAACGGGCGAGGTCGCGATAGCGACGTTCTGCTTTATCCTGCCCAACCACAATCAGCCATGCCGTAGTACCCGCAACGGCGCGTATAGCGCTGGCCAATCCTTTTCGTTCAAATCCTGACCCTACGAAGCAGAAAATGACGGCATCGGTCGGCAAACCAAACTGCTGACGCAATGCGATACGTTGTGCCTCTTCTGCCGGAACGAAACGGGTGGAGTCAATTGAATTATAAATCACATGTATTTTTTTTGCGTCAATATCAAAGTCTTCGACGATTTCACGCTTGATCATCTCCGCATTACAGATAACCGCCTTTAACTCCGGCGCCTGGTACATTTCACGTTCGGCATTCATCACATAGCGGTGATAGCGATCATGCATCAGCAGTTTTGCACGCCAGGCAGGCAGAATGCGTGCGCGCTGCAGGAGCCAGCGTCGGTGTACGCCATCGCCTGCACGATAAATGTCACAGCCCGGAATGCGCTCGTGGCTTTGCACAATATCAAACTGCTGCTGCTGCCAGAGCGCACGTGCGGCATGCGCAAACCCGCGCTCGCGGCTGATGCGGCCCCATTTGCGCGGATCGCAAATATGAATATGCCAGTCGTCCTGCTTCTCACCCTGCCACTCGCGCGTGATGACGTTGAGCTCGAGATTTTGGTTGCTCAGCGCGGTAAGGGCGCGAGACACGAAGCGTTCTGCCCCGCCATCCGGGCGATACTTTTGGCGAACAATCGCCAGGCGATGGTGTTTCATGACAGATATCTCCTTGCGGCGGAGACGACAGCATCAACGGGAATGGCGTCGAGATAGCGTTCTTTTGTTTTGGTATCAATGGCGTCTGGATCGGGCAGTGGGCCGTAATCACCTGCCCAGATGACTTCCCCATTAACCTGCCAGGGTGACCAGAAGGTGAGTTTTGATGGGCCAAACAATGCCACACAGGGGGTCTGAAGCGCAGCGGCCATATGCATCGGAACGGAGTCAACGCCAATAAAAAGAGACGCATGATCGATAAGCGAAGCCAGTTGACGCAACGTGAGTTGACCTGCCAGCGAGACGACCCCCGTATCTGGCGAGGCGGCGAGAATGCGATCGATCATCGCCAGCTCTTTTTTATCCGGCCCGGCGGTGAGGACGACAGTGTGGCCATCCTGCTGCAGCGCCGTGATGGTTTGCGCCATTTTGCCTTCGTCCCAGCATTTAAAGAACCAGCGCGACGTAGGCTGAATCACGATGTAGTTGTCTCCCACACCGTTTTGCATCAACTTTTGGTGGGCCTCGTGCCAGTCTTCAGCATGGTAGGCCATGGTCACGGCAGGTTGAGCGGTGACCGGTAATGGCGACAAAATAGAGAGGTTCTGTTCGACAGTGTGCAACGCGTTGTGCCCGGCCACAGAGACCAAATCGCTATGGCAAAACCGCCAGAATGCGTTGTTGCGCTTATTAAAAGCGAACCCGAGTCGTACCGGTGCGCCGGTGAAACGGGTAACGATAGCGCTGCGCCACTGATCGGCAAGATTAATCACCAGGTGATAATGCTGTTTCCTTAACGCACAGAGCAACTGCCACTCTTTTTGCAGATGTTTCAGCGTGCCCAGCTGCTTCCATTTACGGTCGATCCCGTAAACAGTACCGATCGCCGGGTGTGCGGCGAGCATATCGCGGGTTTCTTCATACAACAGCACATCAATCTGTGCCTGCGGCCATTTTTGACGTAACGAATCAATGACGGGAGTGGTCAGCAACATGTCGCCATGATGGCGGAGTTTGATAAGTAAAATGCGCAAATCAGGCGTGTCAGGTAAGTTATTCATCATCATCTTATTGGCGTTGTACTGTTGGCAATTCTAATAGACCTGATAGCGACTTGCACTCTTTCTCCATAATCTCAGGAAATTCCCTGGAAGGGTTTACTCATGCTTCGGTGAGTGCGTAACATAGCGCTAACTTTCCTGTCTTGCGGACTCATTATGAAAAAACCAGCGTTTATCATCACGATTGATACTGAAGGCGATAATCTCTGGCAAAATCACCGCGTCATTAAAACGGAGAATGCGCGCTATCTGGCGCGATTCCAGACGCTTTGTGAGCGTTTCGGTTTCAAACCCGTATGGCTGACAAATTATGAGATGGCGATTGAGCCGGTTTTCATTGAGTTTGCCAAAGATGTGATCGCCCGCGGTCAGGGTGAAGTCGGGATGCACCTTCACGCATGGAATAGCCCTCCTGAACACGATCTCACCGGAGATGACTGGCGCTGGCAGCCGTATTTGATTGAATTTTCAGATGAGGTGATGCGCGAGAAAGTGTTGTTCATGACCCGTCTGCTGGAAGAGACCTTCCAGACCAAAATGTTAAGCCATCGCGCCGGGCGCTGGGCATTTGATAGCCGTTACGCCAGACTGCTGATCGAACTGGGCTACCAGGTTGATTGCTCTGTTACGCCGCGCGTGAACTGGCGCAACGCGAAAGGCGCACCGCAGGGGAATGGCGGAACCAATTATCAGCTCTTTCCAGACCACGCCTACTTTATTGATACAGACGATATCTCACGAGCGGGCAATAGCCCTTTACTCGAAGTGCCGATGAGCATCCAGTATAAGCATCCGGCCTGGTTGAACACCGTCAAACAGGGCTACGATCGCCTGCGCGGTAAATATCGTTCACCGTCCGTAAACTGGTTGAGACCGTCCGGTGGTAATGCGTCGCAGATGATTCAGGTCGCACAGCAATGCCTGTCTCAGGGACATGACTACGTGGAGTTTATGCTGCATTCCTCTGAATTTATGCCGGGCGGAAGTCCTACGTTTAAAGATGAGGCGGCGATTGAAGGGTTGTATCAGGATCTGGAAGTGCTCTTTAGCTGGTTATCCGATAAGACGGTTGGGATGACGTTGGCGGAGTTTTATCAATACAAGAAAAATTAATGCCCGCATCGCGGGCATTATGATTATTGTCGCTTTGTTTGCGAAAACGAGGTGCTTAATGCAAAAAGTGTCATGAAGAAAATTAAGGCTTCTGAACTCAATAGCATCACATCTGTCAGTCCGTAGAGCAGTAAGAGAAGCATAGCCGTTAACAGCAGACCATTTCTGTTAGTCATGGCGTATACAATCATCGAAACGTAGAAAAAGAGTAAAACTGCCAGACCTGGGATCCCTTGCAGAGAGTATTTTTCAATAAATTCATTATGCAAATGAATTCGCATGTATCCAAGTGCAGCGGCAACATGCGCATGGCCCTCTTTTACATACTGTTTTGCCCAGATTTCCCTGCTTTCAATAGACTGTCCCAGAGGATGGGCAAGGCCAGTCATTATTCCCACATTCCACATAGAAAAACGCGCACCGAGGGATGTGGCATCGTGGCCTTTTTGATATTTGGTTATCTCATTTTGAGTTTGTTGAATTTTTGGTGAAATCAACGGCTTGTAACTGACGATAATGATACCCGCAACAATACATAAGAAAATCATCAGCGATTTTAGATGAATTTTTCTAAATTGATAAAGCGTGAGAACAATAGCCAGTATGAGGTAGAGTCCCATAGCAGCACGCGTGGCGGTCAATAAAATTACGAAGTAAGACAGCAACACAACGAAACCAGCCAGTAAGTACAGTTTCACATTTTGCTGAAGATACAAGCTATAAACGAACGCTAACGAAAGAACAGAGTAGATGTAAGCCGCAATTGTTGGCCGATTGATAGCCATCTCGACGCGATCAATACCTTGTATGGCCTGGAAAAGCCCATATCCTGTAGCCAGTACAAAGCCAACTGACGTAGCGATTAAGAAATATTTTTGGAAGTTCTGTTTCGTTACATGAGATTTAAAGCGATCCAGATAGAAGATCAAAAAACTTGCCAGTATTAATTTCTTACTTGCTCCAAGATAATCACTATACGCGTTTAACCCCTCATTATGGAATTCATAAGAGAAATACCAGATCAGGTTAAGGATCCCCACCAGAAGTACAGAATATGCGATGCTAAAAGGCCTCCAGGTGATTTTTTTATACTCAACGGCTAAGCCTAAAATACTGGCATAGATAGCAATATAGAAAAATTCTCTTTGTTTACCTGAACTAACCAGCACCAATGCTAAAGACACAAGGCTTAGCGTGAGCGTTAACTGATAAAGTCTTAACTTTACTTTTTCCATAATGCCTCAATAACCCTTTTTTTATAGCTGAAGCGAACATCGCTGGATAAGAAAAATGAGAGAGAATAAAGTGCTTTTACCCGTTGTTTAACGAGCTGGAAATGCTGGTCGGTCAGATGTTGCCGATGATTACTGTAAATATCAAACCAATGACAATTTATGAGATGTTGAAACGGCTGCGGGAATGTTTTTTCCATCAGCAATGTGCATTCCACAAGCGTCTTGATTTTGCTCGCGTCGAGTTTGCTCGACAAACTGTCGCTACGCTTGATGTAGTAATAGTGCCCGCGACGTTGATAGGCTATTTTACTCGATTGCATCAACATGCCAGGGAATACCGCAAAATCCTCATAACACACCATCGAAGGAATCGGATTACTTTCGTATAACTTGCGATGAATGAATTGACCAATGAGATGTGCCTGGAAATCTTTATGCAGCAGGAAACGTTTTATAGCCTCCCGTTGCGACAACGCAACGGGAGAAAATCCTTGCCAGTTGGGGGTGATTTTTTTGATATCACGAATTTCTAGCAGGCGCGTCAGCAGCATATCAGGACGCTCTGTCTTGAGGAATGCTACAGCGTCCCTGATGCTACCCGGTTTCAGTCGGTCATCACTATCCAGCATGGTAATGTAGTCACCTGATGCCAGAGAGAATGCGCTATTGCGAACAAGGCCTACATTACGAAACTGAACGTGCCGGGAGTGCACATTCGGAAACGCTGGCAACCACGTCTCAATAATATCTTGCGTGGAATCATCGGAGCTGTCGTTAAAGATAATTACCTCAACATCGTCGCCCGCATTATCGATGGCATCGTGCAGGCTTTCTAACGTTGTGTGAAGGGTATCTTCGGCGTTATGTGCAGCAATAATGATGCTTAGAAAAGCCATAAAAAATTAGTTTCCCAGGGCATCAAAGGTATATGGGGTTGCGGTAGCTTTTGGTAACGCGCAAATGAAACGTTTGAGTTCGTTTAAGGATTCGTCTGTTACAGCAAAGAGTTCTTCCCTGTCTTGCGAGAAATAGTATTTAGTCTCAAAAACATAAGAACAAATATTGTCGTCGTTACCTATCAGCATCACATTTCCAAGTGGGCGTTGTTCATAGTGGCAGCATGGGCCAAACAGCAGCACTACGGGTACATCTACTGCATCGGCAATATAGACATTGCCTGAATCAGACGCGATATAACAATCCATCCTGGAAATCGCCCACGGAAGATCTTCGAGAGGGATTTTGCCGATGAGGTTAACGACATTAGGAATGTCACCGTAAGCACGGGTGATATCGTCCAGCCACGACTGTTCATCAGGGGCGCCAAACACATAAAACTCGCAGGGCAGGTCGGCGAGACGATCAATAATTCGCTTCCAGATGACCGGCGGCACCGTTTTGGCTTTATTACCTGCGGCAATGCTGATGCCGATGCGGATCACATCAGGTTTGTCGAGAATTGCCGGGTAGGTCGCCGGTTTGAACAGCGGCTTTGTGGCGTGCTTGGGCGAGTCCTGCCACGTCAACGAACGGTCGGCCAGCTTCAGGTAATTGGTCACTGATAGCGTTTTTTTGCCGTGCTCAACGGTACCGTCGGCGGTGAGATAGAAAATCCCGTGATACCATCTGCGGGTGTAAATGCTTAAAAATTGTTTGTTTTTGGCATTACAGACGGCGGCAAAAAAGAGATTTACGCTGTTGGGTTGCAGAAGATAGACGTTGTCGTAGCGGTTCATGATGCGGCAGGCAAAGCTGAGCTTACGCCACAGGCTACGCTTATGCTGCTCGATAAAAAAAATCTCTTCGATCGTTTCGTCATGCTTCGCCAGCGCACCTACGCTGCGACTGATAAGCACATCACTTTTTTGCAGGTATGCCAGCAGGGGCGTCGCATTAACAAAATCACCGATTTTGGCTGTCTGAATGACCAGGTTTTTACCTGTATCTTTGCGGAACAGCTTCCGGATAAGCTTCACCGGAAGGAGTAAAATCAGCAGAAATACGTAACTCATTCGTTAGATATCCCTGTCGGAAAGCCAGTGGCTGTCCTGTAAAAATGAAAAAATGGCATCTGCGCTAATGTCCCTCGTTTGTTGAGTCGGGCTGACCATTTGATGCTGGTTTTTACCGTAACCCCCAATCAAACCGGGATCGGTCGGGCCAAAAATCGTGATATTTGGACGATCCAGCGCCGCGGTTAAATGGCTTAAACCCGTATCAACGGAAACGACAGCTTTAGCTCCGGCCAGCTCTGCAGCAACTTGCGCCAGCGTGAGTTTTGGTAAAACCTCGACGTGCGAAAAACCGGCTGCCAGACGTTCAGCACGCTGGCGCTCATGTTCAGCACCCCACGGCAGTTTAATATGGATGCCGGCAGGTTGCATTAGTTCAATGAGTCTTCGCCAGTGCGTTTCCGGCCAGTGCTTATCATCGCGCGTTGTGGCATGCAGGAAGACCAGCCAGGGCTGCGCAGGCTTCTCTGCATCACGCAGAAAATGCTGCGAAATCGCGTAATCACCCTGCGTTTCCGGCTTTGTGTAACCGAGGCTTTTTGCGAACAGCTCGCGGGTGCGTTCCACTGCGTGCTGCTGCTTTGCAATATGGTGACGACGGTTATAGAACAGGCTGGCGAGTGGTTCGCGGGCGGTTTGCCAGTCCATGCCGTGCTTTACACCGTGTGCCAGGCGCGTTACCAGCGCGGCGCTTTTGACCAGCCCCTGCGCGTCGATAATGGCGTCGTAACGCTGCGCCTGCACCGCATCGCGGAAGGCTTTGCGCTCGGCTTTAATCGGTGTGGAAAACCACGCTTTACGCCAGCGGCGGATGGCCACCGGGATCACGCGGTCGACCGCTTCGTGCCAGGTAGGGATCTGCGCGAAGCCTTCTTCCACCACCCAGTCAAAACGAATGCCAGGAATGGCCCGCATGGCGTCCGTCAGCGACGGAAGCGTATGCAGCACATCACCCATCGAAGAGGTTTTAACGATCAATACCCGCATTCGTTATCCTTCTTCGCTCAGCAGCAGTTCGTTGAGTTCTTCGAGAACGCGCTGCGGCGTGATGTCGATCAGGCTCTGGTGATAACCTTGCGCGGCATCGCCTTTACGCACCTTATGGTAACCCGTGATCAGACGAATAACGCGCGCCTTATTTGAGAGCGGCGGCGTAAAGTCCGGGCTACTTGGACCATACAACGCAACCAGCGGGCGGTTGAGCGCGGCGGCGACGTGCATCAGCCCGGAGTCGTTGGTGACTACGGCTTTACAGGCAGCAAGTAAAATCACCGCCTGCTCGAGCTGGGTTTCCCCGGCCAGGTTGCGGCACCAGGCCTGCTGTTCTGTGCTGAGGGCTGCAAGAATTTCGTTCCCCGCCTCGTGGTCTTTTGCCGAGCCGAACAGAACGATCTGATAACCTTCGTCAATCAACTGCTTTGCCAGCTCTGCGTAGTGATAGTGCGGCCAGCGTTTTGCCGGGCCGAATTCTGCGCCCGGGCAGAAGCCAATCATCGGCCGTTCAGAGGAAAGACCAAACGCGTTACAGGTCTGGGATTTTTCACCCTCGCTGACCTGTAGCTGTGGCCATCGCAGCGGCTGCGGCAGGTCTTTTGCGCTGCGCATCACGCCTTTGTCGTAGGCCAGCGCCACATAGCGCTCCACCATTAATGGCCAGGCCTCTTTATCCAGCACGCGTGCGTCATTCAGCAGACCGTAGCGCATCTCACCGCGCCAGCCGGTACGGTGCGGCACACCGGCGAAGAAGGGCACAAGCGCGGATTTAAACGAATTGGGTAACACGTAAGCGCGGTCATAACGCTTCTCGCGCAGACTGTGGCCGAGTTTACGACGTTCGCCAATTTCCAGCGCCCCGTGGCCGAGCGGCATTGGGATGGCTTCATTCACTTCCGGCATACGCGATAACAACGGACGGCACCATGCGGGTGCCATCACGTCGATTATCGCCTGGGGATAACGCGCCTTGAGCGTGCGATAGAGACTTTGCGACATCATCATGTCGCCCACCCATGACGGGCCGATCACCAGAATTCTCATACTTACGCGTCGCGGTTCAGCCAGGCCATATATTCCGTTACGCCTTCGGCAACGGTCTTGAACGGCTTGTCATAACCCGCTGCGCGCAGGTTGGTCAGATCGGCCTGGGTGAATGCCTGGTAGCGGCCTTTCAGTTTGTCCGGGAAAGGAATGTACTCAATGCTGCCTTTCTTGTGATACGCCAGCGTTGCGTCAGCCACGGCCTGGAAAGACTCCGCGCGGCCGGTGCCAAGGTTGAAAATACCGGATACCCCATTTTCCCAGAACCACAGGTTCACGGCGGCAACGTCGCCTACGTAGACGAAGTCACGCTTAAAGCCGTCGCTGCCTTCGAACAGTTTTGGACTTTCGCCGTTATTCAGTTGAGTGTTCAGATGGAACGCCACGCTCGCCATGCTGCCTTTGTGGCCTTCGCGCGGCCCGTAGACGTTGAAGTAGCGGAAACCAACGATTTGGGAGTTCGCTTCTGGCAACACCTGACGCACATATTCGTCGAAAAGGAACTTGGAGTAACCGTAAACGTTCAACGGCTGCTCATATTCGCGGGATTCAATGAAATCAGAGGTACGTCCGCCGTAGGTGGCCGCCGAAGAGGCATACAGGAACGGAATTTCACGCTCCAGACAGTAGTGAAGCAGCTCTTTAGAGTACTGATAGTTGTTGTCCATCATGTACTTGCCGTCCCACTCGGTGGTGGAGGAGCATGCCCCTTCGTGGAAGATGGCTTCGATCTCGCCGAACTCTTCACCTGCCATAATCTGGATAAGGAAGTCTTCTTTATCCATGTAGTCAGCGATGTTCAGATCCACCAGGTTGACGAACTTGGTGCCGTCTTTCAGGTTGTCAACCACCAGGATGTCGGTGATGCCTTTGTCATTGAGAGCTTTAACAATATTGCTGCCGATAAAGCCCGCGCCGCCGGTAACGATGATCATAACTGTAACCTTTGAAGTGTGGAGTCCGGGGACAATCCTGGACGCTAATGGTTCTATCATATCATTAGTATGGCTGCCCTTCAGCCATTCACCGACATAGCGCAAGGGTACACGTGATTTATGCTGCAAAAACGAGAAGAGATAATGTGTCATCTCGTCATGAACTATAGGTTTGGGTAATATGTGCCGAAATTTGCCGAGTCTGGAGAATTGCAATGCGTGGTGATTTTTACAAACAGTTAAACAGCGACCTTGAAACCGCGCGTGCGGAAGGGTTGTTTAAAGAAGAGCGTATTATCACGTCTGCTCAGCAGGCGGACATCACCGTTGCCGATGGCAGCCATGTGATCAACTTTTGTGCGAACAACTACCTGGGTCTTGCGAATCACCCTGAGCTGATTGCTGCGGCGAAAAGCGGTATGGATACCCACGGTTTTGGTATGGCCTCCGTACGCTTTATCTGCGGCACGCAGGACAGTCACAAGCAGCTTGAGAAAAAGCTGGCGAACTTCTTAGGCATGGAAGACGCAATTCTGTACTCCTCCTGCTTCGACGCCAACGGCGGTCTGTTTGAGACGCTGCTGGGTGCAGAAGATGCCATTATCTCCGACGCCCTTAACCACGCTTCCATCATTGATGGTGTGCGCCTGTGTAAAGCGAAGCGTTTCCGCTATGCCAACAACGATATGGTTGAACTGGAAGCACGCCTGAAAGAGGCGCGTGAAGCGGGTGCTCGCCATGTGCTCATCGCCACTGACGGCGTGTTCTCTATGGACGGCGTGATTGCCAACCTGAAGGGCGTGTGTGACCTGGCGGATAAATACGATGCGCTGGTGATGGTCGATGACTCGCACGCAGTCGGTTTTGTGGGTGAAAACGGCCGTGGCTCGCATGAATACTGTGACGTGATGGGCCGCGTGGACATCATCACCGGTACGCTGGGTAAAGCGCTTGGTGGCGCGTCTGGCGGTTATACCGCTGCGCGTAAAGAGGTGGTGGAGTGGCTGCGCCAGCGCTCCCGTCCGTACCTGTTCTCCAACTCCCTCGCGCCGGCCATTGTTGCCGCCTCCATCAAAGTGCTGGAGATGGTGGAATCCGGGGCTGAACTGCGCGACCGTCTGTGGTCCAACGCGCGCCTGTTCCGCGAAAAAATGAGTGCGGCAGGGTTTACCCTGGCCGGTGCTGACCACGCCATTATCCCGGTCATGCTGGGCGATGCCGTCGTGGCGCAGAACTTTGCCCGTGAGCTGCAAAAAGAAGGCATTTATGTGACTGGGTTCTTCTTCCCGGTCGTACCAAAAGGCCAGGCGCGTATCCGCACCCAGATGTCCGCGGCGCATTCGCCTGAACAAATTGAACGTGCGGTGGAAGCCTTTACCCGCATCGGTAAACAGCTGGGCGTAATTGCCTGAGGACGTGTGATGAAAGCGTTATCCAAACTGAAAGCGGAAGAAGGGATTTGGATGACCGACGTGCCGGAGCCGGAAGTCGGTCATAACGATCTGCTGATCAAAATTCGTAAAACCGCCATTTGCGGCACTGACGTTCATATCTACAACTGGGATCAGTGGTCGCAAAAAACCATTCCGGTACCCATGGTTGTCGGCCACGAATACGTTGGTGAAGTGGTTGGGATTGGTCAGGAAGTGAAAGGTTTTAACATTGGCGACCGCGTCTCCGGTGAAGGACACATCACCTGCGGCCACTGCCGTAACTGCCGCGGTGGGCGTACGCACCTGTGCCGTAATACTATTGGCGTGGGCGTGAACCGTCCGGGCTGCTTTGCCGAGTACCTGGTGATCCCGGCCTTTAACGCGTTCAAAATTCCGGACAACATTTCTGACGATCTGGCCTCGATCTTTGACCCGTTCGGCAACGCGGTACATACGGCGCTCTCTTTCGACCTGGTCGGCGAGGATGTGCTGGTCTCCGGTGCGGGCCCTATCGGGATTATGGCCGCAGCGGTGGCGAAGCACGTGGGTGCGCGTAATGTAGTGATTACCGACGTGAACGAATACCGTCTGTCGCTGGCCCGCAAGATGGGCGTCACCCGTGCGGTGGATGTCTCTAAAGAGAGCCTGGCCGATGTGATGGAAGAGCTGGGCATGACCGAAGGGTTTGACGTGGGTCTTGAGATGTCCGGCGCACCACCGGCGTTCCGTACTATGTTGGATACCATGAACCACGGCGGTCGTATTGCGATGCTGGGTATTCCGCCGTCGGATATGTCTATCGACTGGAATAAAGTTATCTTCAAAGGGCTGTTCATTAAAGGCATCTATGGCCGTGAAATGTTCGAAACCTGGTATAAGATGGCGGCATTAATTCAGTCTGGCCTGGATCTGTCCCCGATTATTACACATCGTTTCTCCGTTGATGATTTCCAGAAAGGCTTTGACGCGATGCGTTCGGGCCAGTCCGGGAAAGTTATTTTGAGCTGGGATTAAACCTGCCAGCTGGCACCCGTATAAACGGGTGCCAGTGCTAATTATGGTAGTTTGACTTTTCGAAATTTTCTTGTTACTTTTCAATAAAATACCAATCTTTCTTCTCCACGCGTTTATTAATAATAATTACGTCAGGAAGACACTGTCAGGCTTGTCAAAACATTATGTCTACGCACCTTTCGCTGAAGCTGGTTGATACAACTTCACGGTTTACCTCTTTTTTAAATCTGGCGATTTCTCTTTTAATACTTATGGCTGTAAATATTTTACATGCCCGATATAATTTGGTAATTAACAGATCGTTTGTTTTTTTATTGATGTTGTTGATGCTCAAGTGCATAGACAATAAATTAATACGCAATGTACTGGCGATTGTACTTCTCATTCCAGTTGCGGCAGATATTTCTCTCCAGCTATATGCATGGAGAAATTTCGATTCTGCGTTTAGTTATGGGTTTGCAATGAGCATAATCCACACCACACCGGATGAAGCAAGTTCAATGCTCAGCGTGTACTGGCGTGAATGCATTATTTTTATCACACTCTCTGCTTTTTTTATTTATACCGCAAATACGGGTGCATGGCCCGTTGCACCGCGATTTCGTCGCTGGCCTGCCATTGTGCTTGGCGTGACGTTGTTGGCTTTCTATGGTCAGGCACTACAACACCAGCTCAGGAAAAGCAGCGTCGAAAGTCTGGCGCAGCGCGTGGTTCAGGCGACACCAGTCAGTACGGCAAAAGTTTTCATGCAGGCTATTGAAGATAACGCGGTCATTGCCAATATCGGTAACAACATTCCTGATTACAAGCTCACGCTTTCGGATACCGGTATTGAGAACTACGTGCTGGTTATCGGTGAGTCTGAGCGAGCGGCGAATATGGGCATCTACGGTTATCAACGAGATACTACACCAGAGCTGGAAAAGCAGAAATCGCAGCTCTTGCTGTTCCGTAATGCTGTAGCGCCAGCGCCGGTTACGATTATGGCCGTTCCGTTGGCCATGACCGCTGATAAAGTGAATATTCGCGATCCGAAAAAATATGGTGATAATGTTATTAATATTGCCAATAAAGCGGGCTATGAAACTTATTGGTTTAGTCATCAGGGTAAAGGCGGGGCGCATAACAACGTCATCACCGGGATTGCGATGAATACGAAACAGCATAAATGGCTCGAAGGCGGTTACGATGAAGATCTTCTACCTCTGCTGCAGAATGCATTAAAAGCCCCGGGTAAAAAAGTGATCGTCTTGCATTTATACGGCAGCCATGAACCATCCTGTACGCGCTTTCCGGCAAACCAGGCGGTGTTACATGGTAGTAATGAGGCGGATGACTGTTATGACAACTCGGTACGGTATACAGACACATTGATGGGCAAGATGTTTAGCATGCTGGCCAACTCGCCTTCTTCGGTTATGTATTTTTCCGATCATGGTTTGATTCGTGATCCGCAACGCGCTGTCGTTTATTCTCACGGAAACGTGAACCCTCCACGAGAGGCTCTGCACATCCCTGTGTTTATCTGGTATGGGCAACAGGTTGATAAAGCCAGGCAATACACAGGAGACTATTACACCGTCTGGTCTGCTGATGATGTGAACACGCTTGCTGAATTGTGGTTGGGGATCCATCGTCAGGGTCAACCTGTCCAGTCGGTACACTCATGGCTTGCCGGTTACGATAAGAATGTCTCAGTACTGGATACCACAGGTAAGACCTATTACTGGAGTAATATACGTTAGCCCGGACGTGTGATATCTACTGCACATCAAGGTGACGTAAAATAATAAAAGGGGCTTGAGGCCCCTTTTATTTACTGGTTCTTTTTCTCTTCGTCAGTCAAATACCGCACTTTGCGGGTATAATCTTGACCTTTGAACAGTAATTTATTATCTGCTGACTTTATATATTTCTGCCATTCGGAGAGAGGGAAACCGCCATGAGCACCAATCACCTCTTTTGGAATTACGGCTTCCTGTCCGCCAATTTTTTTTGAAACAGGCCAGTTTACCCAGTCCCCCAGGTTGACGGTTTTTAAATCCAGCATGTCCAGTAGGGCAGTGAGCGGCAACTGGTCAGTTGGGGGCTGACTGTCGTCCATGAGTTCCCAGGTATCCTGAAATAGCGCCAGCCACAATGGGCAAATACGACGCCAGGTCTTTTTGGTAGCCGCAAGGAAGGCACTGTTAACATGGTCAACCAGATACGGCCGTACCATATCTTTATAATACGCTGGCACTTTTTCAACCGGTGCACCGTCCAGTTTGGCAATCATTTTCCCCTGGCGGAAGCTTGAGTAAAGGTGCATATCCGCGATTTTAATCTCGGGCATTTTTAGCAGATTGAGGTCGGAATCGATCATCAATACACCTTCACCGCGCGCCTGTAGCGGGGCGTTAAGTTTCATCAGGCGGCTGAGGTAGATCTGCTTATAACGATAATTTTCCTCACGGACCGGAAGGCTAAGCGTCACTACGCGGGTTTTAGGCGGCAATGTACCAAAGGCTGACTCTGGCTGATCGCTGACGATGACTATTTCGCTAATCCCGGTGGCATAGCGCTCCGCGAAAGTGGCAGAGAGTAATGCTTCTTCGACGAAATCTGCACCGGTACAGGGAATGACAATTGAATCAACCGTAGCCAATTCGCCCGTCAGGTGAAGAGAACTGTAAGGAATATTGTGCCGCCCGGTGATATGACGATAGCGAGCGTTAAGAAATTTAAACATATTTATCTCGTTAGTTTATTGCGCGCCAAGCACGGCTTCGACACCGCTGACATACTTTTCAATGGCATAGTTACGACAAACATTTTGCCAGGCCGCTGCAGCCAGTCGAGCCCGCAGGTCAGCATCCGTCCAGATACTATCCAGATGTTGCGCTAGTTGTGAAACATCGCTCCAGGGGAAAAGCAACCCGGTAGAGGCATGGTCAATGAGTTCACCTGTGCCGGTCACCTGGGATCCAATAACGGGGATATTAAGTAGCATCGCTTCCAGCACTACGCGAGGAAGGCCTTCACTTTTAGAGGCGAGGATAAATGCGTCAAACGTGGCGAGGTAATCAAAAGGGGTATTCTGAAAACCTGTGAAGATCACGTGACTTGCAATACCCTGGTTTTGGGCCTGTGCTGCTAACGCATCACGCTCAGGGCCTTCACCGACCAGCACCATTTTCCACTTCGCTTCAGGATGCTTCAGACTGAACTGCGCCAGTGCTTCAAGCGTATGGTGGTTAGCTTTACGTGGGATCAATGAGCCAATGCTGCCAAACACAAAGGTCTCGTCATCTATGCCCAGTCGCTGACGCATTGCGCCGCGATCCGGTAAAGGCTGGTGAATGTCGATGGCATTGTTAACGGTCGTACACAGATCGGGTCGGATACCATGCTGCAGCAGCACCTGTTCAACGCCATGCGAGACCGCGATGATCTTTGTGGCATGCGCATTGACCAGTTTCACCAGTGGTGGGGACAGAACAGGTTCAATACGGCAGTGCTGAATTAATCGCGCCTGTAGTTTCGCCGCCGCGAGATAACCTTCCTCGTTCGAGCCAGGTTGGTTATTCATATAGAGCGTATCAAAACCACCATGCGAGAAAAGCGTTTCGATTTTGCTGACATTGGGCCTGATACGCCACAGGGTATCGACGTGCCGCGTAAACGCTTTGCGGGCATTGCGCGAGAAAAACAGCAGACCACGTCCTGCTTCTTTCAACAATTTTGCCCATGCTGGTTGCTTATGTTGAGGAATGACGATCAGCGGGATCCCAATGCTGTTTAGCACCTGGCCTATGGTTTGACCACCAGCACGACTATAATCGTTGTAAAAACAACAAGTAATGTCGAATTTGTCGCGATCAATTCGCTTCAGAAGCTCAAGCATACTGTTGGTGCCTCCCCCCCATTCTTTGCCTGTGTCCAGGAGGAGGATTTTACGTTTTTGCGGCATGTCTGAATCCATGTGCTACCCTTGATCTGACCGCATTATAAAGAATCTGCTGAAATAAAATAGATTTTTCTATTGTGATAGTTTTTTCTGTAAGATAAATTTTCAAACACGATTATTTTAAAAGTGTGATTTAAGACTTTAATCGTCTCTTCTCATTTAGATAGTATTAATGAAAAAATTTATGCTGTTATTGAGTGAGTGGAAAAATGTTTAAAATAACGGTCTGCTTATTAACTTTCAACTCAGAAAGGTTGTTACGTGACGTAATTCCGCCTCTTTTAAAAATAGCGGATGAAATCATCATTGTTGATTCCGGAAGCACAGATAATACACTACATATTTGCCAGAGTTATGGTTTGTCGCCGGTATACAAAAAATATGGCTGGCATGGCGAGCAGATGAACCATGCCGTGTCATTAGCGAGTCATGACTGGGTCCTGTGCATCGACAGTGATGAAATTCTCGATTCAGACACTGTTGATGCTATTTTAAAATTAAAAAGGAGTGACGAACCCGATCCTGTAATGGCATGGCGGATATGTCGTCACTGGTATGTTTTGGGCGAAAAAGTCCGAACATTATATCCTGTCTCTTCTCCTGATTTCCCGGTACGACTTTTTAACCGTAAGCAGGCACGATTTAATAACAGACCCGTAGACGATAAGGTAGAAGGTTTTCGCCACTCTGAACGCATTCCCGGTTATGTCAGACATGATACATTTCACACATTGCATGAACTTTTTAGCAAATTGAATGGTTATACAACCCGCCTGGTTCAATATCAAACGATACGCCCCTCTATCGGTCGAGGTGTGATCAGCGCCATCGGCGCCTTTTTCAAATGGTATCTGTTCAGTGGTGCCTGGCGTCAGGGCAGAGTGGGGGCAGCAACAGGCTTGTATGCCACGGCCTACAGTTTTTTGAAGTATTTCAAAGCCTGGTATCAATATCAGGAAAGAAAAGAGCCCGTTACAAAAGAGCAAACGGACTCTCACATTACAGAATAAGCGTGAGCCGATCAGGCTTTCTTACCCCAGCCCTGCCACTGATGTTGAAAATATTGCACCAGCGTACTCTGGCTCATGCTTTCACCAATCACAGAGAAGAACCGGGTCGCATAAACCGGTTCAGGGGCATGTTTCGGCACACAGCGTTTTACGCCGCGGAACGGGTTACGCGGCGTTGATGACCCTGGTTTACCCTGGTTCGGCGTCGACGTATCAACCTGTGGTTCGTTCAGGAGATCGCTCGGGCGGACCAGCGTGATATCCGAAGGCAAGGTCGGTAGCATTTGCTGCAGGACGCGAACGGTCGACGGATGCGGGTGGCCGATGGCAATCGCGGAGCCATTGCGGCGGGCCAGCTGCACAGCGCGATTAAACTGCACGCGAATGTCTGCTTCGTTCTGCGTATCGTCAAGGAACACCTTGCGCTTAATCACCTTCACCCCCGTTCCCTGCGCGGCACGCATCGCCTGACTGTTGCCGATGGTCATGCTGTCGAGGAAGTAGAGGTTGTAACGCTCCAGCGCCTGCATCACTTTGAGCATCCCGTACAGGCTGGATGTCATCGCGCTGCCCATATGGTTGTTTAACCCCACGGCATACGGAACTTTGTTGTAAGCGTCGCGGATAATGCGATCGATCTCATCGCTGCTCATCTCAGGGCGCAGAGTATCTTTTTCCAGCGGTTGTTTGCTGATGGGGGCCATCGGCAGATGGATCAAAACCTGGTGGCCGCTGTTGTGGGCCTTGGTCGCCATCTCACGCGCATGTGGCGCATTCGGGAGGACGGCGACAGAAATGGCTGCCGGCATCGCCAGCACCTGATTTTCATAGTGCGGACGATAACCGAAGTCATCAATCACAATGGCGAGTTTACCGGCGTATACCGGTGCGACCAGCGCCAGTGCGCTGGCGACGGAGAGAACAATTCGACGAAATTGAAGCAAAACTTATCTTCCCAACCACGGCTGTGGATTGACCGCCTGACCCTGGCGACGAATTTCGAAATAGAGTGACGGGCGGCCCTGACCGCCACTGCTGCCCACAAGGGCGATGGGTTGACCCGCGCGCACCTGAGTGCCAACGCTGACCAGTGCGCTCTGGTTGTAACCGTAGAGGCTCATGTCGCCTTTACCGTGCTCAACCACCACCACAAGCCCGTAACCCTGCAGCCAGTCGGCCAGGATCACGCGGCCATCGGCGATGGCTTTCACTTCGCTACCTTCAGACGCACCGATAACTATCCCTTTCCAACGTAGTTCACCCTGCAGCTGTTCGCCATAACGATGCAGAATTGTACCGCGAACGGGCCAGTAAGCCTGACCGCGAGGGGAGCCCAGGCCACCGGTTCGTGACATCAATGAGCGTTCGCTTTCGCTTGGTTTATAGGTTGTGCCTTTACGGGAGGCTTCCTGCTGCTTATCGCGAACGGCCTGCGCCTCGCGAGCCTCTTTTTCGGCGCGGGCTTTTGCCGCGGCTTCCGCTCGGGCGATGCTATTACGCAGCTTCGATTCGTTGGCGCGCATTTCGCTCAACTGGCTCTGACCAGCCTGAATGGAGGATTCAAGCCCGGAAAGGGTTTTCTTACGTTCGTTGCGAGCCTGCTCGAGCTTTGCCTGCTGGGCCTGCTGTTCGTAGAGCAGCGTCTGCTGCTGGCTCTGCTTCTCTTCCAGCTCGGCTTTTTGCGTGGTGACCTCTTCGCGCGTCTGTTTTAGCTGCGCGATAGTCTCCTGACGCGCCTGGTTCAGATAGCCGAAATAGGCCTGCAGGCGCTGACCGCGCTGGCTCTCTTCACCGCTGAGGATCAGCTGAAGGCCGGTGTGTTCACCCTGGCGGAATGCGGCATCAAGCTGTGCCGCAAGATTACGTTCCTGCGCATCGCGCTGACGTTCCAGTTTGGCAATCGACGCGTTCATCTCGTCGATCTGTTTATTCAACTGGGAGAGGGTGTTTTGTGTTTCGCGGAGCTTACGTGCGGCGGCGGAGATCGCCTCTTCCTGCTGCTTAAGCTGAGCAAGCAGCGACGCGCGTTGCTGTTGCTGCTGACGTACCGCACGCTCTTTGGCGGCGATATCGGCCTGAATGGATTTCAGCTGAGCGCGATCGTCCGCGTGGGCGGATGCGGCGCACAGCAATACGCCAGCGCTGAGTGCGCTGGCGTAAAACAGAGGTCTGACTGATAACCTAAGCGGTTTCACGACCCATGTGATTGAAAAAATCGCCTTTCCCCTCATGGGGAGCGATTATTCCACGATGAACAGCGGCTTACCAGTCATCTCTTCAGGGATCGGCATACCCATCAGCGACAGCATGGTTGGCGCGATGTCAGAAAGCTTGCCGCCTTCCACTGCTTTCAGTGCTTTATCACCTACATAAATCAGCGGAACCGGCAGGTTGGTGTGGGCGGTATGCGCCTGTCCGGTTGCCGGGTCGCGCATCTGCTCTGCGTTACCGTGGTCAGCGGTAATCAGCAGCTGGCCGCCAACGGATTCAACCGCTTTGGCAACCTGCTCAACGCAGTGATCCAGCGCTTCAACCGCTTTAATAGCCGCTTCCATCACCCCGGTATGACCCACCATGTCACCGTTCGGATAGTTACAGATGATGGTGTCGTATTTACCGCTAACGATCGCCGCAACCAGTTTTTCGGTCAATTCCGCAGAGCTCATCTCTGGCTGCAGGTCATAGGTAGCGACTTTTGGTGAATTAATCAGAATGCGATCTTCGCCTTTGAACGGCTCTTCTACACCGCCGTTAAAGAAGAAGGTGACGTGGGCATATTTCTCGGTTTCGGAGATACGCAACTGCGTCTTATCGTTTTTCGCCATCCACTCACCGAAGGTATTGGCCAGTGAAGCTGGTGGGTAAGCGCATGGGGCGTCGATGTCAGCGGCGTATTCGGTCAACTGGATGAAGTTGATGTTCACCGCTTTCTTACGGGCGAAACCGTCGAAATCGCTGTTAACGAATGCGCGGGTGATTTCACGCGCACGGTCAGCACGGAAGTTCATGAAGATCAGCGCGTCGCCATCTTCCATGGCGGCATCAGCCTGGCCTTCTGCGCGAATGACGGTCGCTTTCACGAATTCGTCGTTTTCATCGCGCGCGTACGCGGCTTCAAGGCCCTCAACGGCAGTCGCAAACTGGAACTCGCCTTTTGCCAGCGTCATCAGGTCATAGGCCTGTTCCACACGATCCCAGCGATTATCGCGATCCATGGCGTAGTAGCGGCCAATAATAGATGCCACGCGGCCTTTGCCCAGTGCGGCAAATTTCTCTTCGAAGGCTTCCAGCGAACCTTTAGCGCTACGCGGTGGCGTATCGCGGCCATCCAGGAACGCGTGCAGGTAGATTTTTTCCGCACCGCGCTCAGCGGCCAGTTCAACCATCGCCATAATATGATCTTCATGGCTATGAACGCCGCCGGCAGACAGCAGACCCATGATATGCACGGCTTTGCCTGCGGCAACGGCTTTATCCACCGCACCACACAGCACAGGGTTGGCGAAGAAGGTGCGTTCTTTGATTTCAACATCCAGACGCGTCAGATCCTGATAGACAATGCGCCCGGCGCCCAGGTTGACGTGACCGACTTCAGAGTTACCCATCTGACGGTCCGGCAGACCCACTTCCAGGCCGGATGCGTCAATCAGAGTGTGGGGACGTTTCGCCCACAGCGCATCCATGACCGGGGTTTTAGCGTTGAAAATGGCGTTATCCTGTTGATCTTCACGGTAGCCATAGCCATCCAGAATCACCAGTACCATAGGTTTTTTAGAAACCGACATTGCGACAACCTCATGCTCAAGAGTCAAAAATTTGCGTAATTTTACTACAGCTGAATCGTTCAAATAGCCGCAGAAGATCAAAGAAAGGGCAGGGGCAAGATGCTTCTCCGACCATTTTGAGGCATTTTTTTAGGTGGCATGCCGCAGAAAATGGATTAGCTTAGGGTCGCTGGCTGTATTTGCCACAACGCACAGGTATACTCCTGTCCTGGTTTTTTTAATCACTAAGTCGGGAGTAGTTACCCTCCATGCAAGAAATTATGCAATTCGTTAGCCGCCATCCGGTTCTGAGCATCGCGTGGATTGGCCTGCTGGCCGCTGTGCTGTTCACCACATTTAAGGGCCTGACGTCTAAGATTAAGGTTATCACCCGTGGTGAAGCGACGCGTCTGATTAACAAAGAAGATGCCGTCGTGGTCGATCTGCGTCAGCGTGACGATTTCCGCAAAGGGCACATTGCAGGCGCTATCAACCTGCTGCCAGCTGAAATCAAAGCCAACAACGTGGGCGAGCTTGAGAAGCATAAAGCCCAGCCGATTATCGTTGTTGACGGTACCGGCATGCAGGCGCAGGAATCTGCTAGCCTGCTTCATAAAGCAGGCTTCGAAAACGTCTCTGTACTGAAAGAAGGCATTTCCGGCTGGAGCGGAGAAAACCTTCCTTTGGTGCGCGGTAAATAAGGAGTTCAGTGATGGCCAATATCGAGATCTACACCAAAGCGACCTGCCCGTTCTGTCACCGTGCGAAAGCGCTGCTGAACAGCAAAGGCGTAACGTTCCAGGAACTGCCGATCGATGGTGACGCGATAAAACGCGAAGAGATGATTCAACGTAGTGGTCGCACGACGGTTCCGCAGATTTTTATTGATGCGCAGCACATTGGCGGCTGTGATGACTTGTATGCGCTCGACGCCCGTGGTGGACTCGATCCCCTGCTGAGCTAAGAGACTTTAGGACAATTTAAAAAGGGTTTTTCCATGTCAGAACAAAACAACACCGAAATGACTTTCCAGATCCAGCGTATCTACACCAAGGATGTCTCTTTCGAAGCGCCAAATGCGCCACATGTTTTCCAGAAAGATTGGCAGCCAGAGGTTAAACTTGATCTGGATACCGCATCAACCCAGCTGGCTGATGACGTGTATGAAGTCGTACTGCGTGTGACCGTGACCGCCTCTCTGGGCGAAGAAACTGCATTCCTGTGTGAAGTTCAGCAGGGCGGTATCTTCTCCATCGGCGGTATTGAAGGCAACCAGATGGCGCATTGCCTGGGTGCATACTGCCCGAACATCCTGTTCCCGTATGCGCGTGAATGCATCACCAGCCTGGTTTCTCGCGGTACATTCCCGCAACTGAACCTTGCGCCAGTTAACTTTGATGCGCTGTTCATGAACTATCTGCAGCAGCAGGCTGGCGAAGGTGCTGAACAACATCAGGATGCCTGATGAGCACTGTTAATGCGTCAATGACTGTGATCGGTGCCGGCTCTTACGGCACCGCTCTTGCCATCACGCTGGCAAGAAATGGTCACGAGGTGGTCCTGTGGGGTCACGACCCAAAACATATCGCAACGCTGCAGCACGACCGCTGCAACGTGGCGTTCCTTCCTGACGTTCCGTTCCCTGACTCCCTGCACCTGGAAAGCGACCTTGCGACCGCGCTGGCAGCCAGCCGCAATATTTTGATTGTGGTGCCGAGCCATGTGTTTGGCGACGTGCTACAGCAGATCAAGCCGCTGATGCGCCCGGATGCACGCATTGTGTGGGCAACGAAGGGGCTGGAAGCCGAAACCGGTCGTCTGTTGCAGGACGTTGCCCGCGAAGTGCTGGGTACCGAGATCCCGCTGGCGGTTATCTCCGGCCCAACGTTTGCCAAAGAGCTGGCCGCAGGCCTGCCGACAGCGATTTCGCTGGCATCCACCGACCAGGCCTTCTCCGACGATCTCCAGCAGCTGCTGCACTGCGGCAAGAGCTTCCGCGTGTACAGCAACCCCGATTTTATCGGCGTGCAGCTGGGCGGTGCGGTGAAGAACGTCATCGCCATTGGCGCCGGGATGTCCGACGGCATTGGCTTTGGTGCCAATGCACGTACTGCGCTGATTACCCGTGGGTTAACCGAGATGTCCCGTCTCGGGGCGGCACTGGGTGCCGATCCGGCCACCTTTATGGGGATGGCGGGTTTAGGCGATCTGGTGCTGACCTGTACCGACAACCAGTCGCGTAACCGCCGCTTTGGCATGATGCTCGGTCAGGGCATGGATGTAAAAGGCGCGCAGGAGAAGATTGGTCAGGTGGTTGAAGGCTACCGCAATACCAAAGAAGTCCGCGAATTGGCGCACCGTTTTGGTGTCGAAATGCCAATAACCGAGGAAATTTATCAGGTATTGTATTGCGGAAAAAATGCGCGCGAGGCAGCATTGACCTTATTAGGTCGTGCGCGCAAGGACGAGCGCAGCAGTAACTAGTCGGAACCATTGTCACCTGAATGACCCAGCCAGCGCAGAACTGGCTGGTCATTATACTATCGTCTGGAGTAAGCAATGCCGTGTGAAGAACTGGATATCGTCTGGAATAATATTAAAGCCGAAGCCCGGGCGTTGGCCGACTGTGAGCCGATGCTGGCCAGTTTCTACCATGCAACGTTACTCAAGCACGAAAACCTCGGTAGTGCCCTGAGCTATATGCTCGCCAACAAGCTGGCGTCTTCAATCATGCCCGCCATCGCCATTCGTGAAGTGGTGGAAGAGGCCTACGCCGCAGACCCGGAAATGATCGCCTCTGCCGCCTGTGATATTCAGGCCGTGCGCACGCGTGATCCGGCGGTCGATAAATATTCTACGCCGCTGCTGTACCTGAAGGGTTTTCATGCCTTACAGGCGTACCGCATCGGCCACTGGTTATGGAAGGAAGGCCGCCGCGCGCTGGCAATTTTCCTGCAAAACCAGGTTTCTGTGACCTTCCAGGTTGATATTCACCCGGCGGCCAAAATTGGCCGGGGGATCATGCTCGACCATGCCACCGGGATTGTTGTCGGTGAGACGGCGGTCATTGAAGATGACGTGTCGATCCTGCAGTCGGTTACCCTGGGCGGTACCGGCAAAACCAGCGGCGATCGCCATCCGAAAATTCGTGAAGGGGTGATGATTGGCGCGGGTGCCAAAATCCTCGGCAATATCGAAGTGGGCCGCGGCGCGAAAATCGGCGCGGGCTCTGTGGTGCTGCAGCCCGTGCCGCCGCACACCACCGCCGCTGGCGTACCGGCGCGCATCGTCGGTAAGCCAGACAGTGATAAACCATCGATGGACATGGATCAGCACTTCAACGGCATTCACCATACGTTTGAGTATGGTGACGGCATTTAACTTCTGAGAATGGCGCCCGGATACCCCAGCTGGCGCCAGGCTTCATACACCACCACGGACACGGCGTTCGACAGGTTCATGCTACGGCTGTCCGGCATCATCGGAATACGGATTTTCTGCTCAGCGGGCAGGGCGTCCAGAATCGTGGCCGGCAGGCCGCGGGTTTCCGGGCCAAACATCAGATAGTCACCTGCCTGGTAGCTCACGGCGCTGTGCGCGGGCGTGCCTTTAGTCGTCAGGGCAAACATGCGCTCTGGCTTTTCGCTTTCCAGAAACGCGGCGTAATCATGATGGCGAACCACCGCGGTAAATTCATGATAATCCAGCCCCGCACGACGCAGGCGTTTGTCATCCCACGTAAAACCCATCGGCTCGATAATATGCAGGCGAAACCCGGTGTTGGCGCACAGGCGGATAATGTTGCCGGTATTAGGCGGAATTTCTGGTTCGAATAAAACGATGTTAAGCATGCTGCCCCCTTAATTGCGGGGGCAGCATAGCAGAAATGACGGGCACTACGCGACGCCGGGTTCCTGTGGGCGGCAGCGCAGCATTTTGTAGACGGTGGCACCCGCGGCCACCAGCGCGGGCAGGCTGAGGATCATCAAAATACTGTCTGCCTGCCACTGCATGGAGAGAAGCTGCGCGCTGGTCATGGTACCCGCCACGCCACCAAAACGGCCAATTCCCTGCATCCACGCGATACCCGTCGCGCGGCATTCGGTTGGGTAGAAGGTGGCGGCCAAAGTTTGCATCCCTGATTGCGCGCCGTTCATGGCGATCCCCATCAGGAAAATCAATCCGCCAAACAGGGCGATGTGATTATGCTCCATGCCGAGCAGCAGGATGAGCGCCATGGTCAGCATAAACCCACCTGCCACCACCCTGTGCGCCTCCCAGCGGTCCATCATCCACCCGGCGAGAAGAATGCCTGCGGTACCGCCGAAGGTGAACAGCGAGGTGAGCCAGGCAGATTCCGCCAGCGGATAACCCATCCCCAGCATCAGCGTCGGCATCCAGCTCAGCAGGACGTAATAAATCACCAGCCCCATAAAGTAGGTCACCCACAGCATCAGGGTGCCGGGCAGCCAGGGCATAGAAAACAGCTGTGCCACGCTCCCTTTCTTAGACGCGACCCGCTCCTCCGCCAGGAAAAAGCCGGTCACGCCATCCAGCGTGCCGCGGGCGAAGCGGCTGGCGATACGGCGGATCTGCATCACGTCTCTTCCACGCTGAACCAGAAACTTCACCGACTCCGGCAAAAACAGCGCCAGCAGCAGCGTCAGGATCAGCGGGGCAATTGCGCCGGTCAGCAGTACGCTTCGCCAGCCGTGGTGAGGAATCAGCCAGGAGGAGATTGCCCCACCACCCGCCGCGCCCAGAGGAAAACCGCAGTACATGGTATTGATCGCCATGGCGCGACAGCGCTTAGGGGCAAACTCTGAGATCAGCGTGATGGCGTTAGGCATTGCCGCACCCAAACCCAGGCCGGTGAGAAATCGCCACAGCGTCAGGGTGTTCAGGGTTTGCGCCCAGGCGGCGCCCAGGCTTGCAAGACCAAAGAATAAACACGAAAAGACCAGCACGCGCTTGCGGCCCATCCGGTCCGATACCGGACCTGCGATCAGCGCACCCAGCGACAGTCCCAGCAGCGCGGCACTCAGTACCGGCCCCAGATCCTGTTTGTGGATCCCCCATTCTGCCGAGAGTGTCGGGGCAATGTAGCCCATTGCCGCTGTATCGAAACCATCGATTGCCAGCACCAGAAAGCCCAGCACAATGAGTAGCCAGTGAAACCATGAAAAGGAACTGTCGTCGATTACCTGCTGAATATCCACCTTACCTGAATAGGCCATACGCTCCTCTCTGATGTGATGTTGTTTTTGTGTTCTTGTATTTGCTTGTCTATACAATTGCGTGTGGCGGGGGATGTCAAATATTCTTATCTAATATGTTATCTAGATGTTATTTGTGGCACAAAAACGCGCCCGATGGAGGAGATCGGACGCGTGAGTAGGGCAGGTTAAGGGGAGGGGATCAGGCCGCGTCTCCGTGGGTAAGCGGTGCCAGTGCCGCAGGGATCTTACTCAGCTCCTGCACCAGAGAATCCTTGCTGATCTCGCCGATTGTTTTCGCCCCGGTGAGAGTCATTGCAACCTTCATCTCTTTCTCAATCAGGTTAAGCAGGTTTGCTACCCCTGCCTGGCCGCTGGTGGCCAGCGCGTAAAGGTAAGCGCGTCCCAGCAGTACGCTGTCGGCACCCAGCGCAATCATACGCACCACATCCAGCCCGTTACGAATACCGCTGTCGGCGAGGATAGCGATGTCGCCTTTAACCGCATCCGCAATTGCCGGAAGGGCGCGTGCGGATGAGAGCACGCCATCAAGCTGACGTCCGCCGTGGTTCGAGACCACTATCCCGTCTGCGCCAAAACGCACCGCGTCGCGGGCGTCGTCCGGGTCGAGGATCCCTTTGATCACCATTGGGCCGTCCCAGAATTCGCGGATCCACTCCAGGTCTTTCCAGGAGATGGACGGATCGAAATTGTTCGCCAGCCAGCCGATGTAATCTTCCAGCCCGGTAGGTTTACCGAGATAAGCCGAGATGTTCCCCAGATCGTGTGGACGGCCATTCAGGCCCACGTCCCACGCCCACTGCGGATGTGTTACCGCCTGCCAGTAACGACGCATAGCAGCATTCGGGCCGCTCATGCCGGAGTGGGCATCACGGTAGCGCGCGCCGGGGGTGGGCATATCAACGGTAAAGACCAGCGTGGAACAGCCCGCCGCTTTGGCGCGCTCCAGCGCGTTACGCATAAAGCCGCGATCGCGCAGGACGTACAGCTGGAACCACATCGGGCGTTTGATGGTCGGGGCCACCTCTTCAATCGGGCAGACAGACACGGTGGAGAGGGTAAACGGGATGCCTTTGGCATCCGCCGCCGCAGCGGCCTGCACTTCACCGCGACGGGCGTACATGCCACACAGCCCGACCGGGGCGAGTGCTACCGGCATGGAGAGCGTTTCGTTAAACAGTTTCGTCTCAAGGCTCAGATCCGACATATTCTTCAGCACGCGCTGACGCAGAGCCACCTCCGACAGATCTTCCACGTTACGGCGCAGGGTATATTCGGCATAGGCCCCGCCGTCGATATAGTGGAACAGGAACGGCGGCAAAATACGCTGCGCCGCGGCGCGGTAGTCACTGGCTGCTGAAATAATCATGCTTTGTTCTCCCTGGATATATCACTGTCGCCAGGCAGACGGGTAATACGCGCCTGTCGGGCCTGATCTTCATCAAATCGTTTAATGGTGGTGTGGACGAAGCCCAGATGCGCCATCATCGCCTTGCGTGCGGCCTCGGCATCACCGGCCAGAATGGCGTTGAGCACCGCCTCGTGCTGTTCGGTCAGTTGAGCAAAGACCGGCGGGACCAGATACATGCGCTGGCGGCTCTGCTTCACGGAGGATTGCAGCAGGTCGAAAAAACCGCGCATGGTCTGGAGCAGCACCACGTTGTGCGACGCCTCGGCAATCGCCAGGTGAAAGCGGACATCCGCCTGCGAAGCGATATCCGGGTCGCTGCTTTGCGTGGCGTCGAAGCAGGCCCTGAGCTTCTCTTTGTCGGCTTCGGTTGCCCGCATGGCCGCATGCCAGGCGGTACTGGTTTCGATAGCGTGACGGGCTTCGAGGATGTCGAAGCTGTAGTCCGGGTCATTCTCCATCAGGGTTTTGAGCGGCTGGACGATGTTTTGCTCGGACCAGTCGTCATGTTGCCAGCGCACAAAGGTGCCGCCGCCGCGACGGCTTACCAGTACTCCTTCGCTGACCAGCGTCGCCAGCGCTTCACGCAGGGAATTGCGTGACACGCCAAGCTGGGCGGCGAGTTGACGTTCGGCGGGCAATTTCATGCCCGCTTCCAGCTGTTGTTCTTCAATCAGCGCCCGCACGCGAGAGGCAATCTCGTCGGACAGGCGTCTGGGCATGACTATCATGGGATCATCCAGGTTAAGACATAGGCCTGCAGGGTGGTGATCACCCCGACCATGCAGGTGAATATCAGGCTGTGTTTCACGGTAAAACGGAACAGATCCGACTCTTTACCCACCAGCCCTACTGCCGCACAGGCAATGGCGATGGACTGTGGAGAGATCATCTTCCCGGTCACGCCGCCGGTGGTATTCGCGGCCACCAGCAGTACGTCAGAGACGCCAATCTGCTGAGCCGCCGTCGCCTGCAGGGCGGCGAACAGGGCGTTAGACGAGGTATCTGAACCGGTCAGGAACACCCCCAGCCAGCCGAGGAACGGCGAGAAGAAGGTGAAGGCGTGGCCGGTATGGGCCAGCGCCAGTGCCAGCGTTGATGACAGGCCGGAGTAGTTCGAGATAAACGCGAACGCCAGCACCATGCCGATGGAGTAGATCGGCAGCATCAATTCTTTAATGGTCGCCGCAAAGGTCTGTACCGCGGCGGCCGGTTTCATGCGCAGCCACACCACAGAAAGGAGTGCGGCAAACAGGATGGCCGTGCCGGTGGCGGAGAACCAGTCAAACTTAAATACCGCCGCGTACGGCGTGGCGTCGTGCACCACTGGCGGCATACGGGCGACCATCTTGTCGAGGAACGGCACGGAGATGTTAATCACCATGTCGTACAGCGCACCGCCCGGGGCGAACAGGGCCTTAAACGGCGGGATGCTCCACAGCGTTACGGTGGCGGTCAGGAACAGGAACGGTGACCAGGCGCGAACGATCTGCCCGGCGGTATAGCCCGTGCGGGCGAGCGTCTGATCCACGTGCGACGCGCCCATATCGGCAAAGCGGAAGATGCGCACAGGCTGCCAGCGTTTCAGGAACAGCGTCAGACAGACCAGCGACACCAGGGAAGAGATAATGTCCGGCAGCTCCGGGCCAAGGAAGTTGGAGCTGAGATACTGGGCAATCGCGAACGAACCGCCCGCCACCATCACCGCAGGCCAGGTCTCCTTCACGCCGCGCCAGCCGTCCATAATCGCCATGATCCAGAACAGCACGATAATGGTCAGGAACGGCAGCTGGCGGCCAACCATCTGACCAATCTCGAAGCTGTCCAGGCCAGTCACCTGGCCTGCGACCAGAATCGGAATACCCATCGCACCAAACGCCACCGGCGCGGTGTTGACGATCAGGCAAAGACCGGCGGCATAGAGCGGGTTAAAGCCCAGCCCCACCAGCAGCGCGGCGGTGATTGCCACCGGCGCACCAAACCCTGCCGCCCCTTCCAGAAACGCCCCGAAGGAGAAGCCGACAATCAGCATCTGCAGGCGCTGGTCCGGCGTGATGGAGAGAATCGACGAGCGAATGATGTCGAACTGCCCGGTTTTGACTGAGATTTTATAGACAAACACTGCGGCGATGATGATCCACGCAATCGGCCACAGGCCGTAGAAGAAACCGTAGACAACGGATGCCAGCGCGCGATCGATCGGCATTTTGTAGAAGAACAGCGCCACCAGCAGCGCGATGGCGACGGTGTACGTCGCGGCGAGGTAGCCCTTCAGCTTAAGCTTAATCAGCGCAAAGAAGAAGAACAGGATCGGCAGCGATGCGATCAGGCTGGACAGCCAGATATTTCCGGCCGGGTCGTAGTTTTGTTGCCAGAGGCTCATGCAGGTCTCCTGGGGACCAGACAGCCTATGCTGCGGGTGAGTCTCCGCTCATCTCTGCGTCACAGTCTGTGTAAAAGTGGTCCTGCCAATATTGTGTTGTAGGGGTAATGACAATGAATGGTTAATCAACTGTTGCTATTCGGCAATATATTTGTGACGTGAATCATTGAAACTGTGAACGAAGGATAGCTTTAAAACCCATTGGTAGGACCAAATCCACAATGTTCAGGGTTGAGCAGGAGCCGGGTCAAAATCGTGTCATTCAGTCAGGCGCGGTGCCTGGAGAAGGGGATAAAGAGAAGCAAGTACCGCAATTATGTTAACTTTAGGAGGGATTTATGTTTTATTCTGGTTTGTGTTGGGTGTCTTGCGTGTTTAGGGTGTGATTTTTTACCTAAAAATAAAAATTTTTTTTAGGTAAAAATGCGGAATATCATGTTTAGCAAAAAATTACATTTAAGGTAAATTTCACATATAGGATTTAACAGCTTATTACAAACGATCATTTGCTGATCAATGATAAAATATCCTTTATAAGAGCACCTGGCCAGTATAAAAACGATGTTTTTCGCACGATGCTAATAATTTCTTCTAATAATATTCTTAAAAAATTGATCAAACAATGATCAGTTGTGTAAGTAAAATAATTTAGCTTCGGTATTAGGAGGTAGTTAATAATTCTCAGGGCTATGGAAATGCGTTAAATATGTTATCTGGCTGTTAAATATGAAATGTGAAACAGGCCTGCTGAGCGCTTTTAAGTGCGTAGACGTTAAAAGACATTTGATTTACTATTTATTCAGATACAACGTTACAGAAGATGCTGAATTAAATTTTAACCACAAACTAATCATTGTTATTTGCGGCCTGACGAGTTTTCCAAAACTGTAGGATATAGCGAAAGGGTTTGCAGAAAATATACGGATTGTCACGCTGGGATGGACCCTGATTTATTCTTTGAGGTCGCGTCACCAATTCTGTTAGTACCCTTTGGGTGACGGTTTTAAAATCCTTATAGAAATTATTGTACCTGGTACAAAAATCAATATCTGTTTAATTTACAGAGGGGAAAGTGTTCCTAATGAAAATCAAAAATGTGGCGCTGGCATTTGCCACGGCGGGGTTTCTGTTATCTTCTCAGGCGGTGCTGGCAAGCAGTAATTCAGGCGTTAATACTAGCCTGAATACAGACGCAGGTACACAGAGCACAGGCGGTACAATCAACTTCACCGGCAAGATTACCCTTATTTCCTGTAACATTACTACGGCATCAAAAACCAAAACGGTAGATCTTGGGGCGTGGGCGAAAAGCTACTTCGATGAACACGTCGAAACAACGCCGCGTGAGTTCAAAATCAACGTCGAAAAATGCCCGGAAACGGTTAAATCTGTGGCGGTGCTGTTTGACGGGAATAAAGATGCGGTTGATGACTCGCTGTTGCAGGTTACGCCAGGCACGGGTATGGCGACGGGCGTCGGGGTGAAGCTTTATAACAGCGATCGCAGCACGGTTATTAAGCCGGGTACGGTTTCAAAAACCACCGCACCAGATGCTCAAGGCAATGCAGAATTAACGTTCTTTGCCGCACTGGACAAAGATGGAACGGAAATCAAAGCGGGTGATGTCAACGCTGTGTCCAATTTCCTGATGGTTTATAACTGATTATTTTTAGCCACCTCCAGAGATAATAGAGATGAAACGTTTGTCGTATATTATGCTCACTGCATTAATGATTAGCTCTGCGTCAGTTTCCGCAGGCGTAGTAATGGGGGGAACACGGATCGTATACCCGCAAAACAGTAAGGAGGTGGCATTTTCTGTATCTAATATGGAAAGTGCAGTACCCTATCTGATTCAGTCGTGGGTTGAGAATGACGCTGAAGGGAAAAACCGCGCCGCGCCATTTATCGTCACGCCGCCACTATTCAGGCTTGATCCGGATCAGACCAATACGCTTCGTATTCAATATACCGGCGCGCCGCTGCCCGCAGATCGTGAATCCGTATTTTGGCTCGATATTAAGGCCATTGCGCCAAAGCCAAAAGAGAGCAGCAACGAATTACAAATTAACGTTAAATCGAAATTTAAAATTTTCTACCGCCCTGAAAACCTGAAAGGCGATGCTGCAACCGCCTGGCAAAAGGTGAGATTCTCAACGACGCAGAAAGGGCTTGAGGCCACCAACCCGACGCCGTACTACGTCTCTTTTTATCGCCTCAGCGTCTCGGGGCACAACATTGAGCAACCGGGCATGATCGGCCCAGGCGAAACCCGCGAATGGCCTGTGGCAGCCTCCGGCAGCGTTACCTGGTCGGCTATTAATGATTTTGGCGCTATTACCGCGACCCGGTCGCAGCCTCTTTAAACCATGCCTTCTCGCCTGTTTCGTTATGCGCCACTTTCGGTGCTGCTGCTCAGCATAAGCCGTACAGGATGGGCCGAGGATTATTTTGATCCCGCCGCGCTGGAGCTTTCTTCTGCCGAACAGAAAACGGCGGATCTGCACTATTTCTCCGAAAAGGGCGGGCAGATGCCCGGCACGTGGCTCGTAACGATTGAGGTTAATGGACGCGAGGAACGGCATCAGGAGATTACTTTCGTCAATGAGAAAGGCAGCCTGCAGCCCGTGTTTAGCGTGCCGCTGCTGGAGACGCTCGGGGTGAATGTGGGGGCGATCCCGGCGCTTTCCCGGTTGCAGGAGGGAGAAACCTTCACGCATATCGCCGATTTTATCCCGGCGGCGCGGACCTCCTATGATTTTAACCAGCAGCGCCTGTTTCTCAGCCTGCCGCAGGCGGCGATGACGCACCGCAGCCGTGGCTATGTGCCTCCGTCGCAGTGGGATGACGGTATTCCGGCGGCATTTGTTGATTACAGCCTCACGGGGGGGCAGGCTCATCATCAAAACGGCGACACGACGTCAAGCTACCTTAGCCTGCGTAACGGCGTAAACCTGGGACCGTGGCGGCTGCGTAATACGTCGGCCTGGAGCTACAGCAACGCGGGCGGCAATCGTTTTCAGTCACAAAGCAGCTGGCTGAGCAGGGATATTCGCAGTCTGAACAGCCAGCTGCGGATCGGCGATGCCTGGACTGCCGGCGACCTGTTCGATAGCGTGGCGTTTCGCGGGGTTCAGCTCTCATCCAGCGAGAGTATGTTACCCGACAGCCAGCGCGGCTTCGCGCCGACAATTCGCGGCGTCGCGCACAGCTATGCCAGGGTTTCTGTTTCGCAAAATGGCTATGTCATTTATGAAACCTGGGTTGCCGCCGGGCCGTTTGTTATTAACGATCTGTTCCCCGGCGCGCAAAGCGGCGATTTGCAGGTGACCATCACGGAAAGCGACGGCTCGAAACGCGTATTTACCCAGCCTTATTCTGCAGTACCGTTTATGCGGCGCCAGGGCAGCCTGAAATACAGCCTCAACGCCGGACGCTTTCACTCCGGCTCCAGCGATGCCCGGTCGCCGGACTTTGTTGAAGGCGCTTTTTTCTACGGCTTGTTCTCCAGTATGACGGTATACGGCGGCTTTCGTACCGCGAATAACTACCAGGCCGGCGCCATTGGCGTGGGCAGAGGGTTTGGCGCGTTCGGCTCGCTGGGCGTTGACGATACGCTGGCAAAAAGCCGTTTATCTGACGGCAAAAGCGTAATAGGGCAGGCGTGGCGCGTTCAGTATCAGAAGGATTTTAATACCACCGGCACCGCCTTCAATCTGGCGAGCTATCGTTATGCTTCGCGCAACTTTTATGAGTTTAGCGAGCTGAATCAGTCTGACAGCCAGCAGTTACGGCTCAATAACCGCCGTAGCCGCTCGCAAATAACCTTCTCACAGACGCTGGGGCAGTTCGGCAGCCTTAGCGTTTCGGCGTGGATGCAGGATTACTGGCACACCTCCGGGCAGGATAAAACCATACACCTTGGCTGGTACACCAGCTGGCGGGGCATTTCATGGGGAGCGGGGTATGACTATACCGACTCAGCACGTGAGCAACATCCCGATCGCACCGTGTCGTTTAATATCAATATTCCGCTCGGTAACTGGCTACCGGACAGCTCGGTGAGTTACTTCATCAATAAAAATAACCGTGGGATGTCCACGCAGCAGGTGTCACTCAACGGCAGCGCGCTGGCGAACCGCAACCTCAACTATAGCGTTCAGCAGAGTAAAGCCAGTGAGGGACAAGCCGACAACACCAGTCTGGCGCTGCAATACAACGGCGGCTACGGCAACGTAAGCCTCGGTTATGATCGCAGCCGAAACGGCGATAATGCCAGTCTCGGCCTCGCCGGGGGCGTTATCGCCACACAGTATGGCGTTACGCTCAGCCAGCCGCTGGGCGATAGCGTCGCCCTGCTGCGCGTGCCTGGCGCGGCGAACGTTGAGCCGGAGGGCTACAGCGGCATCCATACCGACAGTCGCGGCTACGCGGTTATGCCCGCGCTTTCGGCCTATCGTAAGAATACCGTCAATCTTGATACGGCGACGCTTGGCGAAAACGTCGACGTTGAGCAGAGCGGTCTGACGCTCGTTCCCACCAGCGGCGCGGTGGTGCTTGCTAATTACGCAACGCACATTGGCTATCGCGTGCTGTTCTCCCTGCGATACCACGGCGAGCCATTGCCATTTGGCGCCCAGGCCGAGGTGGTGGAGCAAAAACGTCGTTCAGCCAACCGAAGCATGGTGGCTGACGGCGGTCAGGCTTACCTGAGCGGAGTACCGGAGCGCGGCACGCTGCGCGTAACCTGGTATGAAGACGGAGAGCCGCGTCAGTGCCAGACGCCGTTCAAACTGGGGGCGGTTCATATGGCTCCCGGCATCGCTACGCTGTCTCTTGAGTGCCACTAGAGGAATATTATGCGTCACTTTATTCAATGGGTTTTCTACCTCAGTCTACTTTCTCTTTTTGGCATGCTGAGTTTTCATGCGCACGCTCAGGCCTCGCCCTGCCACACCACGCGCAATCAGTGGGTTGTCCAGGTACCCTACGCCATTGGATATGCTCCTGGCACAGCGGACTGGACGCCGGTTTCCGCGCCGATACAGTCTACCGGGGCGGATTTTTACAGCTGCGATGGCGGAAATGACGCCTGGCGAAGTATCGGATTTGTCGAGATGGATAATCCCGTCGGCACCGTGGTGGGGGAAGACGGTGCGTCGCGGCACGTCTACAAAACCCAGATTGAAGGCATCGGCTACGCGCTCGGGTTCCGCGAGCAGCAGTACTGTGGTGCGGATGCCGTGCGGTATATTGACGGCACCAGCCCGGTGGACGGCAACGAGTCACGCCGTATCTGCGACGCCTCACAGAATCCTGCTTTTGCCAGCGCCTCAACCTATAAGATGCAGTTCTGGGTGATGTTTTACAAAATACCGACGTCCAGCGCCATGCCTGATGATAACGCCAACTCCCAGGAGCAAAACGTCGGATCGCTGATATTACAGGCGGGAGAAAATAAAGCCAGCGCGACCAGCGTCGCGACACCGGTGCAGATCCGTCTCGCCAGCTTCACGGTCAGGCATACCAGCTGTTCCGTTGGTTCCCGCAGCATTCTGGTGCCGATGGGAACCGTAAGCCAGCGGGAATTTCACGGCACAGGCTCCCGCGCCGGTGGCGGACGCTTCAGCATTCCGGTGACCTGTGAAAATAACACGACGGTGAAGATGGGCTTCTTCGGCGATACCACGCCGGGCAACGATCGGGCGCTGGCGTTAACGAAGCAGCAGGACAGCGCCAGCGGCGTCGGGATCGAACTGCTTTATGGCGACAATACCGGTGCGGTTCAGGGGCAGGTGGTGCCGTGGAACACCCCGCAGGTGTCGGCGCTTGGGCAGGTGGGAGATAACCAGACGCAGACCTTCTGGTTTGATGCGCATTATATTCAGACAGAAGAGAACGTGACGGCGGGAAAAGCGGATGCGATGGCCACGTTTAACCTGATTTACAACTGAGTGTTCCCCTGCCGCTGCGGCAGGGGAGACCGATCAGAACGCCGTCTTACAAAAACCCGTCATCTCTTTCAGGCCCATCTCGCGGCCAAGCTCGGTCATCGGGTGGACCACCACCAGACCCCGTACGCTTTTCTTCAGCTTGCCCATATCGGCCTGCTCTTTTTTGGTAATGGCGCGGCGGTGCGGCATATTCATCAGCTTCTGCGCTTCTTTACTCAGCTTCTGGCTTTTCACTTCGCGCAGGCGCTCGATCTCCGCTTCCAGCTTCGCGGTCTCTTTCTCCAGCTCGGCGTACTTCTCGGCGGAGTCTACCAGCGAGAGACCGGCCATCTGATGGCGGATCAGATCCAGGCGGTCGCTCAGGCGTTTAATTTCGTTCTTTTCGACTTCTTTCATGACAAATAACTCTGAAAACGGGGAATTTAGAGGGAAGGATACACCAATGTGAGCAGGCTTACTTCTGAAACGCTTTTTTTAAGCTGATTCGGGAAATCAGCTCAGTCAGGGAAAGAACCATCGTGGAACGGACAACCTGTTGATAACGCAGCTTTTGCATGGCGTACAGTTCCGGGTCGCTGTTATCAAAATGGGGGGCAGGGGGGAGCGCGGTAACGCAATGCAGCTCGCCGAAGGGGCCAAGGATCTCGTCATCGGTAAAGGTGTACTCATTACCGTCATGATTGAGCTCTTCGCGCAGCGCCATCAACAGCTCCGCATCTTCATACTCTTGCCGGTTCAGCACGCCAAGACCATAAATCAACTTCAGACGCACGGATAAATCGCCCAGCGGTCCGTCGCCGTCCAGTAACGGTTCTACAGCATATTTTACCGCGTAGTCGTCTTTGCGAAACACCTGAAGTACCAGGATATTCACCGCCTCGGTTAACAACTCGACGGCGGTAATCAGGAAACTTCGTACGGTTTTGCCAGCATTCAGACGCTCAAGCACACGATTTTCAAAGGCCTGGGTTTGTTCCATTATTGCCTGCATATCTGACAATCTGTAATCAGGGCGCAGGATCACCTGCGCCTCACTGTGCATCATTTGGTTGCGTTATATGCGTTAACCGCCTCCGCAACCACATCGCTGTTGGCGTCCAGACCGGAAATCTGCGCCAGCGCAGCCTGTGCGCCCTGGTCATCAATCAACTGTGCCAGCTCCTGCGCCTGCGGATCCTGCTCGCTGCGGTAGTGCATCGCGGCGGCAATCCCTTTCACCAGGTTGGCGTGCGGCAGGCCGTATTCCAGCGTACCCAGCAGCGGCTTAATCAGGCGATCGCCCGCGCTCAGCTTACGCAATGGCTGGCGGCCCACGCGCTCAACGTCATCTTTCAGATACGGGTTTTCAAAACGACCGAGGATTTTCTGGATATATGCTGCGTGTTTATCAGCATCAAAACCGTAGCGTTTGATCAGCACCGCGCCGCTCTCTTCCATTGCCCCTTTTACCACCGCGCGGATCTTCTCGTCGAGGATCGCATCACGAATAGTCTGATGACCGGCCAATTTTCCGAGGTACGCGGTTATAGCATGACCCGTGTTCAGCGTGAAGAGTTTACGTTCCACAAATGCCATCAGGTTATCCGTTAATTCCATACCTGGAATGGTCGGCAGCGCGCCTTTAAATTGGGTTTTGTCCACGATCCACTCGCTGAAGGTTTCTACCGTCACTTCCAGCGGGTCGTTAGTTGCAGATTCTGACGGCGGAACGATACGGTCAACGGCAGAATCCACGAAGCCAACGTGCGCTTCAACCCAGGCTTTGTCTTCGTCCGCAACGGCGGCCAGAACGTGACCTTTCAACTGCGTGGTGCCACGCACCATATTTTCACAGGCAATGATGTTCAGCGGGGTATCGATGCCCTGCGCTTTACGTTTTGCCAGGCCTTTTGCGACCGCAGGCGCGATGCGCTCAAGTACCACCGGGCCCACCGCGGTGGTCACCAGGTCAACGCTGGCGATGAGGTCGATAACATCGTCGCCAATGCTGCTTACCGCGTTGACGCCAGAGACCGTTTCAACCTGCTCGTTTTCTCCCACCACGTGTACCTGGTAGCTATGACGGGCATTCAGGGCATCCAGAACGACCTGATTCACATCGGCGAATGTCAGCGTAATGCCCGCGTCTGCCAGCAGTTTGCCGATAAAGCCACGACCGATATTACCTGCGCCAAAATGTAATGCTTTCATAGTGTTAACCTTTATCAATGTTTTTACCCGAGAGGGCTGGGGTGAGGAACGTATACCCCTCACCCTAGCCCTCTCCCCAAAAGGGAGAGGGAAGATACGCTGTTATTTGTTGAGGAGTGCCAGCACTTCTTCAACGCTTTCAGTCTGTGCCAGACGCTCGATGACGGACTCATCATCCAGCGCGTTGGTCAGGCTGGTAATCACCTGGATGTGCTCGTTATTGCGAGCGGCGATACCAATCACCAGACGGGCAATGTCGTCTTCTTCTTCACCGAAGCGCACGCCATCAGGATACTGGCAGAACACCACGCCGGTTTTGAGCACGCGGTCTTTCGCTTCCACCGTACCGTGCGGTACCGCGATGGATTCGCCCAGGTAGGTTGGCGTCAGTTTTTCGCGTTCCAGCATCGCGTCGACATATTCAGGCTGAACGTAGCCGCCTTTTACCAGCTGCTCACCGGCAAAGCGAATTGCCTCTTCTTTGGTGGCTGCGGTACGACCGAGGAAGATGTTCTCCGCGCCCAGCTTAAACAGGTGAGCATTGCTCTCGTCAAAGCTGTCCTGCAGGCTGGTCCGCACTTTCACTTCGTTGTCTTCGTGACGCTGTGCGGCCACCAGACGTTCAGTCAGGCTGGTGTACAGGCCGCTGTCGAGGAAGTTGGTCAGCGAAATATGCTGTGCCTGCGGTACCTGGCGCATGGCACGTTCGGTCAGGTCACGGTGCGTAATCACCAGGTCAACATCCGGTGGCAGGCTGTTAATGGCGCTGTTGGTCACTGAGATATTGGTCAGGCCTGCATCCTGCACTTTCTTACGCAGCACGCCGGCACCCATTGCGCTGGAACCCATACCGGCATCACAGGCAACGATGATTTTACGCACGTGGCTCAGGTCGTTAGAAACATCACCCGCTGACAGCGGCGTTGCGCCTTTGGACTCGGCTTTCATGTCGTGCATACGACGGGTGGCCGCTTCGATATCGTCATCTTCTTTCACTTTGCTGGTTTTCAGCAGGATAGAAGCGACCACGAAGGAGACCGCCATTGCCGCACAGATAGCCGCGATGTTAGCAAAATAGGCACCTTTCGGCGTCATTGCCAGTACCGCCAGGATAGAGCCCGGAGACGCCGGAGAAACCAGACCACCGTTCAGCACGCTCAGGGTGAACACACCGGTCATACCGCCGAGGATAACGGCCAGGATCAGACGTGGGTTCATCAGCACGTACGGGAAGTAAATTTCGTGAATACCGCCCAGGAAGTGAATGATAGCCGCACCGCCAGCAGACTGCTTCGCGCTGCCGCGACCAAAGAACATGTACGCCAGCAGAACGCCCATACCCGGACCCGGGTTCGCTTCAATCAGGAAGAAGATGGACTTGCCGAGGTCATGAGACTGCTGAATACCCAGCGGTGAGAAGATACCGTGGTTGATGGCGTTGTTCAGGAACAGGATTTTCGCCGGTTCAACAAAGATAGACGCCAGCGGCAGCATGTCGTGCGCCACCATGAAGTTAACGCCCGCCGCCAGAATCTTGGACAGGACTTCAACTGCCGGGCCAATGCCGAGGAACGCCAGAATCGCGAGGATCATCCCGATGATGCCCGCAGAGAAGTTGTTCACCAGCATCTCGAAGCCGGATTTGATTTTGCCATCAACCCAAACGTCGAATTTCTTAATCGCCCAGCCACCCAGAGGACCGGCGATCATCGCACCGAGGAACATCGGCATATCCGCACCGACGATAACACCCATGGTTGTGATGGCACCCACTACGCCACCACGGTCACCGCCCACCAGACGACCACCGGTATAACCGATGAGCAGCGGCAGCAGGTAAGTAATCATTGGGCCAACAAGTTTCGCCAGCGTTTCGTTAGGCAACCACCCTGTCGGAATGAATAATGCAGTGATGATACCCCACGCGATAAACGCGCCGATATTTGGCATCACCATATTGCTGAGGAAACGACCAAAGCTTTGAACTTTGATCTTGAAATCGGATGACATAAAACACCCCTTCTTCTGTTTACGCTTAGGCTTGCGGCCCGAGGTTTATTGTTAATGAGGCGGCAGAGGTAGCCGGGCCCTGTTCTGATGCTGTGAAATCTGGCACTGAATCGTTCAACTGTCCAGACGGCGAAAAATTGTGTGATCGTAATCACGTAAATGCAGGGGGTGTGGCGGGAAATGAGGTGATCTGAATCACAAAACCACAGTCTAAAAAAAACACAATGGGGAGAAAATCGGCAAAACACCCCTGTTTTTGTGATATGAATCACATTTAGTTGTCGCGGGTTTGTTTCTGAGTTGTGATTTAATTCACAAAAAATTTTTATGCGGATTTCTCCGGCTGTGATCGGCGGCAAATTCTGCCTGACGAATGAGCGTCACGATGGTTCTGAGCAACACGCAAAGCTAAAAAACCACTTTTCATGTGTGGTATGGCGAAAAGCGAAAACGTGGATTACGCTCATAATGTAAGGTTAAGTATATTATTATTCAGGATATATTTTGACACGTTTATAAACTTGCATGGAGATATTATAAAAACCGATACTCCCCGGCTCTGAAATAACCAGTCTACCTTTTATGTTTAAAAATAAATTAATTAGGTTGCGTACTGTTTTATTAATTTAATGAGTTGACGTTTTTTAAGTGAGGAGAATATGTTTCTCAACTATTTTGCGCTGGGCGTATTGATTTTTGTTTTTCTGGTTCTGTTTTACGGAATCATCGCCATTCATGACATCCCCTATAACATGGCCAAAAAGCGTAATCATCCCCATGCCGATGCAATCCACACGGCGGGCTGGATTAGCCTGTTTACGCTCCATGCCATCTGGCCGTTCCTGTGGATCTGGGCCACGCTGTACCGGGAAGATCGCGGTTGGGGCATGCAAAACCACATCACCAAAGCTGATGAGGTGCCGGGTATGGATGCGCTGGCCAAACGCGTGGCCGAATTAGAACAAAAGCTGGCAGCGGTACAGCCCACTGCTGATACGAAAACGCTGGAGCGCTAATTATGGATCTGTTGATTATTTTGACCTACGTGGCGTTTGCCTGGGCGATTTTTAAAATATTCCGTATTCCGGTCAACCAGTGGACGCTCGCCACCGCTACATTAGGTGGGGTGTTTATTGTGGCGGGCCTTATTTTATTAATGAACTATAACCACCCGTATACGTTTACGGCGCAAAAAGCGGTTATTTCCATTCCGATTACGCCGCAGGTGACCGGCGTGGTCAGCGAAGTCACTGATAAAAATAACCAGCTTATTAAAAAAGGCGAAGTGTTATTTAAACTTGACCCGGGCCGCTATCAGGCACGGGTCGACAGACTGCAGGCCGACCTGGTGACCGCGACGCACAATATCGACGTGCTCAAAGCGCAGTTGTCGGAAGCAGTAGCCAACACCACGCGCGTGTCCGCCGAGCGGGACCGTCTGTATAAAGATTACCAGCGCTATCTCAAAGGCAGCCAGGCGAAGGTAAACCCGTTCTCTGAGAGCGATATCGACAACGCGCGGCAGAACTATCTGGCTCAGGACGCGCTGGTAAAAGGCTCAGTGGCGGAACAAACGCAGATCAAAAGCCAGTTAGACAGCATGGTGAACGGCGAACAGTCGCAGATTGCCTCTTTACGCGCCCAGCTGGCCGAAGCCAAATACAACCTGGATCAGACCGTGGTACGTGCGCCGAGCAATGGCTACATCACCCAGGTGCTGATTCGCCCGGGAACGTATGCCGCCGCGCTGCCGCTGCGCCCGGTCATGGTCTTTATTCCTGAACAGAAACGCCAGATTGTGGCCCAGTTCCGTCAGAACTCGCTGCTGCGTCTGAAGCCGGGCGATGAAGCGGAAGTGGTGTTTAACGCCCTGCCGGGGCAGGTCTTCTCCGGCAAGCTCACCAGCATTCTGCCGGTGGTGCCAGGGGGCTCATATCAGGCGCAGGGGGCACTGCAATCGCTAACAGTAACACCGGGAACGGATGGCGTGCAGGCGCTGATAGAACTGGAGCCTAACGCCGACGTTGATGCGTTGCCGGACGGTATTTACGCGCAGGTGGCGGTCTATTCCGACCATTTCGCGCACGTCTCGGTGATGCGTAAAGTCCTGCTGCGCATGACCAGCTGGATGCACTATCTCTATCTTGATCATTAATCCTCGCCGGGCAGGAATGCGACATGCATACCTGCCCTTTTTTCAGCGCTTGATCCATACTGACTTTTTCTGGCATCAAGGATCAGGCAATGAAACTCATCGGCAGCTACACCAGTCCCTTCGTGCGAAAGATCTCGATTCTCCTGCTGGAGAAAGGGATTGAATTTGAATTCGTTAATGAACAGCCCTATAACGCCGAAAACGGCGTTGCGCAGTACAACCCGCTGGGGAAAGTCCCGGCGCTGGTAACGGACGAGGGCGAATACTGGTTTGATTCCCCGATTATCGCTGAGTACATCGAGTTGCTCGGCGTTGCGCCAGCCATGTTACCGGCAGATCCGAAGGCGGCCCTGGCAGTGAAGCAAATTGAAGCGCTGGCCGATGGCATCATGGATGCGGCGTTAACTTCCGTGCGCGAGCAGGCAAGGCCCGTTGCTCAGCAGTCGGAAACGGAGCTGCTGCGCCAGCGTGAGAAAATCAGCCGCAGCCTGGACAGGTGCGAGCAGCTCATCCAGGAGGGCAAAATAGCAACGGATAGCCTGAATCTGGCGACGATCGCTATCGCCTGCGCCATTGGTTATCTCAACTTTCGTCGCGTCTCCCCTGGCTGGTGCGTCGACCGTCCGCTGCTGGTGAAGCTTGCCGAAACGCTCTTCCAGCGCGAGAGCTTCGCCCGTACCGAACCGCCAAAGGCTTGACGCGGGTTATAACACTTCGCGTCAGGAGGCGGTACAATCCCTCCACATGTTAACTCCCTCTCCCGTCGGGAGGGGGGATGATATTTACTCGCCAGGCGCTTCCATGACTACTCATCACTCCCTGTACAGCCAGATCCCCGCTACCGACCGACTCCTTCGAGAACCCCTTATTCATTCCGCTGTTGAGCGGTTCGGTCATACCGCGACGGTTGAGATGTTACGTCTGCTTCAGGACGAGGCCCGGCGCCATATTCAGGCAGAAAATGCCTTGCCCGGCTGGTGCGTGGCGTGGGAGCAGGAGCTGGAACAGAGGCTGGTTGATAAAGGGCAAAGCGCGTTGCGCCCGGTGATTAACCTGACGGGGACTGTCCTGCATACCAATCTCGGGCGTGCGCAGCAGGCGGAAGAGGCGGTAGATGCCGTAACGCAGGCCATGCGTTCGCCTGTCACGCTGGAGTACGATCTCGACGGTGCAGGACGCGGGCATCGTGATCGGGCCCTGGCGGATCTGCTTTGCCAGCTCACCGGTGCTGAAGATGCCTGCATTGTGAATAACAACGCGGCGGCGGTCCTGTTGATGCTGGCAGCGACCGCCAGCGGCAAAGAGGTGGTCGTCTCGCGCGGCGAACTGGTGGAGATTGGCGGCGCGTTTCGCATCCCGGACGTGATGCGCCAGGCGGGCTGTACCCTGCATGAAGTGGGTGCCACTAACCGGACCCATGCGAAAGATTATCGTGCGGCGGTTAATGAAAACACCGCCCTGCTGATGAAGGTCCACACCAGTAATTATCATATCGAAGGGTTCACTAAAGCCGTTGAAGAGGCCGAGCTGGCGGCGATAGGCCAGGAGCTGAATGTGCCGGTCGTTGCCGATCTCGGCAGCGGCTCGCTGGTGGATCTGAGCCAGTATGGTCTGCCGAAAGAGCCAATGGTGCAGGAGATGATTGCGGCGGGCGTTAGCCTGGTCAGTTTTTCTGGTGATAAGCTGCTGGGCGGGCCGCAGGCCGGGATCATCGTCGGTAAGCGTGAATTGATTGCGAAACTGCAGCAGCATCCGCTGAAGCGCGCCCTGCGTGCCGATAAAATGACGCTTGCCGCGCTGGACGCGACGCTGCGGCTCTATCTCCACCCGGAGAAACTGGCGGAACGCCTGCCAACGCTGCGTCTGTTAACGCGTGATGCCGCCTCGATTCGCGCGCAGGCCGAGTTACTGTTGCCGAATGTCGCGTCGCATTACGCCGATTTCGACGTGCGCATTGAGTCCTGCCAGTCGCAAATTGGCAGTGGCTCGTTACCGGTGGATCGGCTGCCCAGCGCGGCCCTGACCTTCACCCCGCGCGATGGCCGCGGCAGCAGGCTTGATGCGCTCTCTGCGCGCTGGCGTGCTCTGCCTACGCCGGTTATCGGGCGAATTTACGATGGCCGAATGTGGCTGGATCTACGCTGTCTTGAAGATGAAGAGCGATTTCTGGAGATGCTGTTGAAATGATTATTGCCACCGCCGGTCATGTTGACCACGGAAAAACCACCTTGTTGCAGGCCATCACGGGCGTGAATGCCGATCGCCTGCCGGAAGAGAAAAAGCGCGGTATGACCATCGATCTGGGTTATGCCTACTGGCCGCAGCCCGATGGCCGCGTGCTGGGCTTTATTGACGTCCCCGGACACGAAAAGTTTCTTTCCAACATGCTGGCGGGGGTCGGAGGTATTGACCATGCCCTGCTGGTGGTGGCATGTGATGACGGCGTTATGGCGCAAACGCGTGAACACCTGGCGATCCTGCAGTTGACGGGCAACCCACAGCTAACCGTGGCGCTGACCAAAGCCGATCGTGTGGACGCGACGCGTATTAACGAGGTGCGCGAGGCGGTGGAGGCCACGTTGCGCGAATATGGCTTTACCGATGCTGCGCTGTTTGAAACAGTCGCCACAGAAGGGCGCGGGATCGACGCACTTCGCCACCATTTGCAGCAGCTTTCGTCGCGGGAACATGCCAGCCATCATCGCTTTCGTCTGGCCATCGACAGGGCGTTTACCGTTAAAGGTGCGGGTCTGGTGGTGACCGGTACTGCCCTGAGTGGGGAAGTGAAGGTGGGCGATACCGTATGGCTGACGGGTATTAACAAGCCGATGCGGGTGCGCGGGTTGCATGCACAAAACCAGCCCGTTGATCATGCCCATGCCGGGCAGCGTATCGCCCTCAATATTGCCGGCGATGCGGAGAAAGCGCAGCTAAACCGCGGCGACTGGCTGCTGTCTGAGGCGCCGCCAGAACCGTCTGAGCGGGTGATTGTCTCCCTGCAGACGCATATCCCGCTCAGTCAGTGGCAGCCGCTGCATATCCACCATGCGGCCAGCCATATCACCGGGCGCGTGTCGCTGCTGAAAAACGATCTCGCTGAACTGGTTTTCGATACGCCACTTTGGCTGGCAGATAATGACCGTCTGGTGCTGCGTGATATTTCGGCGCGAGAAACGCTGGCCGGGGCGCGGGTGGTGACGCTCAACCCGCCGCGTCGCGGGAAGCGTAAACCGGAGTATTTGCAGTGGCTGTCGGCACTGGCGCAGGCCAGTAACGATAAGGCTGCGCTGGAGGTGCATCTTGAACGCGGTGCGGTGAACCTGACCGACTTCGCCTGGGCACGACAGCTCAGCAACGAAGGCCTCCTCCCGCTGACCCAGCAGCCGGGATTTATCCAGGCCGGTAATAACCTGCTGAACGCGCCGGTTGCGGCGTGCTGGCAGCGAAAGGTGTTAAACACGCTTGCCACCTACCATGAACAGCATCAGGATGAGCCTGGCCCGGGGCGCGAGCGCCTGCGTCGTATGGCGCTGCCAATGGAAGACGATGCGCTGGTGCTGTTGCTGATAGAAAACATGCGTGAAAGCGGCGTGATCAAAAGCCACCACGGCTGGCTGCATCTGCCGGAACACAAAGCCGGGTTCACCGCAGAGCAAGAGGCAATCTGGCAAAAAGCGGCCCCTCTGTTTGGCGATGAGCCCTGGTGGGTTCGCGATCTCGCCCGTGAAACGAATACCGACGAGCAGGTGATGCGCCAGGTATTGCGCCATGCCGCGCAGCAGGGGCTCATCGTTGCGATCGTGAAAGATCGTTATTACCGCAACGATCGTATCGTCGCGTTTGCCAGTCTGATCCGCGAACTGGATCAGGCGCGAGGCTCCACCTGTGCGGCTGATTTCCGCGATCGTCTGAACGTGGGGCGAAAGCTTGCCATTCAGATCCTGGAATATTTCAACCGCATCGGTTTTACCCGCCGTCGCGGTAACGACCATTTATTACGGGATTCGTTGCTCTTTCCAGAAACAGCGTGACCCCTGTCGTAAACACCACTCCCGGCTGGCGATAAAATCACCAGCCGGTACTACCCTTGTTGTACACCAACAGCAAGGAGACGGTCATGACAAACAATCCTCCCTCTTCACGCATTCAGCCAGGCGAGTACGGTTTCCCTCTCAAGCTAAAACCCCGTTATGACAACTTTATTGGCGGCGACTGGGTGGCACCCGTCGACGGCGAATACTATTCCAACCTGACCCCCGTCACCGGCCAGCCGCTGTGTGAGATAGCCAGCTCAGGCAAGCGCGATATCGATCTGGCGCTGGATGCGGCGCATAAAGCCAAAGATAAATGGGGACAGACTTCCGTGCAGGACAGGGCGGCGATCCTGTTCAAAATTGCCGACCGGATGGAGCAAAATCTTGAGTTGCTGGCGACGGCAGAAACCTGGGATAACGGCAAGCCGATCCGTGAAACGATGGCGGCCGATGTGCCGCTGGCGATTGACCACTTCCGCTATTTTGCCTCCTGTATTCGTGCTCAGGAGGGGGGAATTAGTGAAGTCGATAGCGACACCGTGGCGTATCACTTCCACGAGCCGCTGGGCGTGGTGGGGCAGATTATCCCGTGGAACTTCCCGCTGCTGATGGCGAGCTGGAAAATGGCGCCCGCGCTGGCGGCCGGGAACTGCATTGTGCTGAAACCGGCCCGCTTAACGCCGCTTTCAGTACTGCTGCTGATGGACATTATCGGTGACCTGCTGCCCCCGGGGGTGATTAACGTGGTCAACGGGGCCGGGGGGGAGATTGGGGAATATCTGGCGACCTCAAAACGCATCGCCAAAGTGGCGTTTACCGGCTCGACGGAAGTGGGTCAGCAGATCATGCAGTACGCCACCCAGAACATCATTCCGGTGACGCTGGAGCTGGGCGGAAAATCCCCGAACATCTTCTTCGAGGACGTGATGGCGGAAGAGGACGCCTTCTTCGATAAAGCGCTGGAAGGGTTTGCGCTGTTTGCCTTTAACCAGGGCGAAGTCTGCACCTGCCCAAGCCGCGCGCTGGTGCAGGAGTCCATCTATGAGCGCTTTATGGAACGGGCCATTCGCCGCGTGGAGTCGATCCGCAGCGGTAACCCGCTAGATAACGTGACGCAGATGGGCGCGCAGGTGTCGCATGGACAGCTGGAAACCATCCTTAATTACATTGATATCGGCAAAAAAGAAGGGGCGGATGTCCTGACCGGTGGACGCCGTAAAGTGCTCGGCGGCGATCTGCAGGAAGGGTATTACCTTGAGCCGACCATACTGTCTGGCAAAAACAATATGCGCGTTTTCCAGGAGGAAATTTTTGGACCGGTGCTGGCCGTGACCACCTTCAAAACGATGGAGGAGGCGCTGGAGATTGCCAACGATACGCCGTATGGCCTGGGGGCAGGCGTCTGGAGCCGCAACGGCAATCTGGCGTATAAAATGGGCCGGGGGATCCAGGCCGGACGCGTATGGACCAACTGTTATCACGCCTACCCGGCGCACGCGGCCTTTGGGGGCTATAAGCAGTCAGGCATCGGGCGTGAAACGCACAAAATGATGCTGGAGCATTATCAGCAGACGAAATGCCTGCTGGTCAGCTACTCCGATAAACCGCTGGGGCTGTTCTAGTCATCCAGCTCAGGCCGTCCGTGGGCGGCCTGAGCTATTTGCTGGCGAAGATTATTCAGGACGCCATCCAGAACATATTGCACGCGCCATGGCTGGTATTCACGTTTGCGGAAGATGGCCGTCAGATCCAGCCACCACTCTTCCTGATGCGGGAAGCAGGGAACAAGTGAACCGTTTTTTAACTCTTTTCTCAGGCTCTCTTTCGGCGCAAAGACGATACCGAGATTATTCCTCGCCAGCTCCAGGGCAGTTTGCGTATTGTCGCAAATATAATTCCCGGTAACCCGGTAATCCTGTACATCATCACTGCCATGAACGCGGAACCGCCAGATGTTAGCATCATCCACCAGCATGGAGTCGATTAAAATACAGGAGTGATGAATTAAATCTTCCGGGCCGTTTAACGGGTGCTGATTTAAATACTCTTCGGTCGCGAAGGCGGTAACGGAATATTGGGTTAATACACTTGCGACCAGACTTTCATCTTTCGGCTGAGCATAGGTAATTAAAATATCGCAGTCATCCGGAAAGGTCACCCCCTCAGAAAATTCATTGCGATCCAGATTGTATGTTTTCAGCGAAATACGAATATCGCCAATATCTTTTATCTGGTGGATCACATGACGAGAGAGATAGGTCACGATGCCTGTCGGGGCGTAAATCGTCACCTTTCCACGCTTTTCATGCTTATAATCGGCAATAAAATTAATAAGCTGACTATTTTTATCCAGCGTGGCGTTCACGTAAGGAAGCAAGGCCTCACCAAACTGCGTTAGCGCAAGCTGACGAGTGGTGCGCTCAAAGACCTTGAGACCGACTCGTGTTTCAAAATCAGAGAGATATTTACTGACGTTGGCCTGTGCCATGCCCAGCAGGGCGGCGGCGTCGCCAATGCTGTGGGTAGCGGCGATGACGGAAATTATTTTTAATTCACGGGGTTTTAGTTGTAATTTATTCATCATGCCCACCCATCTATATGATTTTATATATAATATTATATAAACAGCGGCGTTGCATACGCAAATTTGTAACCATTATTATTCGCCTCGCTTGTTCGGCGTTTAAATGGATTACATGGAATGACTATTAAAAACAATTTACTCATCGCTGCCACGTTATTTGCGACTTCATCCGCAATGGCCGGTGACTTTTCACTTGGCGCGGGGGCTGTATTTAATGAGTCACCTTATAAAGGGTATAATGAAAATACCACCGCGGTTCCGTTAATTAGCTATGAAGGTGACCGATTCTATGTGCGCCAGACCACAGGTGGATGGATCCTGTGGAAAGACGAAAAAAATGAATTTAGCCTGACCGCGTCGTGGATGCCGCTGCATTTTGATCCCGACGATAACGACGACCCTCAGATGAAACATCTGGATGAGCGTAAAGCGTCTGCTTTCCTGGGGGGCGCCTATTACCGCCATGAAAACTGGGGCTCGCTGAAAGTGGCCGTTTCCGGCGATGCGATGGATGAAAGCGGTGGCGTAGTCGGTGAGATTTCGTACTTCCGCCCCATCCGCATGGAACGCCTCACGCTGACGCCATCTGTGGGCATTTTCTACAGTGACGAGAGCTATAACGACTACTACTACGGGGTTTCCGGCAGCGAGTCTCGCCGCTCGGGTCTGAATGAATACGCCGCCGGTGACAGCTGGACGCCATACGTGGGTCTGGCGGCAAAATATCAGTTAACCCAGAACCTGTTCCTTAACGCCAGCGCGGTTTATACCGTATTGCCTGACGACGTGAAGAACAGCCCGATGATCGACCGCGACGACAGCTTCGCACTGATGACCGGGCTGAGCTGGCGCTTCTGATGCTGTAAAGCCGGGTGGCGGCTTCGCCTTACCCGGCGTTGTGATAGCGCCTGTATTTTGATCTGCAATTTACCTGTTCCGCCTTTCTTTTTGCGTTGCTCCTTCCTGTTCAGACAAAACCCGGCTGCGTGTGCATTTCCTTTCGTCTATTGTCATCTGCACCAGTAGCGATGGTGTGTATGATGTGTATAATCATGGAAGGGTTGGAATGTGAAAAGTGCGGATGTCATTACTGTTCTGGTCAGGCATGGCTGGAAATGTGTAAGAACGAAAGGAAGCCATCATCAGTTTCGCCACCCAGTACATGCGGGGTTGGTGACCGTTCCACATCCCAAAAAGGACATAAAACCCGGCACCCTCGCGCAAATCTGGCGGCAGGCGGGAATCAAACACTGATATCAGGAGTAGTTATGTTTTATCCGGCTTACATTCATTCTGATCCCGACGGTAGCGCCAGCGGTTTTTTTCCTGACGTTCCTGGTTGTTTTTTTGCCGGCAATTCTCTGGATGATGCTTTTCAGGATGCACGTGATGCACTGACAGCTCACTTCGAAGCGCTATTTGAAATGGATGAAGAGTTACCTCTCCCTGGCAATGTTGAAGCACATCTTGAAGCCACACCGGGTGATTTTATCGGCGGACAATGGTTGCTTGTAGATATCAATATGAAGCAATTCGACGGTAAGGCGGAGCGTATCAATATCACCCTGCCTCGTCGATTGCTGGTGAAAATTGATTCTTTTGTGAGTGAGCATCCGCAGTTTAGTAACCGAAGCGCTTTTCTGGCTGAGGCAGCGCGTCGCGTGCTGCCTTAACGATCCCTCTCCCGTGGGAGAGGGTTGGGGTGAGGGCATCAGGCCGCAGATATTCAGTCCTCATCCACCCAAATGCGCATTTCCCCTTCTCCCCGGTTAGCCCAGCTAAACCACGGAATAAAGGTCAACGTTTTGGGTTGACGTTGCACCGCAGGACGGTCGTACTGCCATAACGCCTCCGATCCCGCTTCTGCGGCGTCATGCGTGACACCTTCCGCCTGAATCAGCATCTTATGAGCGAAAATTCCGTTACCCTCGAAAACCCGGAATTCACTGTCGGCAGGCAGGGCAAGATTATGCAGGTTGGCGCCATTGTCGGCTTCTTCCAGGCAGTAGACCAGCGGACCGCGCTGCAGCGCGACCTTTCCGGCCTGCTGACGAACCTGTGGGTGACCGTACACGCGGCGGACCGGCATCGGTAAGGTTAGCGTGAGCGTATCGCCCTCCTGCCAGCGACGGGTGAGGTGAAGATAGCCCCGTGATACCTCGCCCGTCATGCCTTCTCCGTTCAACGACACGTGAGGATTTGCGCACCAGTCCGGTAGTCGCAGGGCCAGGGTGTGCGTCACCGGTACGGGCGAGGCGATCTCAATGTTGACCTCTTCCTGCCACGGATAATTACCGCTGATCCGCAGCTTAAGCGTCTCATCGCCCACCGGGATGGTGACCTCATTCCCTACGTAGAGATTAATGAAAAGCGCATCCGGGCGAACGGTGTAAATGTAATGCCCCAGCGACGTCAGCACGCGGGCGATATTCGGCGGGCAACAGGCGCAGCCGAACCAGCGCTGACGAACCGGTTTGACGTGGTCATAGATGTGGTTAAAGGCCAGCGTCCTGGGGTGCACTTCCAGCGGGTTAACATAGAAGAAATGCTTACCGTCCAGCGCCATGCCGCCCAGCACCGTGTTGTACAGGGCGCGCTCCATCACGTCGGCGTAGCGGCTATCCGCTTCCATCTCCAGCATCCGACGGGCAAACATCATCAGGCCAATCGAGGCGCAGCTTTCGGCATACACCGTATCGTTGGGCAGATCGTAATCGCTGCTGAAGGCTTCACCGCTACTTTGCGAACCAATCCCGCCGGTAATGTACAACTGGCGCTGCGCCATGTTGTTCCACAGGCGTAAGCAGTCCTGACGTTTTGCGTCGTCTTTGCTCAGACGAGCCAGGTGTGCCATACCCGCCATCAGGTAGACAAAACGCACCGCATGGCCAATCGCTGTTTGTTGTTCAGCAAGCGGTTGATGCGCCTGGCTGTAAGCTTTGTCCTTGACCATCCATGCCGGGCCGTAGGTGTGCCAGTACGATGTTCTGCCGCGCTTCTCGTATTCGATATCATAGAAGTGAGGCTGCGTACCGCGCGCCTCGATGAAGTATTTCACCAGGTTCAGGTAGCGTGGCTCCTCAGTAACGTCGTACAGCCGCATCAGCGCCAGCTCGATTTCCGGGTGGCCCGGATAGCCGTGAAGCTGGCCTTCCCGGGGGCCGAAAACGGTGTCGATATGATCTGCCAGTTTGCACACCACCTCCAGCAGTCGGCGTTTTCCGGTGCCCTGAAAATACGCCACGCCAGCTTCGATCATATGCCCCGCGCAGTAAAGCTCGTGGCACTCGGCAAGATTTGTCCAGCGTTCGTCGGGCGCTTTGACGGTGAAGTACGTATTGAGATACCCATCTTCACACTGCGCCGCGGCGATCAGTTCAATCACCTCATCGGCGGTTTTTTCCAGTTCAGCATCGGGTTTCTGACACAGCGACCACGCCACGGCTTCCAGCCATTTCGCCACGTCACTGTCCTGAAATACCATGCCGTAGAACTCACCTTCTTCAAGACCTGCCGCAATGCGGAAGTTGGTGATGGCATGACTGGGCTCGGCTTCTGCCACGCGATCGTTGAGCGCATCCCACTGATAGGGGATGACCACATCACGCACCAGCCGCTGATACTGGCCAAGAAATGGATCGTTGATTTTCAGGTTATGCAGATCGGCTTCCATTATTGACATCACGTTCTCCTCAGGATGGTACATGACGCTGGCGCAAATCGGTGGCAATGCGCGACATCATCGGATTGTTGAGCCTGCACCAGCGGATTGAGACCGCCAGCAGCAGGTGGAAAAGGGCAGGGAGCAGCGTCTCCATGGCGGTAATGCCCTGCAGCGAGGCGGGCGTCTGGTTACCCGCTCCCGGCTGATAGGCGACGGCGATAAACACCAGGCTGATGATCCCGGCGCTGGAGGCCCACGCCAGCTTGATGAAAAACAGGTTGAAGGCGAAGTTCATGCCCGACGATCGCACGCCGGTCTTCCACTCGCCGTAGTCGTCGGCAAAAGCCATCAGCGAAAAGTGCAGCGGCAGGGTAAAGCCCAGGATGACGCCGTTACTCAGAATTACGATCAGCCAGAGCGTCTGATGCGCCGGGCCGCCGGGCAGGAACCACATGCCAGCCGCGATCGCGGCGAGCACCAGGTTGGTGTAGTAGTAGAGTTTGACCGTATCAATACGGCGAGAGAGGGGGCTGACGATCACCGCCCCGAGGATCGCTGCGAAGGTCACCATGGTGAAAAACAGCGAGGTGTAGGCGGTGCTGCCCTGAAGCACATAGGTGATGAAGTACATGTATCCGCCACCACGGATATTGAAGACGTTGATCAGCAAAAACGACATCACCAGCATCAGCAGCAGCTGGTCATTTTTACGCAGCCCTGCCAGGTGTTCGCGCAGGGTGAATTTACCCATCAGCGCCAGTGGGACGCGTTCACGGACCCAGAAGAAGCAGCAGAGAAACATCACCACGGCGAGGGTGCACAGGACGCCAACGCCCAGCTGATAACCCCGGGCGGCGTTGCCTTGCCCCAGCGCTGCCACCAGCCACGGCAGGCCGACGGAGACCAAAAATCCCGCAACGCCGCACAGCACAAAGCGCCATGACTGGCAGGAAATGACCTCGCTGTGGCGGGTGGTCATGGTGTTGATCAGCGCGCAGTAGGGCACGTTGATGGCGGTATAGCCGACGGACAGCAGCAGGTAGGTGCCGAATGCCCACGCAATTTTCACGCCCATGCTGGCTTCAGGTACGGTGAAGGTCAGCACGCCGATGATGCCAATAGGGAATGCCACCCACAGCTGCCAGGGACGAAAGCGCCCCCATCGGCTTTGGGTGCGGTCAGCAATCACGCCCATGACAGGGTCAGAAATCGCGTCAAATACGCGCAGGGCAATAAACAGCGTGCCGACAAGCGCCGGGGTCAGGCCAAAAATATCGGTATAGAAAAAGGTCAGGAAATTCATTATCAGACAGGTAATGACCGTGCCGCCCGCGTCGCCCAGGCCGTAGCCAATTTTTTCGCGAACGGACAAACGTTCTTCTCTCACCCGTTGTGCAACGTCAGACTCGGTAATCGGTGTGGAAGTCATGAGATAACTCCTCGGTAATCGATTTTTATCGTATTTGTGCAAGGTACCTCATTCATTCTGCACTGAACGAAAAGGGCAACAAGGGAAGGGAAAAGTATAAAAAGATGACGATTCCGACCTGATGAAGAAAGTGTGAGTTTGATCGGGCAGCTATAACGTAAATTGTTAATAATCAATGGATAAGTCAATTAAATGCGGCAATAAAAGCGGAATGGTGAATATCCATGCTCGAATTATCCATAGCGCTTCCGATTAAAGTGCAAAACGGCGGATTGTTTATTTCGCGGGGCGTGGGTCGCCACCCGGCGCGTAAATTAACGTCGTGGGAAATCATTTTCGTCGAAAAGGGGACATTAACGATCCAGGAGGAGAACCGTCTTTTTGAGGTGAAGGCGGGGGAGAGTTTATTGCTCTGGCCGAAGCGGCGGCATGTGGGTACAGAAGATTTTCCGGCCGATCTGCGATTCTACTGGCTGCATTTTGAGGTGAAACCTGGGCCTTCCGCTTTGCCGGAGGCTTCTCCGCTGACCATTGAACAACATTGCTGCGTGAGGGATGTCCCGTCGGTGATTGCGCTTTTTCGCCAGTTCCTCAGCGAGCAGGAAAAATTACAGCGCAGCGTGGCGCTGGAAATGCTTTTGCTACTGATTTTGCAGCAAATATCCCTCTCAGCAGGGTATGAGGACCGCCCCGATGAGGCCGGTGCAGCTCTGGCCTGGAAGGCAAAACAGCTTATTCGCACGCAGTTTCATTTACCGCTCTCCACCTCGCTGCTGGCAAAATCGCTGCACTGTAATGCCGATTACCTGGGGCGCGTGTTTCGTCGGACATTTCATTTAACCCTGACGGAGGCGATTCATCGCCAGCGCGTCAGGGCGGCAGAAAAAATGCTGCTGAATGACTCTGCGTCATTAACGGAAGTGGCCACCCGCTGCGGTTTTAACGACGTGGGGTATTTCCGGCAGATATTTTCGAAGCATACCGGGTTAACACCCGCCGTCTGGAAACGGCGGTACTGTAAGGAACACATTAATTCCGGTTGATCACTGCCCGTAATAGGCATGCGCACCGTGCTTGCGCAGATAATGTTTGTCGAGCAGTTCCTGCTGCATAACCGGAAGCTGCGGCGCAAGCTGGCGCGAAAACAGGCCCATGTACGCGCACTCTTCCAGCACCACGGCGTTGTGTACCGCATCGGCGGCATCTTTACCCCAGGCGAACGGTCCGTGGGAGTGCACCAGCACTGCCGGGATCTGCATGGGGCTGATGTCGCGCTCTTCAAAGGTTTTGATGATCACTTCACCGGTCTGATACTCGTAGTCTCCTGCGATCTCCGCCGTGGTCATCCGCCGCGTGCAGGGGATCGCGCCGTAGAAGTAGTCCGCATGCGTCGTGCCCCATGCGGGCAGATCCTGACCTGCCTGAGACCAGATGGTGGCATGGCGGGAATGGGTATGGACGATGCCGCCAATCTCCGGGTAGCGACGGTACAGCGCAAGATGGGTAGGCGTGTCTGACGACGGTTTCATGCTGCCCTCGACCACCTCACCGGTGGCAATATTCACCACCACCATATCCTCCGCCGTCATCACGTCATACTCCACGCCGGACGGTTTGATCACCATCAGACCGCTGTCGCGATCCACCGCGCTGACGTTACCCCAGGTGAAGGTCACCAGCTGGTGGGCGGGCAGTGCCAGGTTGGCTGCCAGCACCTCGGCTTTGAGTTGTTCTAACATGTCATGCCTCCTTCCTGCATACGGGCTTCAATCCAGCGGCGCGCCTGGATAATCTCCAGCACCGGCTCTTTTGCTTTTTCGGTCCACATTTCAATCAGAAACGCGCCGCGGTAGTTCAGCTTATTGAGCGTATTAAACACGCCAACGAAATCGACGCAGCCCTCGCCAAACGGCACGTCGCGGAACTGTCCTGGGCTTTGTGCCGTGACGGGCTGGGTATCTTTCAGGTGAATTGCCGCGATGCGGTCAATGCCCAGCGTCAGCTCGGCGGCCACATCGTTACCCCACGCGCTGAGGTTGCCGACATCCGGGTAAACGCTAAACCACGGTGAGGCCAGCATCTCGTCCCACTTTTTCCATTTGCTGATGGAGTTCATAAACGCGGTGTCCATGATCTCAACGGCCACCATCACCTGCGCGGCGGCGGCCTGCTCGACCGCCCATGCCAGCCCTTCGGCGAAGCGTTGCCGGGTGCCTTCATCATGCTCTTCGTAATACACGTCATACCCGGCCAGCTGGATGGTGCGAATACCCAAATCACGCGCCAGTTTAATGGCGCTGGACATGATCTCGCGGGCGCGGGCGCGCACGGTTTCGTCCCGGCTGCCAAACGGGAAGCGGCGGTGGGCAGACAGGCACATGGAGGGGATCGACACACCGGTCTCCAGCATTGCTTCCACCAGCGATGCACGCTGTGTGGTGCTCCACGCCAGGCGCGACAGGCGTTCGTCCGTTTCATCTACCGACATTTCAACAAAATCAAAGCCACAGCTTTTTGCCAGCACCAGGCGCTCCGGCCAGGTGAGGGATTTCGGCAGCGCTTTTTCGTAAATACCTAACGGATGCTGACGCATGATTACGCTCCCCAGATGTCGCGGATTTGCGAATGGAAGGCCTCGGCCACCTGCGGTGGATTGGCAGCGCCTGCCAGTGCGCGACCGGCGATAAAGGCTTTGACGTTGATCTGCTTAAACAGCGGCAGGTCGGCCGGGGTGATGCCGCCGGTGACGGACAGCTGCAAACCAATGTCGGAGAGCGCTTTCATTCGGGCGAGATCTGCCTCACCCCACTGCTGGCCGCTGGCCTGCGCGTCGCGTCCCCGGTGGTAGATGGCCTGTTTCACGCCGATGCGGTGCCAGGCGCGGGCATCGTCCAGCGTCCAGTTGCCAAACAGCTCCATCTGAATTTCCCCACCGCAGCGCAGCGCCACCGCGTGACCTTTTTCAACTGTGGCCAGCGGCGCGGCGCAGATGATGGTCATCCAGTTCGCGCCTGCGCCAAACGCCTGCTCTGCCAGCGTTTCTCCGGCGTCGGCCACCTTCCAGTCCGCCACGAGAGTTTTCCCTGGACACTGCTCGCGTAACGCACGCACGGCGTTAAGCCCTTCGGTCAGACATAAAATGGTGCCCGCTTCGATAATATCGACGTGATCGGAAAACCTGGCGACATCGCGCTGGGCAGCCTGAAGTGAGGTGTGGTCGAGCGCCAGCTGCAGTAATGGTCGGCTCATAGGTCGTGCTCCTTAACACGGGCGTGATAACCCTGTAGTGCTGAAATCAGTAACTGGTAGCGCTGATACTTGCGCTGATAGGCCGCATGGGCGTGCATGTCGGGTTCAATGACCCGAATGTCGTGTCTGAGCGCGTGCTGCGCTGCGTAAAAATCGGGATAAACGCCGGTGCCGACCAGGGCGGCCAGCGCCGCGCCGGAACAGCCAGTCTCTTCCACCTGCGGGAGCGCAATCGCCAGACCGCTGACATCCGCCAGCATCTGCATCCATACGTCAGAGTGGGTCGGGCCGCCGGTGACGCGTAGTGCCTGTACGTCGGTAAAGCGTTCGAGCATGCGGTTGAGATGGGTCATATGGCTGAACACCACACCTTCGTAAACTGCCTGTAAAAGATGCGCGCGAGTATGCAGCGCCTGCATGCCGTAGAAGCCGCTCGTCATCTCCAGCCCGGCGTTGCTGCCATAGAGAAACGGCAGAAAGAACAGATCGCTATCGGCTTTCGGCAGGCTGGCCACGGCGCGGTTGATCTCACTGAAAGACATTTCTCCCCACTGGGCAGTCAACCACTCAAGGTTGCCGGAAGAGGTGGGGCTGGCTTCGTGGACAATGTACTGCTGCGGGTGGACGTAACGCCCATAGACATAGGGATGCGGTTCGTTGTCCCGAAGCGCATTGGCAATCCCGCTGGTGACGGCCCAGGTGCCCATGACGGCGTTCAGCGTATGTTCGTCGTGCAGTCCGGCACAGATCGCGGTGGAAACCACATCAAACAGCCCACCAACGACGGGGGTTCCCGCCGCGAGACCGGTAAGTGCGGCAGCCTGAGCGGTGATTTCCCCGCAGATTTCCGCTGAACCGACAACGGGCGGCAGAGCGTTGTCGATTTCACTGATACCCAGCCAGCGCGTGATCTGCGGATCGTACTGGCCGGTGTTCATGTTGTAGAGATTGGATTCAGAGATGTTGCTTTCTTCGCAGCCTTTTGCGCCGGTGAGGCACCAGCGAAGGTAGTCGTGCGCCATCATCACGCAGCCAATCTGCTGATAGCGTTGTGGCTCATTCTCTTTGACCCAGCGTAGAAGAGAGGCCGGATGCCCGGTCCAGAGCGTCTGTCGCGTGTGCGGATAGAGCTTTTCGGGAATACCGTCCTGCTGCCAGCGCTGCACGATGTCCAGTGCCCGACGGTCTGAGGAGAGCATCGCATTGCCCAGGGGACGATCCTGTTTATCGAGAAGAAACAGCCCCTTGCCCTGCGCTGAAATGCCCACGCTTTTGATCTGCTCGCCGCTAACCCGGGCGTTGTTGAGCAGAAGAGCGACGGTGGTGTGACACTGCTGCCACAGCTGGTTCATGTCCCGCTCCGCATAGCCTGCTCGCGGGCTGAGCGTGGCAACCGTGCGGCGTTCAATACAGACCTCTTTGCCCTCGCGGGTGTATAAACCGGCTTTCAGATAAGTACCGCCACAATCGATACCCAGCCAGAAGGGTTCTTTTTCACTCATCTTTGACTCTCTCGTCTTGCTTCCTCTCCCTTTGGGAGAGGGCGGGGGTTCTCGTCTTGCTCCCTCTCCCTGTGGGAGAGGGCTGGGGTGAGGGCATCAGGCCGCACGCTTATGCGGATTCACCGTAGGGTTAGGCTCCGCACCGGCATCGCACTTCGCCGGTAGCAGCAGGGCCAGCAGAGATGCCAGTGCCAGTGACACCGCCAGGCAGTAAACTCCCGCATCTTTGCTGTACAAGGTGATCAGCACGCCGACCGCATAAGGGCCACAGAACCCGCCGAGGTTACCCAGGGCGTTAATCACACCCCGCGCACCGCCTGCCATCTCCGCGCTGAACAGGCGTGCCGGAATGGTCCAGAACACGCCCGCCGCCGACTGCAGGAAGAACCCACACCCCACCAGCGCGGCGTAGGCCAGCCAGGTATGCTCTTTCAGAGCCACGGAGAGGAACATGCAGAGCGCAAAACCAATCAGCGGCAGGGAGACAAACAGCTTGCGTTTACCGGTACGGTCAGAGAGCGAAGAGAAGAGGAACATACCCGCAATGGCCCCGATATAAGGCAGGATCGCGAGCACGCCTACCTGGCCGATGCTGGTGTGCGTGAGCTCTTTGAGAATGGTGGGTAGCCAGAGGGTGTAACCGTAAATGCCGGTCTGGTAGAAGAAGTTCAGGGCAATCAGCTGCCACATGGTTTTGTCGGACAGCACCGCGCTCAGCGAGGCGTTTTTCACCTCTTTACCGGCAATGGCCTGCTGTTCTGCGGCCAGGGTTTTGACCAGATAGTTTTTTTCCGCTTCAGAAATCCAGCGTGCTTCCTGCGGGCGGTCGTACACCGTGAAGGCCCACAGCACCAGTACAACGATGGACATCAGCCCTTCAATGATGAACAACCAGCGCCAGTCGAGTGCGGTAATAATCCAGCCCGACAGGGGCGCGGTGATGATCCCGGCAATGGGGACGAACATAATTACAATCGCATTGGCACGACCGCGTTCAGCGTCAGGGAACCAGTTACTGATCATCGTCAGCACAACCGGCAGCATCCCGCCTTCTGCTACCCCGAGTAAGAAACGCAGCACCAGCAGTTGATACTGACTGGTGACGAGCCCGGTCAGGACCGAAATCACCGCCCAGGCGACCAGCGACCAGCCGATAAATTTCTTCCCGCTGCCATGAACGGCAATCTTGCCGCCAGGCACCTGCAAAAACAGATAGCCAATAAAGAAGATCCCACCCGCCAGGCCTGCCATGGTGGCAGAAATACCTAACTCTTCATCCATACCGCCGGGCATGGCAAAAGCAATATTCACACGGTCCATATAAGAAATAATGCAGGCGATAAGAATCGGGGGAATAATTCTTAGCCAGCGCTGGCGCGGAATGTCCGCATGTAGAGCTTGAGTAGACGTATTCATATTTAATATCTCAGTGTAGGTAACCGGAATAAGATTTTTTTATTGTTATTGCGTTGCTTTTTTCATTTGGCTAATGCCGTCTCGCAAAATAGCGATGCGATGGCTGATATCAGCATTAGCATTTATTTCCAGTAATTTAATACCGGAAAATTTCAATGTTGCGGCGCTCGCCGCAGTAAAGAGTGCTTTTGCATGTTCAGTGGTCAGCAAACTGTCGGCACAGTACGATGAAAACGGTGCGTGCAGATCCTGCCATTCACCATACTCTCCGCAGATGGTGGTGCCGGAGAACATCAACGCGGCCAGTTTTCCGGCCTGAAGGGCGGTCTGAACGTGCTCAACCGGAAGCGTGGTGTTGCGCCCTTCAATGGCTGAGCGCGCCCAGTTAATACAGATGCTGATATCTGTCTCTTTTATCACCTCCAGCACCTGCTCTAAGGGTAAAAATCCCTTACGCGGTGCGGGACCGGTCATGGCATCGCAGTGTTCAAGCACCAGATCGCAGGACCAGTCCCAGCCCGCGATTTCACGAATGGAACGGGCGAACGCCTCGATAGCCTGCTCGACTGAAGCATTGCCCGCCTGCGGTGCGGCCTGCATTTCCAGGGCAATGACTTTCCCGGGAAAACGGGCGTTAACGGCAGCAATCTTCTGGCACAGATGGCGGTAAAATTCTACGCTGGCTTTACGCTGATCTTCGTCAGCAGACGCCAGCCCAAATGCGCCATTGGTGCCACGGCGACGCATGGTTTCCATCACTGCCGTGACGACGATTTGCCAGTCTCCAGGCGTATGGCGGAACAGCCATTCATCCCCATAAGGATGGAGATGTTCAAGGCAGGGTTGTTCCAGCCCGCGAATGTGTGGCGTGTCAGAAAGTTCCCGCCAGAAGGTTTGTTCTTCTTGTTCCCCTTTCTGGTGAAACGAGGGTGCGCAGGGGTACGCACCAATAATAAAACCGGTGTTGGTCATTTCGCGTTCCTGTATTTATACCCGTCATACTTCAAGTTGCATGTGCGTTGGCTGCGCTCGTTCACCCCAGTCACTTACTTATGTAAGCTCCTGGAGATTCACTCTCTTGCCGCCTTCCTGCAACTCGAATTATTTAGGGTATATCAGAAAATTAATCTAATTCGCTGATTGCCACTTTCACCACAATTTTGCGAATTGCGGTTTCCTTGTTTTTAATACAGGCAGGACGGTGTACATCCTGCGGGAAAAATATGGCGTAACTGCCGGGTATCATTTCGATAAACGATTCATTTTCACTGTTGTGATAAAAAATAATATCCCGTTGTTCCAGTAATGATTCGCTGATGTTGTTATTGCCGGTATCGATAGCAATACCGATTTTTTCTTCACCCCACGCCAGAAATTGAATATCAAGATAGCGGCGATGCACTTCCGGGCGATTTTCGTGCTGTTCCCGGGTGGTGAGATCAAGCACCTGGGCAAAGATGTTGTGTCCCTCAATTTCAACGACACCCGGCTTTAGCATGCTGAAATCCGTGGTACGCAGAAAATCTAACGCTTTTTCAATCGCCCGCGGCAGGCGACACGGATTTGGCTGTGAAATATGTCCGAATATCATGGCCCACTCCTTACAGCGCCTGGATTTTCGCCCACACGCTGTCGTCAATGGTGATGCCGTTGCGGCGGTTCTCTTCAAGCAGTCGCGTAAATTCATGCCCCGGCAGACGGACAGCGACGTTTTCGTCTGCCCGCTCGGCGGTGGTGATGAAGTCCATAATACGCTGCAGTTTGGCATCGCGGGTTGGGCCGTCGATCAGGCGGTCGACCTCGATGGCGATAAAGATCTGCGACACGCCATACTCGTCGCTGTTGTCCTGGGTAACTTCCGCCACGGAGGAGCCGTTAGAGAGCAGGGTGGCGATCATGTCGAGCACAATCGATAAGCCGGAACCTTTCCAGTAGCCCATAGGCAGAATACGGCGATTTTTCTCAATCACGCCAGGCTCTTTGGTCAGATTGCCCTCGTCGTCGAATCCACCGTCGACCGGTAACGTGCGTCCGGCCAGTCGGTTCACTTCCAGCATGCCGTAGGAGAACATCGACATCGACATATCGACCATGGTAATTGGGGAGGAGGGGATCGCCACGATAAGTGGGTTGGTGCCGATGCAACATTCTTTTGACCCCCACGCGGGCATCACCGCAATGGAGTTGGTCCAGCAGATCCCGATGTAGCCCTTCTCTGCGGCTTGCCAGCCATAGCTCCCTCCGCGCATCCAGTGGTTAGCGTTACGCAGCGCAACCAGACCGATACCGTGATCGGAGGCCAGTTCGGTGGCGCGATCCATCATTTTTTTCGCCGTCAGGTTACCGATGGCGCGTTGGGCATCCCACTGTTCGATGGCCCCTAATGTGGTCACCCGTTTTGGCTGGGCATCAGGAATGATGTCGCCCGCGTCCAGTTGCTGAATAAAACGCGGGAAGCGGTTCACGCCGTGGGAATAGACGCCAGATTCCGTGGTGCGGGCAAACATCTCCGCGCAGGCATCCGCCGTTTCTGCTTTTACACCGCGATCGAGCAGAACCCGATTGAACGCTGCTTTCAACTCTTCGAATGTCACTTTCATCCCTGTTCTCCTGTTCTTCGTAGGGGCAAGTGCGAGTGCTTTTTTATCGCTAAATTTCACTATGCGAAATCTGATTTCAAATATAGCGATCAAATTTTGCCAGATCAACGACATTCATGATTTTCAAAATCGATTAAAATCAACTGGTTGTGTTTTTTCTGTTGAGATCGTGAACTGAACCACACTTTGCGCTACCATCAGGGCGCGATAAAAAGGAGCCATGGGATGAGCATGAAAGAGAGCGACATGACGCAAGAAAAAGAGAGGCCAGCAGGTAGCCAGAGCTTGTTTCGCGGTCTGATGCTGATTGAGATCCTCAGTAACTATCCGAACGGCTGTCCTCTGGCCCATTTATCGGAACTGGCCGGGCTGAATAAGAGCACCGTGCACCGGTTACTGCAGGGATTGCAGTCGTGCGGGTACGTCACCCCGGCGCCGGCGGCGGGCAGCTATCGCCTGACCACCAAATTTATCGCCGTCGGGCAAAAGGCGCTGTCGTCGCTGAATATCATCCACGTGGCTGCTCCGCATCTTGAGTCGCTGAATATCGCCACCGGCGAGACGGTGAACTTCTCCAGCCGCGAAGACGATCACGCGATCCTGATTTATAAGCTTGAGCCGACCACCGGTATGCTGCGCACGCGCGCCTATATCGGCCAGCATATGCCGCTTTACTGCTCGGCAATGGGCAAGATCTACATGGCATTCGGTCACCAGGACTATGTGGCGAGCTACTGGGAAAGCCACCAGGATCAGATCCAGCCGCTGACCCGCAACACCATCACTGAATTGAGCGCGATGTATGACGAGCTGGCGGAAATCCGCGAGCACAGTATGGCGATGGACAAAGAAGAGAACGAGCTGGGGGTCTCCTGTATCGCGGTGCCGGTGTTTGATATTCATGGCCGCGTGCCGTATGCGATCTCAATTTCGCTGTCGACCTCCCGCATGAAGCAGATTGGCGAAAAAAATCTGCTTACACCTCTGCGTGAAACGGCGGACGCGATCTCCAGAGAGCTGGGTTTTAACGTGCGCGAGGGATAACAGATGAACCGGTTCATCATGGCGGATTCGGCAAAATGCATCGGCTGTCGCACCTGCGAAGTGGCGTGTGTCGTGTCGCATCAGGACGCCATCTCAACAGACGCCTTTACGCCCCGCATTCGGGTAGTCAAAGGGGACGCTTTCACCACGGCGGTGGGTTGCCATCAGTGTGAAGATGCCCCTTGCGCGAATGTCTGCCCAACGCAGGCGATTCGCCGTGGCGAGGGAGCCTGGCAGGTTGAGCAGGCGCGGTGTATTGGGTGTAAACGCTGTATGGTGGCGTGCCCGTTTGGGGCGATGCAGGTGCAATGGGCAGGAGATACGCTTCAGGCGCTGAAATGCGATTTATGCGCGCACCGCGCGGACGGACCGGCCTGTGTGGAAGCCTGTCCGACCCACGCGCTGAGCTGTGTCGATCCCGCCAGATTACGCACCGAGCGGTTGCGTCATCTGGCGTAGGTTCTTACTGGGCGTCTTCGCGCCAGGCGAATTCGATCTCTTCGGCGAGAATTTTTACCCCGGCTTCGATTTTTTCCGGATCGGGCACGTAGTTCATACGCATACATTGATGCGTATGCGGCCACGGCTTGTCCAGCCCCGGGAAGAAGTAATCACCCGGCACCATCAATACGCCTCGCTTCTTCAGGCGCTGGTAAAGCAGCTCGGTGGTGATCGGCAGATCTTTAAACCACAGCCACAGGAAAATTGCCCCTTCAGGTTTGTGGATCAGGCAGCGTTCTTCCGGTAAATAGCGGCGAAGTATGGCAATCGTCTCCTGAACGCGCTGATAATAGAACGGCTTAATCACGTCATTAGACAGGCGCAGCAGATCGTTGCGTTTAATCATTTCGCACATCATCGCCGGGCCAATACCGCCAGGAGAAAGGCTGATAATGCCGTTCATGTTGGTAATGGCGGTGATGATTTTTTCATTGGCGACGATGATCCCGCAGCGGCTGCCCGGCAGGCCGAGCTTGGAGAGGCTCATACACAGGACGATGTTCGGGTTCCACAGCGGGCGTGCTTCGCTGAAGATAATACCCGGGAACGGCACGCCATAGGCGTTATCGATCACCAGCGGGATGCCATGCTGATTTGCCAGCGCATCCAGTTTCATCAGCTCGTCGTCGGTGATGACGTTGCCCGTTGGGTTGGTTGGACGTGATACGCAGATCATGCCCGTCTCTTCACCAATGTGCAGATGTTCAAAATCGACGTGGTATTTGAACTGACCTTCCGGCAGCAGCTCAATATTCGGGCGCGCGGAGACGAACAGATCCTCTTCCAGACCAGAATCGGCGTAGCCGATATACTCCGGTGCCAGCGGGAACAATACTTTTTTGGTGGTGCCGTCGGCGCGACGTCCTGCGAAAAGGTTAAACAAGTAGAAAAACGCGCTCTGACTGCCGTTTGTCAGTGCAATATTCTGCGGTTCGATATCCCAACCCAGCTCTTCACGCAGCATGTCGGCGAGGAGTTTCAGCAGTTCGGTTTTACCCTGAGGGCCGTCGTAATTGCAAAGCGCATCGGTTGCTTTGCCGTTTTCCAGCATCTGAGCGAGCAGCGTCTGGAAATAGGTATTCATCTCCGGGATTTGAGCCGGGTTTCCGCCGCCGAGCATGATGGCGCCCGGTGTGCGCAGCCCGTCGTTGAGGTCCTCCATCAGGCGGGTAATGCCTGAATGGCGGGTAAATTTGTCGCCGAAAAGTGAAAACGTCATAGCAGGTGATCTGTCGAGCTTGTTTTGAAAGTGGGTAACCATAACGCTAGCACCGTGCGGGTGCAAATCGGCTGGTGTGGTCGGATTTGTGGTTTTATGTGGCGGGTGTGGATTTTTGTAGTGAATAGTTCTGGTGAGTGCCCCTCACCCCGGCCCTCTCCCTAAGGGAGAGGGAGAAAACCGCGATGAGGGGGCTATTGGTTCCCCGCCCAAACGACCATCACTTTATCGCCATCATGTTCACGTACGAATCCATACCCCTCTTTCAGCGAAAGCGTGGTTTGCTTGCCTTCACCTATCGCCGGATGGCGGGCGCGGAACTGACCCAGCGTTTGCCAGTGGGCGACGGTTAACGCCTGTTTGCCCGTCACATCCTGCCAGTTCATATCCGAGCGTGTTCCCTGCAGAGGGTCGGAACCCGTCGGCCCGAACGGACGCTCTGATTCATCCCCATAATAGATTTGTACGCTGCCTGGCGCTAACAGCAGCAGTTCTGCCGCGCGCTGGCCCCCTTCGCGGAACAGGCGGGTGTCATGCGAAGAGAGATAGCTCAGGACGTTAAAGCTTTGCAGTTTTTCCGCCATCTGCTGCCACGTTAGATCGATATCGGCCAGGCAGTTCACCGCTTTTGCCGCCTGCTCCTGATAATCGAAGTTAATCATCGCATCGAAGCCGTGGCGGTAATAATCGCTCTGCATGACCCCGTGGCCCCAGGATTCACCCGTCATCCAGAACGGCGCATTGTCGAGTTTTTTGTCCGGGTGAGCACCTTTCCAGGCCGCCAGCGCCTGGCTTGCCTGGTCCTTCAACTGCTGCCAGGCCGCCAGTTCCACGTGTTTTGCCGTATCAACACGGAAACCGTCAATGCCATACTCGCGTACCCACTGGCTGAGCCAGTGGGTCAGGTAATCGCGCGGGGTGTATCCCGGGATAGCTTTTGCCTGGGTATCGGGCTTGTGCTGATAAAAGTTTGGCAAACCGGACGGCGTGGTGGATTCCGTTTTCAGGTCGGGTAAAAACGCCAGTGACATGGTCAGGTCGTCAAAGCCCGGGTTGTCGTAATCGCCAATATCGGTGCGGATCCATTTTTTACCCCACCATTTTTCCCATGCGGCTTTATCGCTGAAGTTGATGTAATCATTAAAGCTATGCCAGCTTTGTCCCGTACCCGGCTTCCAGTCGGTCCAGCGTTCACCCAGCGTTTTCTTCAGCTCATCACCTTGCAGATAGAGTGCGCCAAACTGGTACTCCTGCATGTCGGCAAGCGTTGCGTAGCCCACATGGTTCATGACGATATCGAACAGAATGCGGATGCCGCGCTTGTGCGCTTCATCGACGAGATGACGTAAATCATCTTCGGTGCCCATGTTGGCATCAAGCCTGGTCCAGTCCTGCGTGTAGTAACCATGGTAGGCGTAGTGGGGGAAATCCCCTTTGGTGCCACCGCCGACCCAGCCGTGGATCTGCTCAAGCGGGGAGCTTATCCAGAGCGCGTTTACCCCCAGTTGCTGCAGATAATCAAGCTTGCTCGCAAGCCCTTTCAGATCGCCGCCGTGGAAAGTGCCAATCTCCTGCATGCTGTCTTTGTGGCGGCCATAGCTATTGTCATTCGTGGGGTCACCATTCACGAAGCGGTCGGTCAGCACGAAATAGACCGTAGCGTTTTGCCAGCTAAACGGCGCGGGTTTGTCGGTTTCGGCGCGCTCAAGCAGCAGCAGGCCGTTGCTGTTGGCGGCAGGCTGAAGGGTAATTTTTCCCTGCTGCACCGTCGCGGTTTGTTTGCTGTAGAAATCTCGCACCACGGAGCCTTCCGGGAAGGTGTTTCCCACCTCCAGCGTCAGGGGTTTTCCATCCCATTTTGGGCACTGGCGGATAACGTTTGCCACCGGTTGTTCTGCTGCGCTCTTGATGGTCAGCATCAGGGTTGGCGTGCCGGAACGGGTATCGACACGCATCTGGTACTCTCCGTCGCGGAACAGACGCCACTGCGGCGGCGTGCCGTCACACGGTTTGAGTGACAGCATCTCGTTGAGTTTTATCGCTTCTGTTGGCTGCCAGCACGTGTTGTCAAAACTCACTGTCAAAGGACGCGTACCCTTCGCAAGCTTTGCCTGGCTGGTGAACATTCCGGTGCCTTCGGCGCTGAACGCGTTAAATCCCGGCGATGACCAGTCAGCGTGTGCCAGTGCGGGTAACATCAGAAAAGTTACGGCGGTGCGTTTCATTCCATCTTCCTGTCGCGGCATTTTTGACCAGTGTGCCATCAGGTGAGGCGTAAAAACTCATCCCCCGGCGCTTTCTACAAGGATGACGCGAGAGGATGAGTGATCCTGCGCAAAATTAGGCAGTTATCTGCGAGATCGCACACAAATTTTCAGAATTGATGCTTAAGTGAGCACGTTTCAGGTGACATAGTTTCGGAATTGGACTATTTCTATACGTGCTCTTGAAGTCTATTTTTGATAGGATTTGAGATTCCGCTCTCAAATTTGTGAAAAAAATAAGGTGTTGGAATGTTTATATCCGACCAGGAGACCTAATGATATCGACTCCCATTCGACGATATGGGGCCGCGATACTCATGTTACTCACCACGACATTTTCGGGTGGGGTGCTTGCAAAGACGCACACGGATACAACGAGTAAGAAAGCCCACGTAATAAAGACGACAAGCAGTAAGGTTAGCAGTAAACAAGAGTATTCTCGCAATAGTGCAAAGAGTAGTTCACTTCCTGATTTGCGAAAATACCCTTCCGGAACACCAAGGAAAAAAGCGTTTCTCCGGACAGTAATGCCTTACATCACAAGTCAAAACGCCGCGATTACGGCAGATCGTAACTGGTTGATCGCCAAACAGTACGATAGCCGCTGGACGCCGTCCGAGCGCGCGCGCCTGAAAGATATCGCAAAGCGCTACAAGGTAAGCTGGAACGGTAACACCCGTCGTGTGCCGTGGAACTCGCTCCTTGAGCGTGTCGACATCATCCCGGGCAGCATGGTTGCGACAATGGCTGCAGCCGAAAGTGGCTGGGGCACCTCGAAGCTGGCGCGCAACAACAACAACCTCTTCGGCATGAAGTGTGTGAAGGGGCGTTGTAAAAATGCGCCGGGCAAGGTGAAGGGCTACTCGCAGTTTGAATCGGTGAAAGACTCAGTAAATGCCTATGTGGTAAACCTGAACACCCATCCGGCCTACTCGTCGTTCCGTAAGTCACGCGCACAGCTGCGTAAAGCGGATCAGGAAGTAACGGCCAGTACGATGATCCACAAGCTGAAAGGTTATTCCACCCAGGGTCAGCGCTATAACAACTATCTGTTTGCGATGTACCAGGATAACCAGCGACTTATCGCCGCCCATATGTAATCCCAATTACGCCTTCCACTGGAAGGCGTTTTCTTTTCTACATCATGACTTCGCTGTGGCGTTCCCGATACTCTTTCGGTGTGTTGTCATACTCTTTACGGAACACCGAATAAAAATACTGCAGCGACGGATAGCCGCACATCTGCGAGATTTCGTTGATCGACAGCGACGTGGAGATGAGCAAACTGCGCGCTTTCTCCAGCTTCTCTGCGTGAATGACCGCATGAATGGTTTCGCCCACTTCCTCTTTAAAACGCTTCTCCAGATTTGAACGGGAAATACCCACGGAATCCAGCACCTGATCGACCTTGATACCTTTGCAGGCGTGGTTGCGGATAAAGTGCATCGCCTGAATGACTGCCGGGTCGTTTAAGGAGCGGTAATCCGTTGAGCGACGTTCTACCACGCGGACCGGGGGAACCAGCAGGCGCTGAAGCGGCAGGGATTCGTTATCCAGCAGACGATGCAGTAATTTTGCGGCCTGATACCCCATCTGTCGGGTGCCCTGCGCCACTGAGGAAAGGGCCACGCGAGAAAGGTAGCGGGTGAGCTCTTCGTTATCGATGCCAATCACGCACAGCTTCTCCGGCACCGGAATATGCAAATGTTCGCAGACCTGCAATACATGGCGCGCACGGGCGTCCGTCACGGCAATAATGCCGGTTTGCGGCGGCAGCGTCTGCAGCCAGTCAGCCAGACGGTTTTGCGCGTGCTGCCAGTTTTCCGGTGCGGTTTCCAGCCCCTGATAGACCACGCCGCGGTATTTCTCCTGGGCGACAAGCTGACAAAAGGCGTGTTCGCGCTCAACGGCCCAGCGCTTGCCGCTGGAGGCTGGTAAACCATAGAACGCAAAGCGATGGACGCCTTTCTCCTTTAAATGCAGAAACGCGCTTTCGACCAGGGCATGGTTATCGGTGGCGATATAGTGAACGGGAGGATAGTGTTCGGGCGAATGGTAAGAGCCGCCGACGCCCACAATCGGGACGTCGACGTCAGTCAGTAACTGCTCAATGACAGGGTCGTCATAGTCAGCGATGACGCCATCGCCCAGCCAGTCTTTGATGTTCTCGAGTCGGGTGCGGAAATCCTCTTCGATAAAGATATCCCACTCAGATTGCGACGCCTGCAAATATTCACCAACGCCCTCTACCACCTGTCGGTCGTAAGCTTTGTTGGCATTGAATAACAACGTAATGCGGTGACGCTTTTCAAACATGGCTCGCTTCCCAAATAAGTCACAATACGGTTATCAGGTACGCCGCTTGGTGGCAGAGTCCATCCAGACTGCCAGCAAAAGAATGGCCCCCTTGACGATATACTGCCAAAACGTCGGGACGTCCATCATACTCATCCCGTTATCCAACGAAGCCATGATAAATGCCCCCATCACCGCGCCCGCCACGCTGCCTACACCGCCTGCGAGGCTGGTACCGCCAATGACGCAGGCGGCGATAGCATCCAGCTCGGCAATGTTTCCGGCAGACGGGGAACCCGCTCCGAGACGCGAGCTGAGGATCAACCCGGCGATAGCAACCATCAGGCCGTTGATGGCAAAGACCGCCAGTTTGGTGCGCTCTACGTTAATGCCTGACAGACGGGCGGCCTCAAGGTTACCGCCGATGGCGTAAATACGGCGGCCAAACGCGGTGCGCGTGGCCATAAACATGCCGCCCAGCAGCAGGAGGGCCAGCAGGAGAACTGGCGTAGGCACGCCGCGATAGTCATTCAGGAGCCAAATCGCGCCGAGCACGATCACCGCAGTCAGTGCCTGACGTCCCACCACGGATGTTGATGGGGAGGAGGCCAGCCCCAGCGACTGACGGCGCATACGGCCACGCCACTGCCAGACCACGAACGCCAGCAGCCCGACCACGCCGATGGTAAAGCCCATGCTGTCGGAGAGGTAGCTCTGACCAATCTGCGACATTGCGGCGCTGGTGGGAGAGACGGTGGTGCCGTTGGTGATGCCAATCAATACGCCGCGGAAGGCCAGCATTCCTGCCAGAGTAACAATGAACGACGGGACCTTCCGGTAGGCAACCCACCAGCCGTTCCAGGCACCCAGCACCAGACCTAATACCAGCGTCACCGCCACGGTCAGCGGCAGCGGCCAGCCGAGCCAGACGTCAAAAATGGCCGCGACGCCGCCGAGCAGGCCCATCATCGACCCCACCGACAGGTCGATTTCCGCCGAAATAATGACGAAGACCATGCCCACGGCCAGAATGCCGGTGATGGCAGTCTGGCGCAGCAGGTTAGAGACGTTACGCGCGCTCAGGTAGGAGCCATCGGTCATCCAGGTAAAAAACAGCATGATGGCGATAATTGCCGCGATCATCACGAATACCTGCAGGTTCAGCGCTTTTAACCCCGCGAATGCGCCGGGCGTCTGAACAGCGACTTTGATATCAGACGGATTGCTTTTCGACATGACGTTCGCTCCTTAAAGCGGCTTCCATCACCTGCTCCTGCGTCAGGTTCTGGTTAATCAGATTGGCTTTCAGTTTGCCCTCGTGCATGACCAGCACACGGTCGCTCAGGCCGAGCACTTCGGGTAATTCAGAGGAGATGACAATGACGGCGATCCCTTGCTGTACAAGCTGATTAATCAGTTTGTAGATTTCGTACTTCGCACCGATATCAATGCCGCGCGTCGGCTCATCCAGGATCAAGATGCGTGGATTGAGGAGCAGACAGCGCGCCAGAATGGCTTTTTGCTGGTTGCCTCCGCTCAGGCGCCCAATGGCCAGTTCCGGTGAGGATGTTTTCACTTTGAGGCGGGCGAGAGATTGCAAAATGCACTGCTGCTCTGCGGCATCATCAAGGCTGCTCAGCGCGCCGGAGAACTGATCGAGTGCCGCGAGCGTGATGTTTTTACCCACCGCCATCACCGGCACGATGCCGTCTTTTTTGCGGTCTTCCGGCACCATGGCAATTCCGTGGGCAATTGCCTGCTGGCAGTTGTCGATTTTCACCGGCTTGCCATCAATATAAACCGTGCCTTCCCAGCGCCCTGGCCAGACGCCGAACAGGCACTGCAAGGCTTCAGTACGTCCGGCGCCGACGAGCCCGGCAACACCGAGAATTTCACCCCGGTGCAGGGAAAAGGAGATGTTGTTTACGCGTTTGATATGGCGATTTACCGGGTGCCACGCGGTCAGGTTTTCTACGCGTAACACTTCATCACCCGTTGTGTGAGGTTCATTCGGGTAGAGCGCCGTCAGTTCGCGGCCCACCATCATGGTGATGATGTCATCCTCGCTCATGCCTTCGGCTTCGCGTGTGCCGATGTGTTGACCATCGCGGATCACGCAGATGGTGTCCGAAATGGCTTTGACCTCGTTGAGTTTGTGAGAAATGTAGATGCAGGCGATACCGTGATTTTGCAGATCGCGGATGATATCCAGCAGGACGGCCGTTTCCTGTTCGGTGAGAGAGGCCGTGGGTTCGTCGAGGATCAGCAGCCTGACCTGTTTGTTCAGCGCCTTAGCGATTTCAACCAGCTGTTGCTGCCCCAGACCCAGGTCTCCCACGCGGGTATCCGGCGAAATGGCCAGACTGACCTGCGCCAGCAGTTTTTCACAGCGTAGCGTCATGGTGTCGTAATCCAGCACGCCGCGGCGCGAAATTTCGGCCCCGAGGAAAATGTTCTCCAGCACGGTGAGATGCTTCACCAGCGCCAGCTCCTGGTGAATGATGGCGATACCCTTACGTTCAGTATCGCGAATGTGGGTGGCCTGAATGACCTCGCCGGCAAAGACAATTTCACCTTCGTAGCTGCCATGCGGATAGATCCCGCACAACACTTTCATCAGCGTCGACTTACCCGAACCGTTTTCGCCGCAGAGCGAAACCACTTCACCAGGATTTAGCCGCAGGCTCACGTTATCGACCGCTTTCACCGCGCCAAAACGCTTGGTGATGCTCTTCATTTCAAGTAAATAAGGCATAACTGCTCCACATGACCCGAGGTAAAAACAGTACAAGTCGATGCGCCCCCGCAGGGCAGGGGCTGCGCTGGATTACAGTTCACTCTTCTTGTGGAAACCGTCTTTGATAACGGTGGCGTCAATGTTCTCTTTATTGACTTCAATTGGCGTGAGCAGGCGTGCCGGCACATCTTTCAGACCGTTGTTCAGCGTCGCGTCGGCTTTCGGTTGTTTACCGTTCCCCAGCTCTACGGCGATCTCTGCAGCCGTGTTGGCCAGTTCAGTGATGGGCTTATACACCGTCATGGTCTGGGTGCCCGCAATGATGCGTTTTACACCGGCGAGATCCGCATCCTGGCCTGAAATGGCCACTTTCCCGGCCAGCCCCTGCGCGCTCAGCGCCTGAATGGCACCCCCGGCGGTGGCGTCGTTGGAGGCGACGACGGCATCAATTTTGTTGTTATTCGCGGTTAGCGCGTTTTCCATAATTTTCAGCGCGTTTTCAGGCAACCAGCCGTCCGCCCACTGATCGCCAACCACTTTAATCTTGCCGCTGTCGATATACGGCTTGAGGACTTTCATCTGGCCTTCACGGAACAGTTTGGCGTTGTTATCCACCGGTGAGCCGCCCATCAGGAAATAATTGCCCTGCGGCACTTTATCGACCAGGCTTTTTGCCTGCAGTTCGCCCACTTTTTCATTGTCGAACGAAATATAATAATCAATGTCCGCATTATTAATCATGCGGTCATACGCCAGAACTTTAATCCCTTCTTGCTTCGCTTCTTTCACGACGTTACTTAATACCTGGCCGTTATAAGGGATAATGATCAGTACATCAACGCCACGGTTAATCATATTCTCAATTTGCGACATCTGCGTTTCTTCGTTGCCATTTGCAGACTGCACAAACACACTTGCGCCAAGTGATTCCGCTTTTTTTACAAAAATATCGCGATCTTTTTGCCAGCGCTCCAGACGCAGGTCGTCAATCGCCATGCCAATTTTGACCTCTTTGGCATGTCCTGCAAAGCTTGCAAGGAGGAGAGTAGTGCAGAGCGTTAGGGTAAGGTTCTTTATCTTCATAATTATTAGGCCTTTTGTAGGGGTATGTGTTGCTGAGATAAAAGAAACATTCACTGCTTAGACGCAGCAAATTTTTAACGCGGAAAGGCGGGCTGGCAATTACAGATTTTTATCTTCTCATTACGATATTTGGTTTATTTCTGAATTTATGACCGCGATCGGATTTTAAAATACGTAAGGTCTTAATTACATTTGATTATGGAATCTGCGCCGAAAAATAGTTTGCTTGCGCATTATTTTGCGAGCCAGCGCACAGTTGCGCATTCTCTCAATAGCAGTGTGAAATAACGTAATTGAGCAACCCAAAATGTCTATTCACTATTACTCCTGTATCAACGACTCGCCGCATACCCTGATTATGGAGCTCAATATGCAAGCTTATTTCGACCAACTCGATCGTGTTCGTTACGAAGGCCCGAAAACGACCAATCCTTTAGCATTTCGTCACTACAACCCGGATGAGCTGGTGCTGGGTAAGCGCATGGAAGATCATCTGCGCTTTGCCGCCTGTTACTGGCATACCTTCTGCTGGAACGGCGCCGATATGTTCGGTGTGGGTTCCTTTGACCGCCCGTGGCAACAGCCGGGAGAGGCTATCGAGCTGGCGAAGCGCAAAGCGGATGTGGCATTTGAATTCTTCCACAAGCTGAACGTGCCGTATTACTGCTTCCATGACGTGGATGTGTCGCCGGAAGGCGCATCGCTGAAAGAGTACCTGAACAACTTTGCGCAGATGGTGGATGTGCTGGCGGCGAAGCAGCAGCAAAGTGGCGTGAAGCTGCTGTGGGGCACGGCTAACTGCTTCACGAACCCTCGCTATGGTGCCGGGGCAGCAACTAACCCGGATCCAGAAGTATTTAGCTGGGCGGCCACGCAGGTCGTGACCGCAATGAACGCCACGCATCAGTTGGGCGGCGAGAACTATGTTCTGTGGGGCGGACGTGAGGGTTATGAAACCCTGCTTAATACCGATCTGCGTCAGGAGCGCGAGCAGATTGGCCGCTTCATGCAGATGGTGGTTGAGCATAAGCATAAAATCGGTTTCCGCGGCACGCTGCTGATTGAACCGAAGCCACAGGAACCAACCAAGCACCAGTACGATTACGACGTCGCGACTGTGTACGGCTTCCTGAAGCAGTTCGGCCTGGAAAAAGAGATTAAAGTTAACATTGAAGCCAACCATGCCACCCTGGCGGGCCACTCTTTCCATCACGAAATTGCGTCTGCCATTGCGCTGGGCATCTTCGGATCGGTCGATGCTAACCGTGGTGATGCGCAGCTGGGCTGGGATACCGACCAGTTCCCGAACAGCGTGGAAGAGAATGCGCTGGTGATGTATGAAATCATCAAAGCGGGTGGTTTCACTACCGGCGGCCTGAACTTTGACGCCAAAGTGCGTCGTCAGAGCACCGATAAATACGATCTGTTCTACGGACACATCGGCGCGATGGATACCATGGCGCTGGCGCTAAAAGTCGCTGCGCGCATGATTGAAGACGGTGAGCTGGATAAACGTGTCGCGAAGCGTTATAGCGGCTGGAACAGTGAGCTGGGCCAGCAAATTTTGAAAGGCCAGTTATCGCTTGCGGAAATCGCTAAGTACGCTGAACAACATCAGCTGGCGCCGCAGCATCAGAGCGGACACCAGGAACTGCTGGAAAATCTGGTTAATCACTATTTGTTCGACAAGTAAAAACGTAGGCCCGGTAAGCGGAAGCGCCACCGGGCATTTCTGTCAAAGGAGCCACCACAATGTATATCGGGATTGATCTTGGCACATCGGGTGTGAAAGCCATCCTCTTAAGCGAGCAGGGTGACGTGTTGGCAACGCAGACTGAAAAACTGCAGGTTTCGCGTCCGCATCCGTTATGGTCGGAACAGGATCCGGAGCAGTGGTGGCAAGCGACGGATCGCGCAATCAAGGGGTTAGGTGAACAGCACAGTTTGCGTGAGGTCACCGCGCTGGGTATCGCCGGACAGATGCACGGCGCTACGCTGCTGGACAGCCAGCATCGCGTGCTGCGCCCTGCGATCCTCTGGAACGATGGCCGCTGTGCGGAAGAGTGCGCACTCCTTGAAGAGCGAGTGCCTGCGTCCCGTGACATCACCGGCAACCTGATGATGCCCGGCTTCACCGCGCCGAAGCTCCTCTGGGTGCAACGCCATGAGCCGGAGATTTTCCGTCAGGTGGCGAAGGTCTTACTGCCAAAAGATTATCTGCGTTTTCGCATGACGGGGGATTTTGCCAGCGACATGTCCGACGCCGCCGGCACCATGTGGCTCGACGTGGCGAAACGCGACTGGAGCGAGGCGATGCTGGATGCCTGTCATCTCACCCGTGAGCATATGCCCGCACTCTTTGAAGGCAGCGAAATTACCGGCACCTTACAGTCCGCCATAGCGGAACGCTGGAATATGCCTGCTGTGCCGGTGGTGGCTGGCGGTGGGGATAACGCGGCGGGCGCCGTGGGTGTCGGCATGGTTGATGCGGGCCAGGCCATGCTGTCTCTCGGCACCTCTGGCGTCTATTTTGCCGTCAGCGACGGATATCGCAGCAACCCGGAAAGCGCGGTGCACAGTTTTTGCCATGCGCTGCCAGGAAAATGGCATTTGATGTCGGTGATGCTCAGTGCAGCTTCTTGCCTGGACTGGGCGGCGAAGCTGACCGGGATGGCCGATGTTCCGGCATTGATTACCGCAGCACAGCAGGCGGATGAAAACGCTGGTACCGTCTGGTTTTTACCGTATCTCTCCGGTGAGCGTACACCGCACAACAACCCGGAAGCGAAAGGGGTATTTTTTGGCTTAACCCATCAGCACGGTCCTGCGGAACTGGCGCGTGCGGTTCTGGAAGGCGTGGGCTATGCGCTGGCGGATGGAATGGACGTGGTGCATGACTGCGGCCTGAAACCAGCAAGCATCACCCTGATCGGCGGCGGCGCACGCAGCAGCTACTGGCGCCAGATGCTCTCTGATATCAGTGGATTGCAGCTGGACTATCGTACCGGGGGCGATGTGGGCCCGGCGCTGGGTGCCGCGCGGCTGGCGCAGATAGCCATGAACCCGGACAAACCGCTTTCGCAACTGTTGCCACAGCTCACGCTGGAACAGGCTCATCTGCCCGACGCAACTCGCCACGCGCGATATGCTGAAAGGCGCGATGTGTTCCGCAAAATTTATCAGCAGTTGCTGCCGCTGATGTCATAAGCGTGATTGTCTGTCAGAGGCACGAGGATGTCCTTTTTTGGTCTGTCCGCGTGCCTGTTTCCTCGCCAGTATGTATTTATACCCACTGGCGAGGAGCACCATCATGTCACGTATTGCATTAATCAATATCGATACCCAACAGTCTTTTCATCACCGCGATTACTGGCAGGAGCAAGATGTTCCGGCCTTTCAGCAGGCAATGCTGGGGCTGACAGAAGGCTGCCAGTCGCGCGGTATTCCCGTCGTCGATATTTTCCATGTGGATGAAAAAGGCCCTTTCTCACTGCAAAGCGGCTATGTCAAACCGATGGCCTTTTTACGTCATCAGCCGGATGTGGTTTTCCAGAAACACGTTCATAATGCCTTCACGGATACGGGCCTGGATCGCTGGCTGCGCGAGCGTGATATCAACCAGCTGATCCTATGCGGTATTCGCACTGAACAGTGCTGCGAAACCACCGCACGGGTGGCATCCGATCTGGGTTATGCTGTGACCTTTGTTAGCGAGGCAATGCTCACGTTTCCTATGACGTACAAGGGCGTAACCCTTAGCGCTGCGGAAATTCGTCATCGTACCGAAACGGTACTGTCAGGGCGATTTGCCGCGATTAAAACGGTAGCGGAGACGCTGGAGTCACTGTAATGCGCATCGACGTTTGGTTCGTTATGTTGCCCGGGGTGTTGTCATTAGACATGGCTGGCCCGGCAGAAACCTTTGTCCTGGCAGGCGATGCGTTTCGTCTGCATTACATTGGCCCGCAACCTGAGGTGCAAACGTCGATTGGTTTGATGATGTGCGGTATCGCGCCATTACCGGAAAGGCTTCCGGAAGGGAGCCTGCTGGTTCTGCCTGGTGTAAGCGACTCCCGCGTTCAGTTTTCTACGCCGCAGGCGATGCAGATCCAGCACTGGCTGATGCGCCTGCAGCCAGCTATTCAGCGTCAGGATATCACCGTGATGTGCGTCTGCTCAGGGGCTTTGCTGGCAGCAAAATCAGGGCTGCTGAACAACCGGCAGTGCACAACGCATCATGAGGTTATCGGCCGTTTACGCGCTGCCGCCCCCACGGCGACGATCAAAGAGAACCGGATATTCGTGCAGGATGAGAATGTCTGGACCAGCGCAGGGATCACCTCGGGTATCGACCTGGCGCTGCATATGATTAACCGTCTGTGCGGGCCAGAAAAGGCGCTGGCCGTGGCACGCGAGATGGTGGTCTGGTTCCGCCGGTCCGGGGACGATCCGCAGCTATCGCCATGGTTACGCTATCGCAATCATCTTCATCCGGCTATCCACCGTGCTCAGGATGCGCTAACCGCAGACCCGCAAAAAGCGTGGAACGTGCCGGATATTGCCGCGCTGGCGCATGTCAGCCCGCGCCATTTAACCCGTCTTTTCCAGACGCATTTGGGGATAAGCGTTCGCGATTACCTGGAGCAGTTGCGTCTGGCGGTGGCGGAGCAGTGGCTATTGCAGGGGCGCGGCGTGGAGCAGGCCTCACTGGCGGCAGGGTTTTCCTCCCCGCGCCAGTTTCATCGGGCCCGACAGCGCGTCGTCAACTGACGAAGCGGCGGGTGTCTAGCTTCTGTAGCAGCATCGACAGCAACAGGCTCACGACCAGTGTGACGGAGAAAATCCAGACGATATCCAGCACTGGCCAGCTTTTGAGTTCAACGCCTCTCGTGCGTAGTGCGTGGATCACCAGCGCGTGAAAACCATAAATCCCCAGCGAGTGCCGCGAGATAAAACCCAGCACGGGAAGAGGGCGCGCGTTCAGGGTGTTTTTAACGAGCGTCAGCAGGGAAACGGCACAAATGAAGACCATCGGCCCGCAATACAAGTACCATGTATCGGCAAAATTGCCGCGCCATTGCAGCTCGTGCAGCGTCCCGCGTGAAATGATAATCACCCCGATGATAAACAACGCGCCACATAGCCAGCTGATACCCCGCTTTTGGGTATCCATCATCCCGATGGCGCGCCCCAGCATGCCGTAGAGCACGTAGTAAAACGTATCGCCATTGATGTAGAGGTTTACCGGTAGCCACTCAAAACCGTCGATTTTTTGTGAGACGGTATTCGGGTTGGCGATGATGCCTATCACCACCATCAGCGCCAGAAGCATCTTTCCGCTGACGTTTTTTACCTGAATCAACGGTGATACCAGGTAGATAACGATAATGGCGAAGAAAAACCACAGGTGGTAAAACACCGGCTTTTGCAGCAGATATTTGAGTGACAGGCCGGGGCTAATGGAGGTAAACAGCGTGATGTAAATCAGCGCGACGGCGCTATAAAAGCCGAGACACGCGGCGATACGAATAAAATGTCGCGGTTGTGCGCTACGCTCGCCAAAAAAGAGAAAGCCGGAAATCATAAAGAACAGCGGAACGCTGACACGCGACGCGGAGTTGAGAATATTCGCGACATCCCAGTTAACAGGGCTGATACTGTGTGCGTTCGTAACATACCAGGTCGTCGTGTGGATCATCACCACCATCAGACACGCTATTCCTCGCAGATTATCAATCCAGCTAATTTTTGACTGCATCAGTTCCTCTTTTCCCTGTAAATAGAGTGTGACTGCTATTGTGTAAAAGTCTTTCCTTGGAAAAATCTGAGTTTTATAACGCGGACTTGTCTGGCCATCGCGAGATTCGCAGAATGCCAGACCGTAATCTATAAAAGCTTTGCTACTAAAAATAACAGCCACTGACCGGGTCGGTAATAAAAATGATGATGAAGCGTGTGGGGTCACTCTTTCTGCTGGTGGTACTGGCCGGATGCAGTACGCCTCAGGAAGCACCTGCGCAAAAAGCGCAGCAGGGCAAAATGAGCCCGGAACGTTCGCTGAATATGGAACAGCTGTGTAAAGATCAGGCGGCTCACCGCTATAACCTGGATACTCAGAAAATTGATGTCACCGGCTTTGAGCGTTTTCAGGGCAGCTATGAGCTTCGGGGCCATACCTCTCGTAAAGAGGGCTTTGTCTGCTCGTTTGATGCGGACGGCCAGTTTTTACATCTCTCCATGCGCTAATCTGCTCGCATAATCGACAGCCAGACGCTCGCCGCGTTCTGGCTCGAACGCTTATTTCCCAATTTTCCCTAAACAACCCCGTTTCGTACTGTATATCTTGCAGCCAGCGGGTATACTGGTCCCTTCCATTTAAAACCACACGTATCCAGCACGAAATACTATGCAAAAGTTTGATACCAAGACCTTCCAGGGCCTGATCCTGACCTTACAGGATTACTGGGCTCGCCAGGGCTGCACCATTGTTCAACCTTTGGACATGGAAGTCGGCGCAGGCACCTCACACCCGATGACCAGCTTACGCGCGTTGGGGCCAGAGCCAATGGCGACTGCTTATGTGCAGCCTTCCCGTCGTCCGACCGATGGCCGTTACGGCGAAAACCCAAACCGTCTGCAGCACTACTATCAGTTCCAGGTGGTCATTAAGCCATCGCCAGACAATATTCAGGAACTGTACCTTGGGTCACTGAAAGAGCTGGGTATGGATCCGACCATTCACGACATTCGTTTCGTGGAAGATAACTGGGAAAACCCAACGCTGGGTGCCTGGGGTCTGGGTTGGGAAGTGTGGCTGAACGGCATGGAAGTGACCCAGTTTACCTACTTCCAGCAGGTTGGCGGTCTGGAATGTAAGCCGATCACCGGTGAAATCACCTATGGTCTGGAACGTCTGGCAATGTACATTCAGGGCGTAGACAGCGTTTACGACCTGGTCTGGAGCGACGGCCCGCTGGGTAAAACCACTTACGGCGACGTGTTCCATCAGAACGAAGTGGAACAATCCACCTATAACTTCGAATACGCGGATGTGGACTTCCTGTTCACCTGCTTTGAGCAGTACGAGAAAGAAGCGCAGCAGCTGCTGGCGCTGGAGACTCCGCTGCCGCTGCCTGCCTACGAGCGTATTCTGAAGGCCGCCCACAGCTTCAACCTGCTGGACGCCCGCAAAGCGATCTCCGTGACTGAACGTCAGCGCTACATTCTGCGTATTCGTACCCTGACCAAAGCCGTTGCAGAAGCTTACTACGCGTCCCGTGAAGCCCTTGGCTTCCCGATGTGCAACCGAAACAAATAAGAGGCGGCCATGTCTGAGAAAACTTTCCTGGTGGAAATTGGCACCGAAGAGCTGCCACCAAAAGCCCTGCGCAGCCTGGCTGAATCTTTTGCTGCGAACGTGACTGCCGAGCTGGATAACGCTGGCCTGGCGCACGGTAAAATTGAGTGGTTTGCTGCTCCGCGTCGTCTGGCGCTGAAAGTGGCGAACCTGGCGGCATCCCAGCCGGATCGTGAAGTGGAAAAACGTGGCCCGGCGATTGCCCAGGCGTTCGACGCGGAAGGCAAGCCAAGCAAAGCGGCAGAAGGCTGGGCGCGCGGTTGCGGTATTACCGTTGACCAGGCCGAGCGTCTGACCACTGACAAAGGCGAATGGCTGCTGTATCGCGCTCACGTAAAAGGTGAACGCGCCGAAGCACTGCTGCCAAACATGATCGCCACTTCGCTGGCTAAGCTACCCATTCCTAAGCTGATGCGCTGGGGTGCGTCCGACGTTCACTTCGTGCGTCCGGTACACACCGTGACCCTGCTGCTGGGCGACACCGTTATTCCGGCAACCATTCTGGGCGTCGCGTCCGATCGCGTCATTCGCGGCCACCGCTTTATGGGCGAGCCAGAGTTCACCATCGACAATGCCGACCAGTATCCGCAGATCCTGCTGGAGCGCGGTAAAGTCATTGCTGACTACGAACAGCGTAAAGCCAAAATCAAAGCCGACGCTGAAGAGGCGGCGCGCAAGATTGGCGGTAACGCTGACCTGAGCGACAGCCTGCTGGAAGAGGTCACCTCGCTGGTGGAATGGCCGGTTGTGCTGACCGCGAAGTTCGAAGAGAAATTCCTCGCGGTTCCGGCAGAAGCGCTGGTATACACCATGAAGGGTGACCAGAAATACTTCCCGGTTTATGCCAACGACGGCAAGCTGCTGCCAAACTTTATCTTCGTGGCGAACATCGAATCGAAAGATCCGCAGCAGATTATCTCCGGTAACGAGAAAGTGGTGCGTCCACGTCTGGCGGATGCGGAGTTCTTCTTCAATACCGACCGTAAAAAACGTCTGGAAGATAACCTGCCGCGCCTGCAGACCGTGCTGTTCCAGCAGCAGTTGGGTACGCTGCGCGACAAGACCGACCGTATCGCGGAGCTGTCCGGCTGGATCGCCCGTGAAATTGGCGCGGACGTTAACCATGCCACCCGTGCGGGTCTGCTCTCCAAGTGCGACCTGATGACCAATATGGTCTTTGAGTTTACCGACACCCAGGGCGTTATGGGTATGCACTACGCGCGTCACGATGGCGAAGCGGAAGATGTGGCGGTCGCCCTGAACGAACAGTATCAGCCGCGCTTTGCAGGCGATGAACTGCCGTCTAACCCGGTTGCCTGTGCGGTCGCGATTGCCGATAAAATGGATACCCTGGCGGGGATCTTCGGTATCGGCCAGCATCCGAAAGGGGATAAAGACCCGTTCGCGCTGCGTCGTGCGGCGCTGGGCGTGCTGCGTATCATCGTTGAGAAGAACCTGAACCTCGATCTGCAGACTCTGACTGAAGAAGCGGTGCGTCTGTACGGTGATAAGCTGACCAATGCCAACGTGGTGGATGACGTGATCGACTTTATGCTCGGTCGCTTCCGCGCGTGGTATCAGGACGAAGGTTACACCGTGGATACCATTCAGGCGGTGCTGGCGCGTCGTCCAACGCGTCCGGCTGACTTCGATGCGCGTATGAAGGCGGTTTCTCACTTCCGTACGCTGGAAGCGGCATCTGCCCTGGCGGCGGCGAACAAGCGTGTCTCCAACATTCTGGCGAAATCTGACGAAACGCTGAACGAGCGTGTGAACGCCGCGACGCTGAAAGAGCCGGAAGAGATCGCCCTGGCGATGCAGGTTGTGGTGCTGCGTGACAAGCTGGAGCCATACTTCGCAGAAGGCCGTTATCAGGAAGCGCTGGTAGAACTGGCGGAACTGCGTGACGTTATCGACGCCTTCTTCGAAAAAGTGATGGTCAACGTGGAAGATAAAGATCTGCGTATTAACCGTCTCTCTATGCTCGAAAAACTGCGCGAGCTGTTCCTGCGCGTGGCGGATATCTCGCTGCTGCAGTAATGTGCCCGCCGGGCATGTACAGGCTAAAAACCCGCTTCGGCGGGTTTTTTTATGGCGTGCGGGTGAAAATTTAATCTTGAAATGGTCAACATATTACCGCTATCCTTAACGGCGTTAACTTTCTCCCTCAGGAGCGCATTCCGAAAATGAACAAACACGACTGATGAATTTCGATCCTTGCTAAACGCGACCGCGTCGGCAGGGGATGTTTTGATTTCATTCAGGAGTGCTTATGGCTCATTTTGCGCAGTCCCCTTCTTTTATTTTGCATCAGGTCACCTGTCAGTTTGCGACGGGCGATATTCTTTTTGGCCCGCTGAACCTCTCTCTGGAGACATCCCTGTGTGCGCTCGTTGGTCGTAATGGCTGCGGGAAAACGCGTCTGCTGCGCATGCTGGCGGGGCTGGATGAACCTGCCAGTGGTCATATTGAGCGTTTTGCCTCACATGTCTATGTGGCACAACAGCAGGATATCTCCCCACAGACAACGCTTGCTGAACTGCTTGGTTATGACGCGATTTTTGCAGCGCGTAAGCGCATCGATCGCGGCGATTACCAGCCTGACGATCTGGAGATGCTCGACGGCTACTGGGATTTAGCAGAACGCCTGAACGAGGCGTTTCTCCAGGCGAAACTGCCACCGTTTGACCCCGATAAACCTGCCGCCGAATTCAGCGGTGGCGAGCGGATCCGTGCCCTGCTGTGCGGTGCATTTACGGCTGAGGCGGATTTCCTGTTGCTGGATGAACCCACCAACCATCTGGATCGACAAGGCCGGGCGTGGTTTTACGACCAGTTGAGCCGTTATCAGGGCGGCGTGCTGGTTGCCTCTCACGATCGTGAGCTACTGGCGCAGGTGCCACGTATTCTTGAGCTGAGCGCCTCCGGGCTGCGCAGCTACGGCGGCAATTATGCAGACTATAAACAGCAACGGGATGCCGAACAGCAGGCTGCCCGCGCGGCGCTGGAGCATGCGGCAACGGAGCGCAAACGCACCCGCGCGCGAATGCAAAAAGAGCATGATGACAGCCAGCGGCGTTCGGCGAAGACCATACGCACGGTCGATACCCTGAATATCGCGTCGTTTGAGCGGGTCAAATATAAAGCGGCGGCAAAAGAGCGTATCGGCTCGTGGAAAAAACAGCACAGCGATCAAAACGATGCGCTGAATGCCGCGGTAAACAAGGCGCGGGAACGGGTTGAAGAGGACGCCCCGATCATGTTTACCCTGCCGGGAAGCCAGATTGCTGAGGGAAAACAGGTGCTGGTGCTGGAGGAACTGCAATTGCCGCATGTCTCACTTCCGCCAATGAACTGGCGGATGGACGGCCCGATGCGCGTGGCGCTCAGGGGGCCCAATGGCTGCGGTAAATCAACGCTGTTAAAAGTCATCCTCGGTGAAACCGCACCCCGTGCAGGCAGTTGTAAGGTATCGGTGACGTGTGCGTATCTCGATCAGCACCTGTCGCAGCTGGATCTGACGCAGTCGGTGATGGCACATCTCAATCTGAGCAATACGCCGCTGGAAGAGGGGACGCTGCGCACCCGCCTGGCACAGCTTCAACTTGGGGCAGATAAAGTCTCACTGCCGCTGGCAGAGTTGAGCGGAGGTGAGCGTCTGAAAGCCGCCCTGGCCTGCGTGTTGTGGCGCGAGCATGCCACGCAGCTTTTACTGCTTGATGAACCGACCAACCATCTGGACCTGGCTTCGGTCCAGGCGATTGAAGCGGCGCTGGCCGGTTTCCCCGGAGCACTGCTGGTGGTGTCCCATGATGAAAGCTTTCTGCAAGGGTTGGCGTTAACGCATGAACTGGTGTGGGAGGAGACGGGCTGGCGTTGTGAAGGCCTTTAAAACACAAACCCCCGCAAAGGCGGGGGCGGTAATTCACGGTACTGCATCACGCTATCTGTTTGCTGAGTGCAGGGTTGGCCTGAATCAGGCGCATCAGCTTTAACTCGGTTGGCGTGGGTTTCTCTCGTTTCGACTCCCACTCCAGCACCATCGCTACGCTGACACCCATCGCTCTGGCGAATTCATCTGTTTTTAAACCTGTCCCTTTGCGCAATTGCTCATATTCTGTAAAGGGATTGGATTTCTGTTGCAGGGTCACTGTCTGCGGTACATCTTTAAAAATAATCTGTTCCAGGCTGCTCAGCAGCTCAAACTCAGGATCTTTATATTCCATTGAGAACTCCTCTTAAATCACACACCGGGATCAAGAACATCAGAGAGCCCATTAAGAATAGTCCCTAATACAAACGAAGGATCATCACGCTTGTGATTAATCGTGCGGTAACGATCGCTTTATCCGTTTCAGCTATGCGGATAGTTATGCTAATTACCTGATTAACCATATGTCGGCTTCGCCAGGTATTTTTTTGTAAAGAGTAAGAAATAAAATGGCAATAGCCGTTTTGCATGAAAAGAGTATCTTGCAGCGCTGACCTGGACTATCCTTGTCAGCGTTGGGCACGCGTGTGCCGATGTGCGCTTTTTTGGGTGAAAGGAGTAATGAAATGGCGACAGGAAAGTCCTGCTCTCGCTGGTTTGCGCCTATTGCGGCGTTGTTGATGGTTGTTAGCCTGAGTGGGTGTTTTGATAAAGAAGGCGATCAGCGCAAAGCGTTTATCGATTTTCTGCAGAATACAGTGATGCGCAGCGGCGAGCGTTTGCCGACGCTGACTGCGGATCAGAAAAAACAGTTTGGCCCCTTCGTGTCTGATTACGCCATTCTGTATGGTTATTCACAGCAGGTAAGCCAGGCGATGGACTCCGGCATTCGTCCGGTTGTGGATAGCGTTAACGCCATCCGTGTCCCGCAGGATTATGTCACCCAACGTGAGCCGCTTCGCCAGTCTAACGGTGCGCTCGGCGTGCTGAGCCAGCAATTGCAGAACGCGAAAATGCAGGCTGACGCGTCACGTTCCGCGCTGAAACAGGGCGACGATCTCAAACCGGTCTTCGACAAAGTATATGAGAAAGTGGTGACCAAACCTTCGGATGCCCTGCAACCGCTGATCCCCGCCGCGCAGATCTTCACGCAGCAGCTGGTTCAGGTAGGGGATTTTATCTCCCAGCAGGGAACGCAGGTGAGCTTTGTTGCCAACGGTATTCAGTTCCCAACCTCGCAGCAGGCGAGTCAGTACAATACGCTGATTGGGCCGCTGGCCTCTCAGCACCAGGCCTTTAGTCAGGCGTGGAGCGCAGCCGTCGCTGCCACAGAATAAACCGAAAAAACCCCGCTTCAGGCGGGGTTTTTTACTTATGACTAAAATAAAGCTTGTCATTCCTCTACCACATCGGTATAACTGTTCGCGTCGGTTTGTTACACAGACCTAAAGCAGTTTAGTAAAGCAGTCCAGATTGTTATCCATAGATACCCTTCGTAGTGACCCTTCCTTCATCGCTTAAAAATCTGTAACGCAACCCATCAAGCCGGAAGGCACAATATATTTGTTAATTAAGGTAATTCTATGTCTGCTAAAATGACTGGTCTGGTAAAATGGTTCAACGCTGATAAAGGTTTCGGCTTCATCACTCCTGACGATGGCTCTAAAGACGTGTTCGTACACTTCTCTGCTATCCAGAACGATGGCTACAAATCTCTGGACGAAGGTCAGAAAGTGTCCTTCACCATCGAAAGCGGCGCTAAAGGCCCAGCAGCTGGTAACGTTGTAAGCCTGTAAGCTTCCAACCCAGTAGCAAAGAATTTAAAAACCCGCCTTCTGGCGGGTTTTTTCGTTTCTACTGTTGGACCTGTGGATTGACGCAGTTTTTCTCCACGTTTCCGTTCAGCGCGGCGATCAGATTATCCACCGCGGTGGCCGCCATGTTGTAACGCGTCTCGTGCGTCGCAGAACCAATATGGGGCAGCGCGACCACGTTAGGCAGCGAAAGCAGCGGCGAATCCACCGGCAGCGGCTCCTGTTCAAACACGTCCAGACCGGCCGCATGGATCTCACCGTTTTGTAGCGCCTCAATTAACGCCTTCTCATCAACGACCGGGCCACGACCCGCATTGATGAAAATGGCGGATTTCTTCATCTTTTCAAACGCCGCTTTGCCAATCAGATGCCGGGTTTCGTCCGTCAGAGGCAGGATCAGACAGACAAAATCCGCTTCCTGCAACAGCGTATCCAACTCGCAATAGCGGGCGTTGAAGCGTTCTTCGGCTTCGCTGTGATGGCGACGTGCGTTATACAGAATCGGCATGTTAAAACCGAAATGCGCACGCTGCGCCAGTGCCAGGCCGATCCGGCCCATGCCAACAATCCCCAGCGTTTTGCCATAAACATCCACACCGAACCAGTCCGGGCCGATGCTTTTTGTCCACTCGCCCGCTTTGACGCGATCGGCCACCTCCACCACGCGGCGGGCAGTGCTGAGCATCAACGCCATCAGCGTGTCGGCCACCGTCTCCGTCAGGGCATGTGGTGTATGCATCAGCAGGATGTTGCGCGCGTTGAGGGCGTCCACGTCAAAATTGTCGTAACCCACGGAAACGGTTGAGGTAGCACGAAGCTTCGGCATTTTTTCCAGCAACGCGACATCCACTTTTTCGCTTGAACCCAGCAGGCCTTCGGCCCGGGCGAACGCCCCGGCGTGTTGTGCCACCGTCTCCGGGCTTAGGTTCTTCACCTGCGTGACGGCGAAGTGTTCTTCCAGGCGTTTTTGCAGATCATCAGGCAGTGCTTTATACAAAATGACGGACGGCTTCATGCTTATCTCCGTTGATTTTTAATGATTCAGGCGTGGCGTGCGCCGACGGGGAGTTGTTGATTATTAGCAGGCTTAACAATCAGAGTAAGCCATACTGAGGCGAAAAGCGCCACTCCCATAAAGATGTATGAGGCTGACGGGCTGCCGGTTGCACCGTTCAGGTAACCAACGAACCAGGAGCCGCAGAACGAACCGAGCGCACCCATACTGTTAATCAGTGCCATCGCGCCGCCTGCCACATTACGCGGCAGCATCTCCGGGATGATGGCGAAGAAGGGACCATACGGGGCGTACATCGCCGCACCGGCAATCACCAGCAGCGTATAGGAGACCCAGAAGTGGTTTGCGCCCACGGCCCAGGAGCCGATGAAAGCAAAGGCAGCGATCAGCAGCAGTGGCCAGACAAACAGCTTACGATTTTGCAGTTTGTCCGATGCCCAGGAGACGATGATCATCGCGATAGTTGCCGCCAGATAGGGCACGGAGGAGAGCCAGCCGACTTCCACCATACCGAGATTTTCCCCGCCGCTGCGGATAATTGACGGCAACCACAGTACGAAACCGTACACGCCGATACTCCAGGTAAAATACTGCGCGCACAGCAGGATCACGTTGCGGGAGCGGAAGGCTTCGCCATAGTTACGCACCGCCTTCAGCCCTTGCTGCTCTTTATCCAGCTGCGCCTGCAGTGCGGCTTTTTCATCTTCGGAGAGCCATTTCGCCTGAGCAGGCTTATCTTTTACCAGCACCCACCAGCAGAAGGCCCAGATGATTGCCGGCACCCCTTCGATGATAAACATCTCACGCCAGCCGAAAGACTGGATCAGGTAGCCGGACACCACTGACATCCACAGTACGGTGACCGGGTTACCGAGGATCAGGAAGGTGTTCGCACGGGAACGTTCAGATTTGGTAAACCAGTTGCTGATGTAGATCAGCATTGCGGGCATCACCGCCGCCTCAACTACCCCAAGGATAAAGCGAATAGCGGCCAGGGCAGGGATATTATTGACCACGCCGGTAAGCGACGCGCAGGCGCCCCACAGGATCAGACAGACGAAGATCAGCTTACGCACGCTGCGGCGTTCGGCGTAGATCGCGCCGGGGATCTGGAAGAAGAAGTAGCCCAGGAAGAAAAGGGCGCCCAGCAGAGATGAAATACCTTTGGTGATCCCGAGGTCTTCGGTGATCCCCGCGGCGGATGCGAAACTGAAGTTGGCACGATCAAGGTACGCCAGGCTGTACGTGATAAACACGATTGGCATGATGTACCACCAGCGTTTTACTGCATTGGTCGAACTGTTCATAGGCTTGCCTCTGTTGTTGAGGTTGTTACCGCCGTTGTCTGTAGGGTACACGGTGGTTTAATTATATGTGCGGGTCGTTGCCCTCACCCTGGCCCTCTCCCACGGGAGAGGGGATTTATTCCTTAAGCTGCGCGCGCGTCGGCAATCCTTCACTGTCGCCCTGCACCTGAATGGCCAGCGAGCCGATCCAGTTGCCCCGGGCGATGGCCTGCGGTAGCAGTTTGCCTTCCAGCAGGGCGCTAATGACCCCGACAGCAAAGCCATCGCCCGCGCCGACGGTATCGACTACGTTCTCAACCTTCACGGCCGCGACCGCGCCCTGTTCACCATCCGCGGTTTTAAACCATGCGCCATCGGCACCGGTTTTCAGTACCACCGCTTTTACCCCTTTATTCAGGTAAAAATCGGCAATCCCTTCCGGCGTATTTTCACCGGTGAGGATCACGCCTTCTTTCACCCCCGGCAGAACCCAGTCCGCCTGGAATGCCAGACGGTTCAGCTTCTCGACCATCTCCGCCTCGCTTTTCCACAACACCGGGCGCAGGTTAGGATCGAAAGAGATCGTTTTCCCCTGAGCCTTCATGGTGGTCGCGGCATGATCGAGCAGTTCATACGAGCTGGCTGACAACGCGGCTGCCACACCACTCAGGTGCAGATGGCGTGCACTCGCAAAGTAGTCGGCGTGATAATCTTCCACCGAGAGATGGCTTGCCGCCGACCCTTTGCGGAAGTATTCCACGATGGGATCGGTTCCATTTTCGACTTTAGATTTAAGCTGAAAGCCGGTCGGGAAGCGTCCATCGAGCGTTACGCCTGCGGCATCAATCCCCTCTTTTTTCAGCGAATCAAGAACGAAGTGACCAAAGCTGTCGTCACCCACGCGGCTGACCCAGCCTGTTTTCAGGCCGAGGCGTGCCAGCCCCGTTGCCACATTCAGCTCTGCGCCTGCCACGCGTTTGATAAAGTGCTCAACCGTGCTCAGCTCACCGGTTTCGGTAGCGACAAACATCGCCATGGCTTCACCGATAGTGATCACATCCAGTGTCTTGTGCATGGTTTACTCCTCGCGCAGCAGGTTAACGTAATGCCGGGTGACAGCGGTTAAGTCCGCCCCTTCCAGCGGGAACTCGATCCCGCGTGGGGCATCGGCAGGCAACTGACTGAGCAGGGCCAGCCAGCGCGCATCGGCGCGATCCGGCGCGACGGCGCGGAACTGCGCTTTATGCGGTACGGCGGCTTTCACATGGATATAGCTGACCGCCGGAGCCAGACGGGTTGCCGCTTCTTCCGGTGAGTCGCCGACCCACAGCCAGTTCCCCATGTCGAAGGTCAGCGTGACGGGGAGCGCCATTTCCCGGCAGGCGGCCTGGAAGCGCTGCATCGGCGCAAGCTGGCCGCAGTCGGTCTGGTCGTTTTCCACCACCAGTGCCATGCCGCTCTCATTGAGCAAAGCGCGCAGGGCGGTAAGCGGCCGGGTGCCGCTGAAATGTCCCAGGGATACCTTCAGCCACAGCGCGTTGAGCGTGCTGGCTTCGGAAAGGTAGCGGGGAAGGTCGGGGTTGAGGGTACCGTCGGGCATAAACAGGGGGGCGGGTGCGGAATAACACGCCAGCAGGCCCAGCAGCTCAATGGATTCTCCCAGCGCAGGCAGCGCCTGTAGCTCTTCGCTGTTGAACAGCTCCCGGCGGATCTCTACGCCGTCGGCACCCGCACCGGCAATTACGGGCAACATCGCCCGTTGGCCGCCAGCCTGTCGTACCTGATCCGCACCATACGCGGCGGTGACCACCATTATTTTTCTGCCCATTCAGGAACTCCATCAAACGTACATCGATACTATTACGCTAGATGGAACCGGTTCCAAAGAAAAGTTCAGGATGTTGAATTTATGATCGTCATCACAAGGGGAAATTAACGGGCGGTGGAGCCGCGGACAATCAGCTCGCCGGAAAAGACCTGCTCGCGCACGGCATCGCTGATCCCTTCAATGCGACGAACCACTTGTTCAACAGCGGCATAGCCGATTTGCCAGGTCGGCTGTTTGAGCGTGGTGATGCCTACCCCGGCCAGTTCTGCCCACTCCAGTTCATCGAAGCCCAGCAGGCCGATATCGCTGCCCCAGTGCAGGCCAATGCGTTTGAGCGAGCGGGCGACCTGAAGCGTCAGCGCCCCATTGGCCGAAATCACAGCTTTGCGCATCCCGCGATGGCGCGTGTGGAACTGACGCAGGGTATTGTCGAGCTGGTCGGCTTCATGAAGCGGAGTTTCGGCGTTTTCGGCGATCACTCCGGGATAACGCTCCAGGGTGGCACGAAATGCATTCAGGCGCTCGCGACGGGTATTCACCATGCCCAGCGGCTCGCTCAGGAACAGAATTGCTTCGAAGCCCTGTTCGATCAGATGTTCGGTGGCAGTCGTGGCCGCCTGGGTATTATCCAGCCCGACAACGTCGCAGGCGAATTCCGGGATTTTACGATCGATGAGCACCATCGGCAGGGAAGACTGTTGCAGCCGGTTTAACCCTTCCTCACGCATACCCACGGCATTGACCACGATACCTTCCACCTGGTAGCTGCGCAGCAGATCGAGATAATGCAGCTCCTGGTCCACCTCATTGTTGGTGTTACAGACCAGCGGGGTAAAACCTTTCTCGCGACAGGCGGCTTCGATACCGCTCAGCACGTTTACCGAGTAGGGGTTGGTAATATCGGCGATGATAAGCCCGATAAGGCGGGTACGGCCACGTTTAAGTCCGCGCGCCATGATGCTGGGGCGGTAGTCGAGATCGGCAATGGCCTGTTCAATACGTGCCAGCAGCGCATCGGAAAGCAGGTGTTTCTCGCCGTTGAGATAGCGTGAAATACTGGTTTTACCGGTTCTGGCGGCTTTCGCCACGTCGCTGATGGTGGCCCGTGTTGGTTTGCTCATCACTGAATTCCCTGACTTTAGTGAGAATACCTTAGCGGGAAAATCAACGATGGCAAGTGGTTCATTATGGAAGGTGCTGCTTGATGCACTCACCCTAACCCTCTCCCACGGGAGAGGGCGCAAACACTTAAAACGGCAACGAATGTTGCCGTTTTGCTTCTACTTACTGCACAGGACTCAACGTAATCTCAACGCGGCGGTTCTGCGCTTTGCCTTCCGCCGTGCTGTTGCTGGCGATAGGGTTTGCCGGGCCCATACCGCTGGTGCGGATACGGTTCGCTTCAACGCCCTGGGTGATCAGCGAGCTGGCCACGGAATCAGCACGCTGCTGAGACAGACGCATGTTCAGCTCCTGGCTGCCGGTGCTGTCGGTGTAGCCAATCACATTCACGGCGGTCTTGTTGTACTCTTTTAGCACCATCGCCACGCCGGTCAGGGTATTCGCACCGGCAGGTTTCAGCGTTGCGCTGCTGCTGTCGAAGGTCACGTTGTTAGGCATATTCAGGATGATGTTGTCACCGCTGCGCGTGACGCTCACGCCTGTGCCTTTCATTTTGTCGCGCAGCTTCGCTTCCTGCACATCCATGTAATAACCCACGCCGCCACCGAGCGCTGCGCCTGCCGCTGCGCCAATCAGCGCACCTTTACCGCGGTCTTTTTTGGAGGAGGAGAGCGCACCTACACCCGCCCCGACCAGTGAACCGATACCCGCGCCGATGCCGGATTTACCCGCTTCGCGTTCACCGGTGTATGGGTTTGTTGTGCAGCCAGAAACCGCCAGTGCACCGCTCACCAGAGCGGCAATAACGAGTACGCGTTTTTTCATCTTCTTTCCTTAATCCTTTTTATTCTTTGCCACGACGGACGTGGCAGTTGATTATGACGTCCGGATACGGAGAAAATTCCGGGGATAACTCTGAAATTTGTGACAAACCATAAACGGCCTCAATAACAAGACCGTAAACCTGCACGCAACCAGGAGCGCACGCTTTGAGCACCTCAACAAAAACCATTCTGACTGCCGCCCACTGGGGGCCGATGCTGGTCGAAACCGACGGCGAAAATGTCCTGTCTTCCCGTGGGGCATTGCCAACACAACACCCTAACTCTTTACAGACCGTCGTTCGCGATCAGGTGCACAGCAAAACCCGCGTGCGCTGGCCGATGGTGCGTAAAGGATTTCTGGCTTCGCCGGACAAGCCGCAGGGCATTCGTGGTCAGGATGAGTTTGTGCGTGTGAGCTGGGATGACGCGCTGGCGCTGATCCACGCCCAGCACAAGCGCATCCGCGACAGCTATGGGCCAGCATCCATTTTTGCCGGCTCTTACGGCTGGCGTTCTAACGGCGTGCTGCATAAAGCATCGACATTGCTGCAGCGCTACATGAGCCTGGCCGGCGGCTACACGGGCCATCTGGGGGATTACTCCACCGGCGCGGCGCAGGCGATCATGCCGTACGTCGTCGGTGGTAATGAGGTTTATCAGCAGCAGACCAGCTGGCCGCTGGTACTGGAGCATACCGAGGTGGTGGTGCTGTGGAGTGCCAACCCTCTCAACACGCTGAAAATTGCCTGGAATGCTTCCGACGAGCAGGGTATTGGCTATTTTGATGCGCTGCGCAAGAGCGGTAAGCGCATCATCTGTATTGACCCCATGCGCTCTGAAACCATGGATTTCTTTGGTGACAGTGCCGAATGGCTCGCCCCGCATATGGGTACTGACGTGGCGATGATGCTGGGTATCGCCCACACGCTGGTAGAGAATGGCTGGCACGACGCCGACTTCCTCGCGCGTTGCACATCGGGCTTCGACAAATTCGCCGATTATCTGACGGGTAAAACGGATGGTGTTGCCAAAACGGCAGCGTGGGCAGCAGGTATTTGTGGCATTCCTGCTGACAAGCTCCGTGAACTGGCAGCATTGTTCCATGAAAATGCCACGATGTTGATGTCCGGTTGGGGCATGCAGCGCCAGCAGTTTGGCGAGCAAAAACACTGGATGCTGGTGACGCTTGCCGCGATGCTCGGGCAAATTGGTACGCCGGGCGGCGGGTTTGGGCTCTCTTATCACTTCGCCAATGGCGGCAACCCCACCCGTAAAGCCGCCGTGCTGGCCTCCATGCAGGGATCGGTGAAGGGCGGCGTTGATGCCGTGGATAAAATTCCGGTGGCGCGTATTGTTGAAGCCCTGGAAAACCCGGGCGGATTTTATCAGCATAACGGTCTGGACCGCCATTTCCCGGATATTAAGTTTGTCTGGTGGGCGGGTGGGGCGAATTTCACGCACCATCAGGATACCAATCGTCTTATCCGCGCCTGGCAGAAGCCGGAGCTGGTGGTGATTTCGGAATGCTTCTGGACCGCCTCCGCCAAACATGCCGATATCGTGCTGCCGGCCACGACTTCGTACGAGCGTAACGATCTCACCATGACCGGTGACTACAGCAATCAGCATATGGTGCCGATGAAGCGTGTGGTCGCACCGCGGGATGAAGCGCGTGATGATTTTGACGTATTTGCGGAACTGAGCGAACGGTGGGAAGCAGGCGGTCGTGAGCGTTTCACCGAAGGGAAAACCGATCTTGAGTGGCTGGAAACATTCTATCAGATTGCCGCTCAGCGCGGTGCGGCCCAGGGGGTGACGCTGCCGCCGTTTGCGGAATTCTGGGAAGCGAACGCGATTTTCGAAATGCCGGAGAGCGAGCAGAACGCGCAGTTTGTCCGTTTCGCCGATTTCCGTCGCGACCCGGAGAACCATCCGCTGAAAACCGAGAGCGGAAAGATTGTGATTTACAGTGAGCGCATTGCCCGCTTTGGGTACGCGGATTGTCCTGCGCATCCCACATGGCTTGAACCGGATGAGTGGCACGGCAATGCCCAGCCGGAGCAGCTCCAGGTGTTATCCGCGCACCCCGCGCATCGCCTGCACAGCCAGCTTAACTATTCGTCGCTGCGCGAGCAGTATGCGGTCGCCGGGCGGGAGCCGATCACGCTTCATGCTGAAGATGCGAAAGCGCGCGGGATTGCGGATGGCGATCTGGTGCGCGTCTGGAATCATCGTGGGCAGGTGTTGGCCGGAGCGGTGGTGAGCGACGGAATCAAACCAGGCGTGATCTGCATCCACCAGGGCGCGTGGCCGGACCTGGACGAGAGCGGTATTTGTAAAAACGGTGCCGTTAACGTACTGACCAAAGATCTCCCCAGCTCGAAGCTGGGGAATGGCTGCGCAGGCAATACGGCGCTGGCATGGGTTGAGAAATATCAGGGCCCCGAGCTTACTCTGACGGCGTTTGATCCGCCTGCCAGCTCATGATCCACGTCGGGTGTTGGGTGTCGTCCTGCCAGGCGCTGTCCTCGATGCGAAAGCCCTGAGCATGGTAGAAATTCACCGCCCGGACATTTTTTTGATACACCTCCAGGCTTAAGTGCGGGAAGCGCTGTTGAACGTGGTTCAGCAGCGCGCGTCCGATGCCTTTGCCGATGTACGCCGGTGCGACAAATAGTGCGCCGACAAACTGAGACTGCATCACGCTGATAAACCCGTAAGGTTCGCCATCCTGTTCCCAGACCCAGGTTTCGGCCGACGGCAGATAAACGTCCCGCACCATGGCTTCGTTCTCTTTCCAGTAGCTCGCCTCAATAAACGGATGCGCTTCCGTGGTACTTTCAAGCCATAGGCTCAACAGCGACGCGGTATTATCACTTTGCCATTTGCGGATCATGATGGCCTCCCGGATGACAGAAGCAGCCGGTAACATGGTCATTGACCAGGCCACAGGCCTGCATAAAGGCGTAGCAGATGGTGGAGCCGACAAACTTAAAGCCGCGTTTTTTCAGCGCTTTCGAGAGTGCGTCCGAGGCCGGAGTCGAGGCGGGAATTTCCGCGAGCGTGGCGGCCTGCGTGATTTGCGGATCGTTATTCACAAACGTCCAGACAAACTCTGAGAACGGTTCACCGTTTTGTTCCATTGCCAGGTAAGCGCGTGCGTTACCGATAATGGCCTGGATCTTACCGCGATGGCGGATGATGCCTGCATCCTGCACCAGTCGCTCCACGTCGTCGTCGGTCATCGCGGCGACCCGGACGGGATCGAACTGATGAAAGGCATTGCGGTAGTTTTCGCGTTTCTTCAATACCGTAATCCATGACAAACCCGCCTGCTGACCCTCCAGGCAGATCATCTCGAAAAGTTTTTTGCCGTCCGTTTCCGGCACGCCCCATTCCCGATCGTGATAGTCGATATAGAGCTGATCCTGGCTTACCCAACCGCAACGTTGCATCGGTTATCTCCCTTATGACACGGTTATCGCAAAAATTTCATTCCGTCAGGCTTGACGTGTGACCTGTAAAGACAATAGTTAATACAGGGCCATAAGCCCTAAAAACCTCTTCCTGAACAATGATAAAAATCGCCGAATTCGGCTCTCTCTGGAGTCGCTTTGATGATAAAAAAAATCAGTGGTCGCCATGCTGTTTCTGGCCTGGTGGGGATTTCAGCCTGTCTGCTTTCTGGTCACTCAGCATTTGCCTGGCAACAGGAATATATCGTTTCAGACCCGCAAAGTAATACGGCGGAACGCTATACATGGGATGCGGATCACCAACCGCGTTATGACGATATCCTGGCGGAGCGCATCCAGTCTTCGCAAAATGCGCCGGGGCTGGCTCTGAATCTGCCCTCTGGCTCGACCTCCGCGGGGGCGATGAGCGTCGGCTGGAATTTTCCGCTGGCGGGTCATGTCACGACCGGCCCGGTGGTGGCATGGCGTTATGACGGTACCACGCCAATGATGATTAATGAGTTTGGTGATAGCGTGACAACCCAGGCGCTGACCGATCCCCTGTGGCATGCCAGCGTGAGTACGCTAGGCTGGCGCGTGGATACGCAATATGGCGAACTTCGTCCCTGGGCGCAGATTAGCTATAACCAGCAGTATGGTGAAAATCAGTGGAAATCCCAGTTCGGGATGCCGCAAACGCCTGCCCCGGCTCAAAATGGCAACTGGATGGATGTCACCGTAGGCACCGATATCCCTTTCACCTCGCACATGGCGGCGTATGCTTCCTTAGCGCAGGGGGAGGACAGCACGACGGGAGAGCAGTTTTTGTACACGCTGGGCGTAAGTGCAAATTTCTAACGTTGTTACTATTTTAAACGTCACGTTAACATCTTGAATACAATAACCGTGGGGGTTGTAGCGATAGCGGGCACTAACATTCTGTCGCTTCATTCCCCGGCAAGGTCGTTCATTCCCGATTCCAGGCATTTCATTCCGTTTCTCCTGCATCTCATGCCGTTTTCCCCCAGCTGGATCAGGGTTTTGTTTATCGTTGTCCTCAGCAAATTCCCTTACTTTCTCTTGCAGGACAACTGCCATGAATACATCTTCCTACAATCGTACACGCTGGCTGACGCTCTTTGGCACCATCGTCACCCAGTTTGCGTTGGGCTCGGTCTATACCTGGAGCCTGTTTAACAGTGCCCTTTCCGACAAGCTCGGCGCGCCGATCAGTCAGGTGGCGTTCTCTTTCGGTTTGCTAAGCCTTGGGCTGGCGCTGTCCTCTTCGGTTGCGGGCAAATTGCAGGAGCGGTTCGGCGTGAAACGCGTCACGATGGCCTCGGGGATCCTGCTGGGATTGGGCTTTTTCCTGACGGCGTATTCAAACAACCTGATGATGCTCTGGCTGAGCGCCGGGGTACTGGTTGGTCTGGCGGACGGTGCCGGTTATCTGCTGACCCTGTCAAACTGCGTCAAATGGTTCCCGGAGCGTAAAGGGTTAATCTCCGCGTTTGCCATCGGTTCTTATGGCCTGGGCAGCCTCGGATTTAAATTTATCGACTCTCATCTGCTGGCGTCGGTTGGCCTCGAAAAAACCTTCATGATCTGGGGGGCTATCGTCCTGGTGATGATCCTGTTTGGCGCGACGCTGATGAAAGACGCACCGCAGCAGGAAGTGAAAACCGTTAACGGCGTGGTGGAGAATGACTTCACCCTGGCTCAATCCATGCGTAAACCCCAGTACTGGATGCTGGCGGTGATGTTCCTGACGGCCTGCATGAGTGGCCTGTATGTGATTGGTGTGGCGAAAGATATCGCGCAGGGCATGGTTAAACTGGATGCCATGACGGCGGCAAACGCGGTGACCGTGATCTCTATCGCTAACCTGTCTGGTCGTCTGGTGCTGGGTATCCTGTCCGACAAGATTGCCCGTATCCGCGTGATTACCCTTGGACAGGTGGTTTCACTGGTGGGTATGGCGGCCCTGCTGTTTGCGCCCCTGAATGAAGCGACTTTCTTTGCTGCGATTGCCTGCGTGGCCTTTAACTTCGGCGGCACCATCACGGTGTTCCCGTCACTGGTGAGCGAGTTCTTTGGTCTGAACAACCTGGCGAAAAATTACGGCGTGATTTACTTAGGCTTTGGCATCGGCAGCATTTGCGGCTCGTTAATTGCCTCGCTGTTCGGCGGATTCTATGTCACCTTCTGCGTAATATTCGCCCTGTTGATTATTTCACTGGCCCTGTCGACGACGATTCGGCAGCCGCAGCGCGAAGTGTTTAATGAAGCACATGCTTAACCTAAATTAAAGAGGCCTTAACGGCCTCTTTAACTTTTATTTGATATGCTTCCAGACTTGTTATTTTGTAAAAATTTGCACCGATCACATTCTCCGCTGCCACTTTTCTCTCCCGCTGTGGTCTACTTACGGCGCTTGTAGACGTTTCTGATAACGCTTTCTTACGCATTTACTTACTCTGTCCGCTTTCTCACTGAGATTCGGCGGGTCTTTATACCCCTTCCCCCAGGGTTGTTTGCATGAAATACATTAGGTCTATTACCCAGCAAAGATTGTGTCTGATGCTGGCTGTCTATATCGGATTATTTCTGAATGGCGCGGTGCTGTTCAGACGAGTGGAAGGTTATTTCGAAGACCTCACCGTAAGAAATGGAATTTTTGCCGCTATTGAAGTGTTCGGCTCAGTCCTTGCTACATTTTTCTTGTTACGCCTGTTATCTCTCTTCGGCCGTCGCACGTGGCAAATTCTGGCCTCGCTGGTGGTGATAATTTCCGCCGCCGCCAGCTATTACATGACCTTTATGAACGTCGTCATAGGCTACGGTATCGTTGCGTCGGTAATGACCACTGACATTGACCTCTCGAAAGAGGTTGTGGGTAAAGGCTTTATCGTCTGGACAATTTTAACCTGTCTGCTCCCACTCTTCTTTATCTGGAGTAATACCTGCCGCTATACGTTGTTACGCCAGTTGCGCACTCGTGGACAGCGGATCCGCACTGTCGCCGTGGTCCTGCTGGCCGGTTTGCTGGTATGGGCGCCTATTCGCCTGATGGAAAAACAGCAAAAACGCATCGAAAAGGCAACGGGTGTCGATATGCCAAGCTATGGCGGAGTTGTGGCCAACTCGTATCTGCCGTCAAACTGGCTTTCAGCGTTAGGTCTCTATGCCTGGGCGCAGGCGGATGAATCCAGCGATGTGAAATCGCTGATGAATCCGACCAAAAAATTCCACTACGAGGCACCCGCTGACGGGCTCGATGATACTTACGTCGTGTTTGTTATTGGTGAAACAACGCGCTGGGATCATATGGGTATTCTGGGCTATGACCGTGATACCACGCCTAAACTGGCACAGGAAAAGAACCTGGTGGCTTACCGCGGCTATTCTTGTGATACCGCCACAAAGCTTTCGCTGCGCTGTATGTTTGTACGTGAAGGCGGTGCGAGTGATAACCCGCAGCGTACCCTTAAAGAGCAGAATGTATTTGCCGTACTGAAGCAGCTTGGCTTCAGCTCAGACTTGTTCGCCATGCAAAGTGAGATGTGGTTCTACACCAACACCCTTGCAGATAACATCGCGTACCGTGAGCAGATTGGCGCCGAGCCGCGTAACCGCGGTAAGACCGTTGATGACATGCTGCTACTCTCAGAAATGGAGCAGTCGCTGAAAAATCATCCGCAGGGTAAGCATCTTATTGTTCTGCACACCAAGGGATCGCACTACAGCTACTATCAGCGTTACACGCGTGATTTCGCAAAATGGCAACCTGAGTGCATCGGTATTAATAAATACTGCAGCAAGCAGGAGCTGATTAATGCCTATGATAACTCGGTGCTGTATGTGGATACGTTCCTCAGCCGGGTAATTGACCAGCTTCGCGATAAGAAAGCGATTGTGATCTATGCGGCTGATCACGGCGAGTCCATCAACGAGCAAGAGCATTTGCACGGTACGCCGCGTAAGCTGGCGCCGCCGGAGCAATTCCGTGTACCGATGATTATGTGGGTGTCAGATAAGTACCTGGAGAACCCTGACAAAGCCAAAATGTTTGCTCATCTGAAACAGCAGGCAGAAATTAAGGTACCGCGCCGTCACGTTGAGTTGTACGACACCATCATGGGGTGCCTGGGTTATACCTCTCCGGACGGGGGGATTAACGAAAATAACAACTGGTGCAAACTGCCTGAAAGCAGCCAGAAAGCCGCGCAGTAGCTTGCCTGGCGAGTTTATCGCCAGTTGGATGGCTTTTTTAAATTAAGGGATTGACGGGGGCGCACCTCAGCAGTAAGATGCGCTCCGCATTCGGCGAGTAGCGCAGCTTGGTAGCGCAACTGGTTTGGGACCAGTGGGTCGGAGGTTCGAATCCTCTCTCGCCGACCACATTCAAAAAAGGGCTAACCGCAAGGTTAGCCCTTTTTGCATTAACGCTTTATTCGTCCAGATTAGCCAAAACACCTCTTAGTCCTGCTTCTTCCTGCCTGTTCGTGATTTTGTGACATAATCCATTGTATTTTTTTATATATAGATTGATCTTTTTTCGCGTTGCTTATGGATAACCTCAGCATTTTTCGCTGTGCGTTTTAACGTTCGCGGCATTTAGTGCTCAGATAATCACCGTTCTGCAAGAAAATTTACCCATTCTGAATAAAAGTTAATCACTGATTGTTGCGAAATATGAAGATATTTGTGCTGCAACATGACGAGTAGCATAAATTTCCCTGCTGAAAACTGGCGTACATAGTTTTTTTAATCTTTGTTTGCGGTTTCTCACACTCAGCGTAAATCCCCGTTACCTGTATTGACGTTTTCACATTCTGTTGACAGATTGTAGGGCACGAGGGGCATTTCAGGGACGATCTGCGCTGCAACTCCAACGCTCTTCTGAAAGGATTCTCCATCCCTTTAACGCCTTCGGGCATCACCGACCGGACCGGGTAAAAAATAAATAAAGGTCAGGCGGCGTAACACAACAAAGCAAAACATCACATTGGAGCAGAATAATGAGTATTTCCTTGAAGAAGTCAGGGATGCTGAAGCTTGGTCTGAGCCTGGTGGCTATGACCGTGGCAGCAAGCGTACAGGCAAAAACCCTGGTTTACTGTTCTGAAGGCTCGCCGGAAGGCTTTAACCCACAGCTCTTTACCTCTGGTACGACTTACGACGCAAGCTCTGTGCCGATCTATAACCGTCTGGTTGAATTCAAAACCGGTACCACGGAAGTGATTCCTGGCCTGGCGGAGAAGTGGGACGTCAGCGAAGACGGTAAAACCTATACCTTCCACCTGCGCCAGGGCGTGAAGTGGCAGGACAGCAAAGAATTCAAACCAACGCGCGACTTCAACGCCGATGACGTTGTGTTCTCCTTCGATCGTCAGAAAAACGCTCAGAACCCGTACCACAAAGTGTCCGGCGGCAGCTATGAGTACTTCGAAGGGATGGGTCTGCCAGACCTGATCGCTGAAGTGAAAAAAGTGGACGATAAAACCGTTCAGTTCGTGCTGACTCGCCCGGAAGCGCCATTCCTGGCTGACCTGGCCATGGACTTCGCCTCTATCCTCTCTAAAGAGTACGCGGACAACATGCTGAAAGCCGGCACGCCGGAAAAAGTGGACCTGAACCCAATCGGTACCGGTCCGTTCCAGCTGCTGCAGTACCAGAAAGACTCCCGTATTCTGTACAAAGCGTTCCCGGGCTACTGGGGTACCAAACCACAGATCGACCGTCTGGTCTTCTCCATCACGCCTGACGCGTCTGTGCGTTACGCAAAACTGCAGAAAAACGAATGCCAGGTTATGCCATACCCGAACCCGGCTGATATCGCCCGCATGAAGCAGGACAAGAATATCAACCTGATGGAGCAGGCTGGCCTGAACGTGGGCTATCTCTCATTCAACACCGAGAAGAAACCGTTTGATGACGTGAAAGTGCGTCAGGCGCTGACTTATGCGGTGAACAAAGAAGCGATCATCAAGGCCGTTTACCAGGGCGCCGGCGTTGCGGCTAAAAACCTGATCCCGCCAACCATGTGGGGCTATAACGATGACGTTAAAGACTACACCTACGACCCAGAGAAAGCGAAAGCGCTGCTGAAGGAAGCAGGGCAGGATAAAGGCTTTACCGTTGAACTGTGGGCGATGCCGGTACAGCGTCCGTACAACCCGAACGCACGCCGTATGGCTGAAATGGTTCAGGCTGACTGGGCGAAAATCGGCGTTCAGGCCAAGATTGTTACCTACGAGTGGGGCGAGTATCTGAAGCGCGCCAAAGCGGGTGAGCATCAGGCAGTGATGATGGGCTGGACCGGTGACAACGGGGATCCGGACAACTTCTTCGCCACCCTCTTCAGCTGCGCGGCGGCAAAAGACGGCTCTAACTACTCTCGCTGGTGTTACAAGCCGTTTGAAGACCTGATCCAGCCGGCACGTGCCACCGACGATCACAACAAACGTATTGAACTCTACAAGCAGGCACAGGTTGTTATGCACGATCAGGCTCCGGCTCTGATTGTTGCTCACTCCACCGTGTACGAGCCAGTGCGCAAAGAAGTGAAAGGCTACGTGGTTGATCCGCTGGGCAAACACCACTTCGAAAACGTATCTGTTGAATAATCAGTAGGGTGTTCTCCCTCTCCCATTGGGAGAGGGCAAGGGTGAGGGGCGTGCCATGCTTGCCCTCACCCTAACCCTCTCCTGCGGGAGAGGGAATTTACATTTGTGAGCAATACAGACGCCACGCCACTGGTCGTGCGTCTTCAGAGAGAATCCGGGTTATGTTGCAGTTCATCCTCCGACGTCTGGGACTTGTCATCCCCACGTTTATCGGTATCACCCTTCTCACTTTTGCCTTCGTCCATATGATCCCCGGCGACCCGGTAATGATTATGGCGGGCGAGCGTGGTATTTCCCCTGAACGTCATGCGCAGCTGCTGGCTGAACTCGGCCTCGATAAGCCGATGTGGCAGCAGTACCTCCACTATATCTGGGGTGTCATGCATGGTGACTTAGGGATTTCACTGAAAAGCCGTCTTCCGGTGTGGGACGAGTTCGTGCCGCGTTTTAAAGCGACACTGGAGCTTGGCATCTGCGCCATGATTTTTGCAACTGCGGTAGGTATCCCTGTCGGGGTGCTGGCTGCCGTTAAACGTGGCTCTATTTTTGACCACACCGCCGTGGGCCTGGCGCTGACCGGCTACTCCATGCCGATCTTCTGGTGGGGCATGATGCTGATTATGCTGGTCTCGGTGCAGCTTAACCTGACGCCGGTCTCCGGACGTGTCAGCGATATGGTCTTCCTCGATGATTCCAACCCGCTGACCGGCTTTATGCTGATTGATACGGCGATATGGGGCGAAGAGGGCAACTTTATTGATGCGGTCGCGCATATGATCCTGCCGGCGATGGTGCTTGGTACGATCCCTCTGGCGGTGATCGTGCGTATGACCCGTTCGTCAATGCTGGAAGTGCTGGGCGAGGATTATATTCGTACCGCGCGTGCCAAGGGCCTGACGCGTATGCGAGTCATCATCGTTCATGCGCTGCGTAACGCCATGTTGCCGGTGGTGACCGTTATCGGTCTGCAGGTGGGTACGCTGCTGGCAGGGGCGATCCTGACCGAAACCATCTTCTCCTGGCCGGGCCTTGGCCGCTGGCTGATTGACGCGCTGCAACGCCGTGACTATCCGGTCGTGCAGGGCGGTGTATTGCTGGTCGCGACGATGATTATTCTCGTCAACCTGCTGGTCGATTTGCTGTACGGCGTGGTGAACCCGCGTATTCGTCATAAGAAGTAAGGGGCCATCATGTCACACGTTTCTGAAAATAAAGTGGTTGCTGCACCGGTTCCAATGACGCCGCTGCAGGAATTCTGGCACTACTTCAAGCGCAATAAAGGCGCGGTAGTGGGGCTGGTCTATGTCTCTGTCATGATCCTGATTGCCGTGTTTGCAAACGTGCTTGCACCGTATAACCCGGCGGATCAGTTCCGTGACGCGCTGCTGGCCCCCCCTGCATGGCAGGACGGCGGGAGCCTGGCTCACCTGTTGGGTACCGATGATGTAGGTCGCGACGTGTTGTCGCGTCTGATGTACGGCGCGCGCCTGTCGCTGCTGGTGGGCTGCCTGGTGGTGGTGCTGTCCCTGATCATGGGGATCATCCTCGGCCTGGTTGCGGGTTATTTTGGCGGCATTGTTGATAACATCATCATGCGTATCGTCGACATCATGCTGGCGCTGCCAAGCCTGCTGCTGGCCCTGGTGCTGGTGGCGATATTTGGCCCGTCGATCGGTAACGCCGCGCTTGCGCTGACCTTCGTGGCACTCCCCCACTACGTGCGTTTAACCCGTGCGGCAGTGCTGGTGGAAGTGAACCGCGACTACGTCACCGCGTCCCGCGTGGCCGGTGCCGGTGCGATGCGCCAGATGTTCGTCAATATCTTCCCGAACTGCCTTGCGCCGCTGATTGTTCAGGCGTCGCTCGGCTTCTCTAACGCCATTCTTGATATGGCCGCTCTTGGCTTCCTGGGCATGGGTGCGCAGCCGCCAACACCGGAGTGGGGCACGATGCTCTCCGACGTGTTGCAGTTCGCACAAAGCGCCTGGTGGGTTGTCACCTTCCCGGGTCTGGCAATTCTGCTGACGGTGCTGGCATTTAACCTGATGGGTGATGGTCTGCGCGATGCACTTGATCCCAAACTGAAGCAGTAAGAGGCACGAGATGGCGTTATTAAATGTAGATAAATTATCGGTGCACTTCGGCGATGAAGGCACCCCGTTTCGCGCCGTGGACCGCATCAGCTACAGCGTAAATCAGGGCGAAGTGGTTGGCATTGTTGGGGAATCCGGTTCCGGTAAGTCCGTAAGCTCGCTGGCGATTATGGGGCTGATCGATTATCCGGGCCGCGTGATGGCGGAAAACCTGCAGTTCAATGGTCAGGATCTGAAGCGCATTTCCGAGAAACAGCGCCGCCAGCTGGTGGGCGCGGAAGTGGCGATGATCTTCCAGGACCCGATGACCAGCCTGAACCCCTGCTACACTGTGGGCTTCCAGATTATGGAGGCGATCAAGGTCCATCAGGGCGGTAACAAGAAAACCCGTCGTCAGCGGGCGATCGACCTGCTGAACCAGGTGGGGATCCCTGATCCGGCATCGCGCCTTGATGTCTACCCGCATCAGCTTTCTGGCGGGATGAGTCAGCGTGTGATGATCGCGATGGCAATTGCCTGTCGGCCAAAACTGCTGATTGCCGATGAGCCGACCACAGCGCTGGACGTGACCATCCAGGCGCAAATCATCGAGCTGCTGCTGGAACTGCAGCAGAAAGAGAACATGGCGCTGGTGCTGATTACGCACGACCTGGCGCTGGTGGCTGAAGCTGCACACAAAATCATCGTGATGTATGCAGGACAGGTGGTGGAGACCGGAAGTTCGCACGATATCTTCCGCGCACCGCGTCATCCGTATACCCAGGCGCTTTTACGTGCGCTGCCGGAGTTTGCCCAGGATAAAGCGCGTCTGGCGTCGCTGCCGGGTGTGGTACCGGGTAAATATGACCGTCCGCAGGGCTGCCTGCTGAATCCGCGTTGCCCGTATGCGACGGATAAATGCCGTGCCGAAGAGCCTGAGCTGAACCAGCTGGCTGACGGTCGTCAGTCGAAATGCCACTACCCACTCGATGATGCCGGGAGGCCAACACTATGAGTACGCAACAGGCCACCACGCAACAACCGCTGTTGCAGGCTATCGACCTGAAAAAACACTACCCGGTGAAGAAGGGGATTTTTGCCCCTGAGCGCCTGGTGAAAGCGCTGGACGGCGTCTCCTTTACCCTCGAACGCGGCAAAACGCTGGCGGTGGTCGGGGAGTCGGGCTGCGGCAAATCAACCTTAGGCCGTCTGCTGACGATGATTGAAACGCCTACCGGCGGCGAGCTCTATTATCAGGGACAGGATCTGCTCAAGCACGATCCGCAGGCGCAGAAGCTGCGTCGCCAGAAAATCCAGATTGTGTTCCAGAACCCGTACGGTTCATTGAACCCGCGCAAGAAAGTGGGGCAGATTCTGGAAGAGCCGCTGCTGATTAACAGTAATCTCAGCAAAGAGCAGCGTCGTGAAAAAGCGCTGGCGATGATGGCGAAAGTCGGCCTGAAAACCGAGCATTACGATCGCTACCCGCATATGTTCTCTGGCGGTCAGCGCCAGCGTATCGCCATCGCCCGTGGCCTGATGCTCGATCCGGATGTCGTGATTGCCGATGAACCGGTCTCAGCGCTCGACGTTTCCGTGCGCGCACAGGTGCTGAATCTGATGATGGATCTGCAGCAGGAGCTGGGGCTGTCTTACGTATTTATCTCCCACGACCTGTCGGTGGTAGAGCATATCGCTGATGAAGTGATGGTGATGTATCTGGGGCGCTGCGTGGAGAAGGGGACGAAAGATCAGATCTTTAATAACCCTCGCCACCCATACACCCAGGCGCTGCTCTCTGCGACACCGCGCCTGAACCCGGACGATCGTCGCGAGCGTATTAAGCTGACCGGTGAACTGCCAAGTCCGCTGAATCCACCTCCGGGATGTGCATTCAACGCCCGTTGCAGTCGCCGCTTTGGCCCTTGCACCCAACTACAGCCGCAGCTGAAAGATTATCGCGGTCAGCTGGTGGCCTGCTTTGCGGTCGATCAGGATGAAAACGGCGAAAAGCCGCAGGCGTAAACAAAAAAACCGGCGTTGAGCCGGTTTTTTTATGTCTGCTAACCTATTTCCGCAAACGAATCTGGTCGACAGCGTGCTTCTCGCTCTTGGTGAGGATCAGGCTCGCCCGCTCGCGGGTAGGGAGAATGTTCTCTTTCAGGTTTACGTAGTTGATCTCGTTCCACAGGCCCGTCGCCACCTTCACCGCCTCTTCTTCAGAAAGCTGGGCGTAGTGATGGAAATAGGAGTCCGGGTCGGTGAACGCCCCTTCGCGGAACTTCAGGAAGCGGTTGATATACCAGCTTTGCAGTAAATCTTCCGGTGCATCGACATAAATAGAGAAATCGACGAAGTCAGAGACAAACACGTGATGTGGATCGTGAGGATAATCCATCCCGCTTTGCAGCACATTTAACCCTTCCAGAATCAGAATGTCTGGCTGCACCACCGTTTTGTCTCCGCCCGGAATGCGATCGTAAATCAGGTGCGAATAGACCGGCGCCGTGACGTTAGGCACGCCGGATTTCAGGTCAGAGACAAATTTCACCAGACGGTGCATGTCATAAGAGAGCGGGAAGCCCTTCTTCTTCATCAGCCCGCGTTCTTTTAACACCTCATTGGGGTGCAGAAAGCCGTCGGTGGTGATCAGCTCCACGCTGCGGTGTTCTGGCCAGCGGCTCAGGAGAGCCTGCAAGACACGCGCGGTTGTGCTTTTACCTACCGCCACGCTGCCAGCAATACTGATGATATAAGGAATGCGTTGACCATTAGTTCCAAGGAACTGTTCCAGCACCGCCTGACGGCGCAGGTTGGAACTGATATAGAAGTTAAGCAAGCGTGAGAGGGGGAGATAAATTTCTGCCACTTCTTCCAGGGACAGATCTTCGTTTATCCCTTTTAACCGTGCGATTTCACCTTCCGTCAGCGTCATAGGGACGGAATCACGCAGGGCAGCCCACTGGCTGCGGTTAAAGTGAAGATAAGGCGTCATTAACGTTTGCTCTTTTTTGCTCATAAGCATGCTTCAGTGAGCCAGCATCACACTGCCGGATCATGGCTCATCACACAGTTAATTTTGGACAATGGGCAGGAGGTTAACACCAGATGACAGGAATAATAAGAAAAAAGATGGAAAGCGCTGCGTTACGCGGAAGCCGTCACGCTACGGTGTATGCGATGCAATTCGCTCATATATGTTGAATATTTGACCGCGAATGACTACTTTTACAGCGCTTGATGCGTGGTTAGCATAAAATGTGAGCGAAAGAACGTTTTATGCAAATTTTTAGTTGCATGACCGCGCAGGTATCCATAGAATGCGCGCTACTTGATGCCGACTTAGCTCAGTAGGTAGAGCAACTGACTTGTAATCAGTAGGTCACCAGTTCGATTCCGGTAGTCGGCACCATCAAGTCCGGTGGGGTTCCCGAGCGGCCAAAGGGAGCAGACTGTAAATCTGCCGTCACAGACTTCGAAGGTTCGAATCCTTCCCCCACCACCACTTTCTGGCAGCGTAAATGCCGCCGGAGCTGGTTTAAAAGCTGAATCAGCTCGAACTTAAAAAGAGAGAAATCTCTTTTTTTGTTACAGAAAGAACTGGGTAGCCGAGTTTCAGGATGCGGGCATCGTATAATGGCTATTACCTCAGCCTTCCAAGCTGATGATGCGGGTTCGATTCCCGCTGCCCGCTCCAATACGTGCTGATATGGCTCAGTTGGTAGAGCGCACCCTTGGTAAGGGTGAGGTCCCCAGTTCGACTCTGGGTATCAGCACCACTTCACTTCTCCTTCCCGTTTCTCTCTGTTTCAATTTTACTTGATTCAACAGTTCAGGCATTTCGCCTGGTTGATGTGGTGATATCACCGATTTATCCGTGTCTTAGAGGGACAATCGATGTCTAAAGAAAAGTTTGAACGTACAAAACCGCACGTTAACGTCGGTACTATCGGCCACGTTGACCATGGTAAAACAACGCTGACCGCTGCAATCACTACCGTTCTGGCAAAAACCTACGGTGGTTCTGCTCGTGCATTCGACCAGATCGATAACGCACCAGAAGAAAAAGCTCGTGGTATCACCATCAACACCTCTCACGTTGAGTATGACACCCCGACTCGCCACTACGCACACGTAGACTGCCCAGGCCACGCCGACTATGTTAAAAACATGATCACCGGTGCTGCGCAGATGGACGGCGCGATCCTGGTAGTAGCTGCGACTGACGGCCCAATGCCTCAGACTCGTGAGCACATCCTGCTGGGTCGTCAGGTAGGCGTTCCTTACATCATCGTGTTCCTGAACAAATGCGACATGGTTGATGACGAAGAGCTGCTGGAACTGGTAGAGATGGAAGTTCGTGAACTGCTGTCTCAGTACGATTTCCCAGGCGACGATACCCCAATCGTTCGTGGTTCCGCGCTGAAAGCGCTGGAAGGCGACGCAGAGTGGGAAGCGAAAATCATCGAACTGGCTGGCTACCTGGATTCTTACATCCCAGAACCAGAGCGTGCGATTGACAAGCCATTCCTGCTGCCAATCGAAGACGTAT